>DAINRH010000196.1:0-7673 GCA_036741905.1 Methylobacter sp. | reverse complement strand
GTGGGAGCGGCTTTAGCCGCGACAATCGCGGCTAAAGCCGCTCCCACACATGCCGAAAAACGCTTGCCCAACTACTTATCGGTTAAAGCAACTACCCTATTCGTAATTTTCGTGGACGATACTTTTTATTAAAATCAATCTTCATCGATAATATAACCCACACCCCGGACGGTGCGGATAATGGACGAGTCGAGTTTTTTTCTCAGATGGTGGATATGGACTTCGACGGTATTGCTTTCGACATCGGAATCCCATGAGTACAAGCTTTCTTCAAGCCGGGCGCGGGAAATAACCTTGCCGATATTGCTCATTAAAAAACTCAGTATCTCAAATTCTTTTTGCGACAGCTCAACCTTTTCATCGTTCCAGGTTACCTGATGGGCGGCAGGATCCAATACAATCCCTTTATACTCGATATTGGGGACGCTACGGCCTTCGTTTCTTCTCGCCAAGGCTCTTAGCCGGGCGCATACTTCATCCAGTTCAAACGGTTTAATTACAAAATCGTCGGCGCCGCTATCGAGGCCCTCCACGCGATCAGGCACGGTATCCTTGGCGGTCAGCACCATGACCGGGGTTTCGTCTTTGCGCGCTCTTAACGCTTTCAAAATGTCCAGGCCTTCCATATCCGGCAAGTTAAGGTCCAGTACGATCAATTCATAGCAGTTGAGTTTCAAGGCCTCGTCGGCCAGTTTGCCGTTGGTCAGCCAGTCAACCGCATAGCCTTCCATTTTTAAACCTTCGACCAGTCCATCGCCTAGTATTTCGTCGTCTTCAACCAGTAACAGTCGCATATATTCTCGTTTTGAAGTAGTTAGTCATCAATAAATTGTAGCGGCGATCCCTTGCGGTTGCCTTAAATCGGCAGGCATAAGATCGGCCCTGCGCCGCATGAAGTCTTATTCATCAAAGGTCCATGTGTTAAACTGACCGCCATTTAAAACCATACAGCAAAAAGTCTCTTGCCGCCGCTTAGTCTCTATATTCATATTCCCTGGTGTATTAAAAAATGCCCATATTGCGATTTTAATTCGCATGCGGTTAAAGCCGACATGCCCGAAACCGCTTATGTTGCGGCACTGCTGGACGATTTAGCCCTCGACAGGGAACGCTATCATATCACCCGGCCGATAAGCAGCATTTTTATCGGCGGCGGCACCCCCAGTTTGTTTTCGCCCGAAGCGATTAACCGATTATTGCGCGGCATAGAGCAACAGCTGAGGCTTGAAGAGGGGGTGGAAATTACTCTCGAAGCCAATCCCGGCACGTTTGAAAGCCATAAATTTGCTGAGTTCAGGGCGTTGGGCATCAACCGCTTGTCGATCGGCATACAAAGCTTTAACGATTCCTTATTAAAAAAACTGGGCCGCGTTCATTCGGCGCAGGAGGCCATTCATGCCGCCGAGATTGCCCGCCAGTCGGGTTTTGACAATTTTAACCTGGATTTGATGTTCGGCTTGCCGGGGGCAAGTCCTGAAAGCACTAAAACGGATGTGGAAACGGCGATAAGTCTCAAGCCTACGCATATTTCCTTTTACCAGTTAACCTTGGAACCCAATACCTGGTTTCATAAGTTTCCGCCCAAGCTGCCCGATGATGAAACCATCTTCAGTACGCAAAAACAGTGTCAAAGCCTGTTGGCCGAGCACGGCTATCGACAATATGAGGTCTCGGCCTACAGTAAACAAGGCCGACAATGCCGCCATAATGTAAATTATTGGCAGTTCGGCGATTATTTGGGCATAGGCGCGGGCGCTCACGGCAAAATCACTCAGCAATTACCGCAGCGCATTATTCGCAGTTTTAAGCCCAAAAGCCCGGAACAGTATTTAAGCGATTCGCATCAAAACGGCGGGGCGGAGGCGATTGCTGTAGCGGAGCTGCCGTTAGAATTCATCATGAATCATTTGCGCCTGAAGCAGGGCTTTACACTGGAAACTTATCAGGCGGCAACCGGCCTTGCGGCTGAAACGCTGGAACCTGCCTTATCCGATTGCGTGAAACAAAACTTGCTTGTCCAACAAAACAATCACTATTATTGCTCGGAACAAGGCTGGAACTTTCTGGACAATATTTTAGAGAAATTCATTCATTAATCCCTGCAAACTTAACTTCCATAATTATCATGCTTGATTATCAAAAAGACTTTATCTCCTATGCGCTGGAATGCGGCGTACTAAAATTCGGCGAATTCCAGTTGAAATCAGGCCGCATCAGTCCTTATTTTTTTAATACCGGACTATTCAATACCGGCGCTCAACTTGGCAAGCTGGGACAGTTTTACGCCCAGGCCTTGATTCAATCCGATATTAAGCCGGACATCCTTTACGGTCCTGCGTATAAAGGCATCACGCTGGTCAGCGCGACATCGATAGCCTATGCCCGGTTAACCGGCGAAGATATTCCCTTCGCCTTCAACCGCAAAGAAGCAAAAGATCATGGCGAGGGCGGCAGTTTGGTAGGCTCGCCGCTACAGGGCAAGGTGCTTATCCTGGATGACGTGATTACTGCCGGTACTTCGGTCAGGGAATCCGTAGACATCATAAAAAATGCCCATGCAACACCGGTGGGCGTATTAATTGCGCTGGATAGGCAGGAAAAAGGCCAAAATGAGCTGTCCGCGATTCAGGAAGTTAAAGACCAATTTGCAATGCCAGTGCTTGCCATCATTAGCTTGGCAAATATTATTGAATACCTGACGGTTGATGAGAAGACAGACGCCTCTTTACTCGATGCGATAAAAGCTTATCAAGGTCTTTACGGTATTTAAAAATAGCCAAGACTCGTTAAAAAATAAACATCTTAAGCTAACAGTTCTTGATATATAGACTACAATTAGCCAAAAAATCATCGTCATCCGGCGACTGCACGGGCGGTATTCGGTCCCTGCAATACCTGCGTAGACTGCATTCATGCGGCCTATGCAGGGCTACAAATCGATAGTTTCGACTAACTTATAAAATCATGTTAGCAACAAAAGGCGCACCATGAGGAATATGGAATTTAAAGAACAAATGCACGAATATTCGGTATGGCGTGCAAAATTGGTTCAAGCTATAGAAATGTACCACCAATGGCGTAGTCGCTACGGCATGAATGATCCGCATAGCACTGAAACCATTTTAAATATTCTTAATGGCCTGCAATCGGACAAGATCACGCTGGCTTTTGTTGCTGAATTTTCCCGCGGAAAAACCGAACTGATTAACGCGCTGTTTTTTGCCGAAACAGGGGTCAGGTTGCTTCCGTCTTCGCCGGGGCGCACCACCATGTCGCCCACCGAACTTTTTCACGACGAACAGGGCGGCAATTACATCCGTTTGCTCAATATCGAAAGCCGCCTTGAAGACATTTCGCTGGCAGAATTCAAGAAAAATCCGGATCGCTGGACCCAGATCGACCTTGACTGCGACTCGCCCACGCAAATGCAGGAAGCGTTTAAAGAACTGGTCGCTACCAAGCGGGTTGACCGGGACATCGCCGACAAGTTGGGCCTGTGGAATGAGCGTGAAGCGGCAGAGCAGGGCATCGTCAATCCGGATAAAGTTGAAATTCCCTGCTGGCGCCATGCCTTGATCAGCTTTCCCCATCCGTTATTAAAAGAAGGCTTGTCGATACTCGATACCCCAGGCTTAAACGCCTTGGGAACCGAGCCGGAATTGACCTTAAGCATGTTGCCCAGCGCTCAAGCCATTATTTTCGTACTGGCTGCCGATACCGGCGTGACCAAAAGCGACCTGGAAATGTGGCACAACCATGTTTGTAATAATCGTGGCGGAAGCAAGCAGGGTTTAGCGGTGGTGATGAATAAAATCGATGCGATGTGGGATGATCTTGCCGATGAAAACGGCTATGACGATTCCATTCGCTCGCAAATAAAAACCTCGGCGACTACTTTAAAAATAAACGAAAACGTCATTTTTCCGGTTTCAGCCAAACAAGCGCTGCTTGCCAAGGTTAAAGCCGATGAGTCTTTGCTTGAGAAAAGCCGTCTGTCCGCATTGGAAAACTACCTGGCCAACGATATTTTAAAGCAACGCAAAAATATCCTGCTGGGAACCATTGCTCGCGACATCGGTTTTCTGGTTAATGAATCGTCCAACTTAACAAGCGCTTCATTCGCAAATGCTGTTGCGCAGCTTGATGAGTTCAAAAAAATCGATTTCGAAAACGCCGATATGACCGGTAAATTGATGGCCGAGACGCGGGATCGACAAAATCTTTACATGGCCAATGTCGAGAACTTCCAGGCCAGTCGCCGGGTTTTTGCCGTTCAGGCCCAGATGCTGATTGATTCATTCGCCAAAGAAAAAATCGATGACATCATCAAAACCACCAAACATGACATGGCAAAGAGTCTGACAACCTACGGCATGAAGCAAAATATCCGTAAATTGTTCGATGAGTTGCGTGATCTGTTGCAGGACTCCGTCGATATTACCAATGAAACCCGGCGGCTGGTCAAGGCGATACACAAAAAATTCAAGGATGAATACGGCTTTAAGGAGATCGAGCCTCAGCTGTTTTCGATCAAACAATACCAGATTGAACTGGAACAGATTTTCGATGAAGGCGAAGCGTTTCGCTCCAGCGCCAAGACCACGATGTCGGAACAAAGCATTGTTATCAACAAGCTTTACAGTACGCTGATTACCAAGGCCAGGAATATACTCAAACAGGCGCATGCCGACGCTACGACCTGGAGTAACGGCGTTTTAACGCCGCTGATGCATCAAATTAAAGATCATAAAAAACAGATTGAAGGCCGTCTGCAAATGTTGAGAAAAATCAACGAGTCGAAAGACAGTATTATTGAAAATATTGCCAGCCTTGAAGCGGAATTGGAGCCGTTAAAACGGCAACGCGAGGAATTGGCTATCATCATTAACGCGATGCAGCTGGATGTTGGCAGTTAAACGGACATAAGGTTCAAAGTGGATGGGCGGAGGCGTTAGCCGAAACCCATCCAGGTTCTGTTCATTTTCTTCTAAAAATCAAATCCCAAACGCCGTGCCCCAAGCGTAAACCGCGTTGCTCGAATCTTGTTAGCGGGCGGTATTCGGGGCGTTCGCAATAGTCGCCGGTTTGGCTGGTATTGCCAAGACCCGCGCCGGACGACAATATTTCCAGCATGTGTTCCGCGTAATTTTGCCAATCCGTCGCCGCATGGAAATAACCGCCAGGCTGCAATTTCCGGGCTAATAATTCCACGAAACCGGGACGGACGATACGCCGTTTATGATGCTTCTTTTTCGGCCACGGGTCGGGGAAGAACAAATGCACGCCGGCCAAGCTGTTATCGGCAAACTTGTGTTCAATAATATCAATCGCATCGTGACAATAGATCCTGACGTTGGTCAGGCCTTGCTGATCCAGCAGCAGCATTAAATGTCCGACGCCCGGTTTATGCACTTCGATGCCGATATAATCATTATCGGGATTGGCCGCCGCCATCTTCGCCAGGCTGTCGCCGGTGCCGAAACCTATTTCGACAATCAACGGCGCGGTACGGCCGAAAACCTGGCTGAAATCATAGTCGGCATTAGGATCGAGACAATATTTATCCCAATGATTATCCAAAGCCAATTGTTGGCCTTGGGTGATGCGTCCTTGCCGACGGATAAAACTGCGGATTCTGTGCGTGGGAGTTTGTTCAGGTGTGAGCATAAAAACGAAAGGCTATAGAGAAATCATTTTGTCCACGAAAGACACGAAAAGCACGAAAATTCTCTAAAGAGACGCTAGGCTATGGAACGCGGCCCCAATGGCGGATTGCTAAACCAATGCAGCATACTGATTTATTCTGGCAGATTATATGCAGGGAGCAGACTAAAATCCCGTTCACCCTTACAGGCTCAGGGTGAACGGGATTTTAGTCTGCTTGGCTGTATTTTTTGATAATCGGACAAAGCAGAATTAGAGACGCTCGGTAATGGCTCTTGCATTACTCTGCTACGATGCTTTTGGTTTTCGTGCTTTTTGTGTCTTTCGTGGACAAATGTAGGGTTTTAGAATAAAAAGACGCCCGCACGGGCATCTCGGCAAAATTAAAAAAACAAGCCGTCTATCGGCGATGACGCCGAGGCAAAACGCTTCCGCGGCATGCGTCCCGCCAAGAATGCTTCCCGGCCCGCTTCGATGCCTTTACGCATGGCCGAAGCCATCAGTATCGGGTTTTTAGCGGCGGCAATCGCGGTATTCATCAACACCCCGTCGCAACCCAGTTCCATAGCAATGGCGGCGTCGGACGCTGTGCCGACGCCGGCATCGACCAAAATGGGTACCTTGGCATTTTCAACAATGGTCAGAATATTATAGGGATTGCGCACCCCCAGACCCGAGCCGATCGGCGCAGCCAGCGGCATGACCGCGACGCAGCCGATCTCTTCCAGCCGTTTGGCGGCAATCGGGTCGTCATTGGTGTAGACCATCACGTCGAAGCCGTCTTTGACCAGCAGTTCGGCGGCGATATAGGTTTCAGCAACATCGGGAAACAAAGTGGTTTGGTCGGCCAGCACTTCCAGCTTGACCAGCTTGTGGCCGCCGAGCAATTCCCGGCCCAAACGACAGGTTCTTACCGCGTCTTCGGCGGTATAACAGCCGGCGGTATTGGGCAGAATGGTGTATTTATCCGGCGAAATGACATCCAGTAAATTAGGCTCGCCGGGATTTTGGCCGATATTGGTGCGACGTATCGCCACCGTCACAATCTGCGCGCCGCTGGCCTCGATGGCCAAGCGGGTTTCTTCCATATCCTTATATTTGCCGGTGCCGACCAGCAATCTTGAGTGATATTTGACCCCGGCCAGCATGAAAGAATCATCCTGACCGCCGCCAATCGCATGGACAATTTCCAGACGGTCCCCGGCTTGTAACGCCTGAGTATCGTATTGCTGGAACGGCAGAATTTCCTTATTCAATTCAATCGCAATTTTTTTGCCGGTTAAGCCCAAATCGCTAACCACATCGGCAACCGTGCTGTTTTCAGCGCAGTCGCGGGTTTCGCCGTTTACATAAACTATCATTTACTTAAACTCCGGCTGGTGTCCACGGTTCTGCGTTTTTGCACCGCTTGCGCCAGCTCTCTTAACAACGGGACGGTATCGTCCCAGGACAAGCAGGCATCGGTAATGCTTTGGCCGTAGACCAGCGGCTGTCCTTCAACAACCTTTTGGCTGCCCGCCTTCAGATGGCTCTCAATCATCACGCCCATAATCCGGTGGTCGCCGCCCGCGATTTGCTGGGCGACATCGTCGCCGACGATCAACTGCCGCTGGCATTGCTTCAAGCTATTGGCATGGCTGAAGTCAATCATGATATTCGGCTTTAGCTCGGCCTTGACCAGGCCTTCGGCGACCTGCTCAACGCTGACCGCGTCATAATTAGGGCGATCATTGCCGCCCCTTAAAATGATATGCACGTCTTCATTGCCGGTGGTTGAGAAAATAGCCGAATGACCGGCTTTATTCAGCGAGATAAAGTGATGCGGACTCATCGCCGCGCCTATCGCATCGATGGCGATTTTTATGGTGCCGTCGGTGGAGTTTTTAAAGCCGATAGGGCAAGATACGCCCGAAGCCAATTCGCGGTGTCCCTGGCTTTCGGTGGTTCTGGCGCCGATTGCGCCCCAGGCGATCAAGTCGGAAACATATTGCGGCGTGATTAAATCCAGG
>DAINRH010000195.1:0-7690 GCA_036741905.1 Methylobacter sp. | reverse complement strand
GGCGACCTGGATTAAAGCATATCGGTAACGGACTGATGATGTGTACCGGTTGGACTCTTACGCTTAAATTCGTATTGCTGGAACACCATTCACTTGTTTATAAATTGAAAACGAATCAGGTAATAAATATGGCACAACATCTCCAGTCACAAATTCCATCAAATCCAAGTCTGCCTATATTACCGAGTGTAAGCACCGAAATTGTTAGATTGTGCTTTACCACTTTAAGTTGGCTCTTATTCGTTTTTGTTGTGATTCATCCAAACAGGGCAATAGCCAAAGTGACCATGGTTATTCCGTCTCATGCTCATATTGAAGAATATTTTTATCGGGAAGCGGATGCGCACCAAGCATGCATTGTCTTTACAACAGCTCACGGCTACCCTCCTGATCGTTTTTGTAATCATGGCGCGTACTTTTACCCACCCTTTTGGAACGCTGGATGGCTTTGCTCAAACTACCCTTCTTGTTCTACTTACAATTATGCTACTTTCTACTATTTGTCGTGCCCTGATAGACAGATCCCAAATCGGGACACCGGTAAATGTGAGTTACCGCCTAAAACCTATGGTTGTGGCGGTAGTTGCTGTGGTGGCGGCTCCGATGGCCCAGGCTATGGCTCCATGGGTGTTGGAAATCCCATTAATGCAAGCACCGGTAACAAATGGCAGCATGAGACCGATCTGCCTAGCAGCGCATTTGGCCTGATCTTCGACCGGTATTACAACGCCGGCACAACGGCCAATAGTTCCAACTTAGGCTCAGGATGGGTTCATGCCTACACAAGATCGATTGCAGTACAATCACTTGGAGCCTGGGTAACGATCCGCCGAAATGACGGAAAAGAATATAACTTCCAGCAAAGCGCAGCTGTTTGGACGGCCGATGCCGACGTGACTGATCGTCTCAAAGAGCTCAAAGATAGTTCAAACGTTCGTACCGGTTGGCGCTACACTACGGCTAATGGTACAGTAGAAACCTACAATGCCTCAGGCAACAAGCTCATCACCATCGCTGACCACTCAGGCCTCACGCAAACGCTAACTTATAGCGATGCATCGACATCCGCAACCACAGCCCCCGCAGCTGGGCTATTAATTCGTGTCACCGACCCCTTTGGCCGCCAACTCAATTTTATCTATGATGCGGACAGCCGTATCAGCACCCTGACCGATCCCGCCGGTGGCGTGTACCACTATACCTACGACGCCAACAACCTCGCCTCCGTCACCTATCCCGACGGCACCAGCAAAACCTACCATTACGAAAACACCGGCTTCCCCCATGCCCTGACCGGCATCACCGACGAAAACGGCAGCCGCTACGCCACCTATAGCTACGATGCCCAAGGCCGCGCCATATCCACCGAACACGCAGGCGGCGCCGAACGGGTCAGCCTGACCTACAACGCCGACGGCAGCACCACCGTCACCGATGCGCTGAATACCGCACGCACCTACAATTTCCAGACCATCCTCGGCGTCGTCAAGCCCACCGGACAATCGCAACCCGGCGGCTCAGGCTGCGGCGCCTCCGCGTCGGCGCTCACTTATGACGCCAACGGCAACGTCGCATCCCGCACCGACTTCAACGGCAACCAAACCACCTACAGCTACGACCTGAGCCGCAACCTCGAAACCAGTCGCACCGAAGGCCTGACCTCGACCGGAGCGACCACCCCGGCAACCCGCACCATCACCACCGTATGGCATTCCAGCTTCCGCCTGCCGGTACAAATCACCAACGCCAACCGGCAAACCAGCTACACCTACAACAGCCAAGGCGACTTCACCCAAAAGACCGTCAAAGATCTGGCTGCCAACACCGCGCGCACTTGGAACACCGCCTACACCTATTCCGCCGCCGTCCCCGGTGTCTTACTGCAAAAAGTCGAAGACGGTCCGCGCACCGACATCTCCGACCTGACCACCTACGACTATTACCCTGTCGATGCCGCATGCACCGGCGGACACCTCGGCTGCCGGGGCCAACTCAAACAAATCACCGACGCCATCGGCCACAGCACCCAGCTGAACCGCTACAGCGCCCATGGCCGGCTGGAACAACTCACCGACCCCAACGGCCTCGTCACCACCCTGACTTACGACGTGCGCCAGCGGCTCACCTCCCACGATAGCGGCGGCGAAACCACCAGCTACAGCTACGATCCCGCAGGCCAACTCACCCGCGTCACCCGCCCCGACGGCGCCTACCTGGATTACAGCTACGACGCCGCCCATCGCCTGATCAAAACCCAGGACAACCTCGGCAACACCCTGACTTATACCCTGGATGCCCTGGGCAACCGGATCAAGGAAGAAGCGCACGATCCCGGCGGCCAACTGGCGCGCAGCCAAAGCCGAGTCTACGACGCCCTGTCGCGTCTTCAAAGCCTGACCTTGCCGCAATAAGGGAGCCGTCATGAAACCAATAAAATACACAGCATTCGTGCAGCTAGCCTTACTGCTGGCAACTTTATTCGCAACCGGACTCGCAAAGGCAGACGACAAAACCCATAGCTCAAAAAAGCATGACCAAACCGCCGAACTCAAAATAGCCAAGGCCGGAGCCGGTAACGCAACCATCACCAGCTCTCCGGCCGGCATCGACTGCGGCGACACCTGCCGCACCGAGTTCAAAACTAAAACCAGCGTCACTTTGACCGCCACCGTCGCGGCAGACTCCACATTCAACGGCTGGAGCGGTGCCTGTAAAGGGACTGCTACCACCTGCACCGTTACCCTGAAAGAAGCGCAAAACGTCACCGCCAAAACCGCATTGCTGCCGATAACCCTAAACGTCAGCAAAACCGGATCGGGAACCGGCACAGTGACCAGCGCACCGGCCGGAATCGACTGCGGCGCAGTCTGTAGCGCCTCCTACCCACAAAAAAATGCGGCGCATCATGACGACTCAGGGAAGGGTGGGGAACAAGACAGTGAACATGACAAAGACGAAGACCATGACCCTTCAGGCAAACCAACCACAGTCGTCACCCTGACCGCCACACCGGCAACCGGCTCCACCTTCAACGGCTGGTCCGGTGCCTGCACCGGCGCCGCAACCACCTGCACCGTGACCCTGGACCAAACGCAAAACGTCAGCGCCGACTTTGCACCGATGCAAATGACACTCAGCGTCGCCAAAACCGGCACCGGAACCGGAGGCACCCTCACCAGCTTACAAACCGGTATTGATTGCGGCGTTGCCTGTAGCGCCGTCTACGATTGGGGTACCGTGGTGACTCTGGCGGCGACACCGGCAACCGGCTCGACCTTCAGCGGCTGGTCCGGTGCCTGCACCGGCACCGCGACTACCTGCACCGTCACCCTGGACCAGAGCCAAAACGTCACCGCCAGCTTTGCCCCGATGCAGATGACACTGACCGCCGCCAAAACCGGCAGCGGAAGCGGAGCGATCACCAGCACACCGGCCGGCGTCGACTGCGGCGCCACCTGTAGCGCCAATTATGACTGGAGTACCCAAGTCACCCTGAGCGCAACACCGGCCACCGACTCGACCTTCGAAGGTTGGACAGGCGCCTGCACAGGCAAAACAGCCACCTGTACCATCACCCTGGATCAGACACAAAACGTCAGCGCCGACTTCGTCCCGGCGTTTAAAACCCTCAGACTCACCAAAGCCGGATCAGGCACCGGCACCCTCATCAGCACACCGGCAGGAATCGACTGCGGCAGCACCTGTAGCGCAGACTTCGCCACCGGAACAGTCATCACCCTGACCGCCACCCCGGCAACTGACGCCACCTTCGGTGGCTGGTTCGGCGCCTGCACCGGCACAGCGACCACCTGCACTGTCACCCTGAGCCAAGCAAAATCGGTCAACGCCACCTTCACCGCACCGGCCGTCACCACCTACCAATACGACGCCAACGGCAACCTGACCCAGATCACCGACCCGCTAGGCCGCATCCGCCAAGTCCAGTATGATGCCCTGAACCAACCGGTACGCCAGCTCGAACTCCATCCAACCGTCATCGGCAGCACCCAGGGACAAATCGACACCGCCTACGACAGCCTCGGACAAATCGCCGGCATCACCGACCCCAGAAACCTCACCACCACTTACACCATGGACAGCCTGGGCAACCTGCAACAACAAAACAGCCCCGACACCGGCATCACCGAGTTCAGCCACGACCCCGCCGGAAACCTTACCGCCCGCACCGACGCCCGCGGCAAAACCGCGAACTACAGCTACGACAGCCTGGGCCGCATCAGCCAGATTGCCTACGACGACCAAACCGTCACCTACACCTGGGACAACTGCACCAACGGCATCAACCGGCTGTGCAGCCTGAGCAACAACACCGGCACGACCCGCTACAGCTACGACAGCCACGGCCGCATCACCAGCAAAACCCAAAGCGCAGCCGCAACCCCGTTAACCGTCAGCCACAGCTACAACAGTACAGGGCAACGCATCAACAGCCTCAGCCCCGGCGGACAAACCCTCGAATACCAATGGACCGGCAACCGCATCACCGCCATTACCAGCAACGGCCAGCCCGTCATCAGCCAGATCGGCTACGAACCCGACGGCCAAGTCAACGGCTGGACCTGGGGCAACAACCAGCAGAACGAACGTTTCCACGACCTCGCCGGACGCACCGTCATCGTCGGCATGGGCTTCGACGCCCAAACCCAACTGCAAGGCGGCCGCTACTACGGCTACGACGCAGCCAGACGGCAAACCAGCTCCATCGACGACATCGACCCCAGCCTAAACCAGCATCACGACTACGACCAACTCGACCGGTTGACCTCCAGCCAACGCGGCGAAGCACAAATCAGCCGCATCGACTACAGCTACGACCTCAGCGGCAACCGCACCGAAAAAATAAAAGACAGCGCCACCCTCTACAGCTATAGCACCGATGCCAACAGCAACCGCCTGCAAAGCCAGAGCGGCGCACAAATCGTCAGCTACAGCTACGACCCGGCCGGTAACCTGACTGGCGACGGCAGCTACAGCCATAGCTACAATGCCGCCGGGAGAAAAATCACAACCACCAACACCGCAACAGGACAAACCACCCACTACGGCTACGACGCCCTCGGCCAGCGCATCACCAAAACCAACGCCGGAAACACCAGCCAATACTTCTACGACGAACAAGGCCACCTGACCGGCGAATACGACGTCACAGGTCAACTGATCCAGGAAATCATCTGGCTGGGTGACCTGCCGGTAGCCGTGCTGAAGCCGGCAACCAATCTAACCGCAACACCGGGCATCTACTACATCCACGCCGATCATCTTGGTACGCCCAGAAAAATTACCCGGCCTAACGACAATCGGGTAGTATGGAGCTGGGAGTCCGAAGCCTTCGGTAACAGTTTGCCGGATCAGAATCCTTTCGGTCTTGGCGATTTCGTCTTCAACCTCCGTTTTCCGGGCCAATACTACGACCAAGAAGCCTGGCTGTTCTACAATTACTTTAGGGATTATGACCCTAGAACAGGGCGGTATATTGAGAGCGATCCGATAGGGTTGTCTGGTGGAATTAATACCTACGGGTATGTTAGCGGGAATCCGACTAATGCCATTGATCCATTGGGGTTGTTCGAAATAATCAATTGTAATAAAAGACAAAAGGAAAAAATTGAAAATGCATGTCCAGCAGCACAAGATAAAGCCGATAAAGGAGGAGTAGGTAAGGCGTTTTCGGAGGTATTGGACAATACAACTTTTGATTGTGACCAGAAGGAGAAGCACCCTGTCCTTAAAGGTAATTGTGGAGTAAACAACCATAAAGGAACGATCTATTTACCCGATGCATTTAACAAACAAACTTGCGGCCCTCTTGAAAACACAATTGGTCATGAAGTTTCTCATTCACCGCCTTTCAATTATGATGAGGATAATGCTCGTATATTCGAATATGGTTTATTCGGAGGCTCACCACTTAGCCCAGATTGGCTTAGGGAAAATTATCCCCCAGGGTTACATCTCAATTATGAAGATTTTTATAACAACATATTTCTATGGTAAAGCTAATACTTTTTGGGTTACTTTTTATTAACTTAAATCTCGTCCATGCAAAGCTAGCCGATGAGCCTGACCAAGAAGTTTTTAATCGGGTAGCTATTGAAACAGACACCGTTTTTATAGGCCAGGCTTTAAGAATAAAGGTAATTAATGATGGGTTGGTTTATGCAAATGGCGATACCCTGCCAATAGTTATTATGGAAGAAGAAGTTTTAAAAGTTTATCGAGGAAAAATAGCTAAAGGCGATAAGTTATTGGTTTGCACTTGGTTTAATGAGTTTGAATATACATTTGAGCCTTCTATCGGTAATCAGTCAATAATCTTTGGTATCAAGGTAGACAATAGAGTGCTTCTTCCTAGTTTGTATGGATATACCAGAGGTGTTCCAGAAAAAGAGTCTGTAATCTATAAGGCATTGAAGTTAAATAGAAAAAAAAATAAAGATATATATAATATATTAACTACATATTTCACAGATAGTAAAATTGTTCGAAATGCTTGTAATGAGTCTGTAACTTGGCCCTAACCAAAAAGACGAAATGGGGATGGCGCCTGGTAGATCGGGCAACAACTTTATCGTTGCCCGACATTCTACCGTTCGATGTGTCAGGCATAAACAGCATGCCCGACCCCGGCTGTAGCGCAATAATAACTTTCCGATATGGATTGGGTGAAACTTTTCCGTTCGCCCTGAGCGTGTCGAAGGGTGAGCGGGAAAATTTCGGGCTACCGCGTCAAGCCGATCATGCTTCGACAAGGCCTTTAGTCCTGAGCGCAGCCGAAGGGTCAGCACGAACGGCTCGACGATCGAAAATAGTGGTTTCGGGAAGTTATTTTCAATTAAACCCTAAGCGGGGTGAGGATGGCTATGCACAGAGTGCGGACGAGTTGCAAATCCGTTCGGGTTTGTTCAGAATCAGAGCTGATCCAATGGGCTCAATACGCCCCTGCCGCCTTTATTCAGCACATGGGTATAAATCATTGTTGTGGAAACATCGCTATGCCCCAACAGTTCCTGCACCGTGCGGATGTCATAGCCCGCTTCCAGCAAATGCGTCGCAAAAGAATGCCGCAAAGTATGCGGCGTGGCCGGTTTGGCAAGCCCCGCGGCTTGCACCGCTTTTTTCATCGCCCGTTGCAATAATTTCTCGTCAATATGATGGCGGCGCTCCATGCCACTACGCGGGTCAATCGAATAGCGGCCGGAAGGGAAAATATACTGCCAGCACCATTCCGTTGCCGCATTCGGATACTTGGTCGCCAACGCGTCCGGCAAAAAGACATTCGCCTTGCCGATACGTTTATCGTCTTCAAACAAGGTCCGCCGTTGTTCCAAATGTGTCTGCAACCCGGTCACCACCGAAGACGGCAACATCGTAACCCTATCCTTTCCGCCCTTGCCGTCGCGGATCAGAATCTCACTGCGCTCAAAATCCACATCCTTAACCCGCAAACGTACGCATTCCATCAAGCGCATCCCGGTTCCGTACAGTATATTCGCCATCAAGCCATGCATGCCTTTCATCCGAGCCAGCACCTCCCGCACTTCCGTGCGCGTCAACACCACCGGCAAGCGTTGTGGCTGCTTGGCGCGCACCACATTATTCAACCACGGTAAATCTATGCCTAACGAATAAGGTTAGATTGTGTGAGCGATAGCGAACCACAATCTGAACC
>DAINRH010000194.1:6272-7701 GCA_036741905.1 Methylobacter sp. | reverse complement strand
TGGAGCGTTGATAAAATCTTTATTCTAGCAGGGTTTTAAATTGGGAATTGCTGGTGTCACCTTCCGGCATTGTCAAAATGACATGAAGATGATTATCGAGCAAAACTAGTGCATCAATCCGAAACGGCCAACGTTGGCGGCATTCGCGGATGGCTGTGCGTAGGAAAACACGGAAGGTACAGTACAAAGAATCGGTGCGCGTCGTTCCGTTACCACAGTAAAGAAGAAGGAACCGCCGGGAACATAAGCGCGCCGAAAATGGGACATAAGCAGAACACCGAAAAGTATCAAAATTGTAGGGTACGCTGCGCGTACCGCATTGTGGACGAGATTAAGTCTAACACGGCATAGGTTCTTAGATCATGATTGATACGTTAGGCTTTAAGGTACGCGCAGCGCACCCTACCTGGCTTGTCGAGCATCGCACGGATCCACAATGCAATCCCCGAACAGAACGGGCAATCAGGGTCGTACGATGCACTGAGGCACGAAGCGCACCGCTCGTGATATTGATGCGCTTCACTGCGTTCAGCACATCCCACACTCCAGTATTAAAACACAACGTTTTACTTTAACTTTTCCTTCGTGTTCTTCGTGCCTCGGCAACTGCTCCATGCGTTGCTCTACTTCCTGCGTCCTTGCAGTCGTTCGTGGTGAAAAAAACCTTAAAAACTACCCCTTAAGCAATAAAGTCCCAACACCCTGATCGGTAAACAGCTCCAGCAGCACCGCATGATCGACTCGGCCGTCAATAATATGCACACTGGTGACGCCGCCTTTGATCGCATCTGTCGCGCAACGGGTTTTAGGGATCATGCCGCCGGAAATGGTGCCGTCGGCGATAAGCTCCTCGGTCTTTTTAATCGACAAGCCGGTCAGCAGCTCGCCCTGCTTATCCAGAATGCCCGGTATATTGGTCAGTAAAATCAGTTTCTCGGCTTTCAATTGCTCGGCGATTTTTCCGGCGACCAGATCGGCATTGATGTTGTAGGAATGCCCGTCATCGCCGACCCCGATCGGTGCGATAACCGGGATAAAATCACTGGCTCCGAGCATATCGAGAACCGCCGGATCTATGCTGCTCACTTCGCCGACATGACCCAAATCGATAATCTCCGGGGCAAGCTTGTCGCGGGGAGTAAGATGCAGTTTTTTGGCGCGGATGAAATTGCCGTCCTTACCGGTCAATCCGACCGCTTTGCCGCCATGCATGTTGATTAGATTGACAATCTCCTTGTTGACCAACCCGCCCAGCACCATTTCAACCACGTCCATAGTTTCGCTGTCGGTGATCCGCATGCCGTCGACAAAGCCGGTGGTTTTACCGAGTTTTTCCAGCAGTTGACCGATTTGCGGGCCGCCGCCGTGAACCACGATCGGGTTTAAGCCGACCAGTTTCATCAGCACGATGTCCCGTGCGAAGCTGTGT
>DAINRH010000194.1:0-6202 GCA_036741905.1 Methylobacter sp. | reverse complement strand
AGCCTCAATCAGCACATCGGCGATCTGGTGAGCTGTTCTTTTTTGCATCATGTTTGTGTATTTCCGTTATTAATTGATTTTTATACATGGTCCACGAAAGGCACGAAAAGCACGAAAATGTCTAAAAAATGTGCCGTACGTCATCGTAATTATCCTCACGCTCCGAGGGCGAAGTGAGCCCCATTCGATAGCAGGGCGAACGAAGCAAATCTTACTTAACGATGCAGTATTTTCGTGTCTTTCGTGCTTTTCGTGGACAAATATCTTCTGACGCTATAACCGGTGAATAATCCTGCCGGCCTGCAAGGTATGGGTTACCCGCCCTTTCAGGGTTTGGCCCCAGAACGGCGTGTTGACGCCCTGGCTTTTCCAGTTTTCCGCATTAACCTGCCAGTCGAGTTCCGGGTCGAAAATACACACGTCGGCCGAAAAGCCCGGCGTTAACGCGCCGCTATTCAAGCGCAGTACTCGCGCCGGATTGGCGCTTAAGCAGGCGATGCCCTGTTCCAGCGTGATGGCGTGCTGCGCGACCAGTTTGAGCATTAACGGCAACAGGGTTTCCAGCGATGACATGCCCGGCTCGGTCTCGGGGAACGCCCCCAGCTTGGCATCCAAATCATGCGGCTGATGATCGGAACAGATGCTGTTCAGGGTGCTTCCGGCCAGGCCTTTTCTTAAATACTGCTTATCCGCCTCGGTACGTAATGGCGGCTGTACATGATAGGCGCTGTCGAAAGGCGTCATGTCGTTTTCGGTCAGGTGCAGCTGATGAATGGCGACATCGGCGCTGACCTTCAAGCCGTATTTTTTGGCTTGATGGATTTTAATTACCGAACGTTTGCAGCTTAACTGGCCGAAATGCACGCGGCAACCGGTCAGCTCGGCCAATTCCAGGCATTGCGCCAGGGCAATGGTTTCGGCGGCTTCCGGCGTACTGGGCAAGCCGTAGCGGGTGGCGACTGCGCCTTCATGCGCGCAACCGTTATTGCTCAGCCAAAAATCATTGGGTCGAAACATCAGCAATAAATCGTGGCTGGCCGCATATTCCATGGCCCGTCTTAATATCAACAGGTTTTTGACCGGCTGATTGGCATTACCGACGGCAATGCAGCCCGCCTGTTTAAGCGACAACATGGAGCTCAGTTCCGCGCCGTCCAGTTTTTGGGTGAGCCCGCCGACGGCATAGATTTGCGGATAATCGGCTTTTTCCGCCAGCTCCTTGATCAGCTCGACAACGGCAGGCGTGTCGATGACCGGTACGGTATCCGGTTGCAGGCACAGGGTGGTGATACCGGCTGCGGCTGCGGCAAGCACTTCGCTTTTAAAAGTCGCTTTGCGGCTGTGGCCCATATCCCGCAAGCGGGTGCTTAAATCGATAAAACCGGGGCATACGATTTGATTTTCGGCATCGATGACGGTATCCGGCTTAAAACCGGCCGGTTCCTCAGTCACGGAAATAATCTTGCCGTCTGCGATATAAACGGAACCGATGCGGTCTATGTTGTTTGCAGGGTCGATGATTCTTCCCTTATCTATGCGTAACATCATGCTGTCGCTCCCTGCTTTTGCATCGCCATCGCCATGACCGCCATGCGCACGGCGATGCCGTTGCTGACTTGCTTGAGTATCACCGACTGCGGACCGTCCGCGACTTTGGAATCGATTTCCACGCCCCGGTTGATCGGGCCTGGATGCATGACGATGGCATCGGGTTTGGCGATTTTCAGTTTCTCTTCGGTGAGTCCGAAACATTTGAAATATTCGCTCTCGCTGGGCAGTAGCGCCGAAGTCATGCGTTCTTTCTGCAAGCGCAACATCATCACCACATCAATATCTTTCAGCCCTTCGGTCAAATTATGCGACACACTCACGCCCAGACTTTCCACATGCGCGGGCAGCAAGGTTTTGGGCGCAATCACCCTGACTTCAGCTGCGCCCAAGGTGTTTAAGGCCTGGATCTCCGAGCGCGCCACTCTGGAATGCAATATGTCGCCGATAATAGCCACCCTGAGGCTGGAAAAATCCGGCTTGAGCTGGCGTATGGTGAACATATCCAGCATGGCCTGGGTCGGATGGGCGTGTTGTCCGTCTCCGGCGTTGATGACGCTGATATGCGCTGCGGTCTGTTGGGCGATAAAGTGCGCCGCGCCGCTGAGCGCATGACGCACCACAAACATGTCGACAAACATGGCTTCCAGGTTGCGTATGGTGTCGAGCAGGCTTTCGCCTTTTGAGGTTGCCGAAGTCGCGATATTCATGTTGATTACATCGGCGGACAGCCGCGTGGCGGCCAGCTCGAAGGTCGTGCGGGTGCGGGTGCTGTTTTCAAAAAACAGGTTGACGATGGTTTTGCCGCGCAACAGAGGCACTTTTTTAACCTGATGCTCGGACATACCGGCGAACGATTCGGCGGTATCGAGAATTTCCGTCAATAAGCTCTTGCTCAGGCCTTCAATGGTCAGAAAGTGCTTAAGCTTGCCTTCCGCATTTAATTGCAGGTTATCCGTCATTGCTTATGCCACCGCGTCAATAGTTTCCAGGTGAACGGCCAAGGGTTCCGGCCCGGTCAGTTTGATCCGTTGATCGGCATTTAAGGTGATCCTTGCGCCGACGCAATCAGGGTTAAGCGGGATTTGCCTGCCGTCGCGTTCTATCAACACCGCCAAAACGATCTGGTTCGGCCTGCCGTAATCGAAAATTTCGTTCATTGCCGCGCGGATGGTTCTGCCGGTATAAAAAACATCATCGATCAGGATAATGTCGCGGCCTTCAATATGCGGCGGCAACTGGCTGGGCTTTACATTGGGATTGACGCCGATTTGCGAAAAGTCGTCCCGGTAAAATGAGATGTCCAGCAATCCCAACGGTTCGCTGATATTTAAACGCCGGTGCATGTGCTCGGCAATCCACACGCCGCCGGTACGGATGCCTATCATCAACGGATTAACCAGCTGCCGCTCGTCGATAATACGTTTTAGCTCGGCTTCCAGGTTATTTAATAATTCAGGAATTTTTAACACTTAATGATCCTTTTGTTGTACGGTCGTTTAGCCAGGTTTGCAAGATAAGCTGGGCGGCGAGTTGGTCTTGCACTTCCCAAAGCTTGCCTGCGCTGACGTTGACTTCGTCAAACAACAGTTGTTTGGCTTCGAATGTCGACAGGGTCTCGTCCTGCTGAAAAACCGGCAGTTGATAACGCCCTTCCAGCTGTCTGCAAAATTTTAGCATGCGCGGCGTTACCGGGTTGTCCGAACCGTCGGCCTGCTTTGAGATGCCGACCACCAAACCGGCCGGGCGCCATTCTTGTATCAGCTTGCCGATGATGTCCCAATTGGGGTTTTGATTGATCGAACGAATGGTTTGCAGCGGGCTTGCGGTAGTAGTGGTGGTTTGACCGACGGCTGCGCCTATTTTTTTAGTGCCGAAATCGAAACCTAAATAGGTGTCGGCGCTGCTTTTGGCTAATAAGGGGTCTTGCATCGTTTATATCGCCAAGGATGGTGTGTATGCCGCTGACTTGTCTGGAACAAGTGCGGCGATCGCCAGCAATGATATGCATGCCGCAAACCTGCCGGAAGCAGGTGCGGCGTCCGGCGAGTGTTCAAACGAATATTGCCTGGCATCAGCCATGTCCTGCCGGAGCGGTTAACAAATTAATATCAATGCCGATCTGGTCGGCGGCCGCGCTCCAACGCAAGTTAACCGGTGTATCGAACAACACTTGTTTACCGGGAGGCGTGTTAAGCCATGAATTGTCCATGATTTCTTTTTCCAATTGCCCGGCGCCCCAACCGGCATAACCTAAGGCCACCAGATACTGCTCCGGGCCCTCGCCTACGGCAATGGCTTCAAGCACATCACGGGATGTGGTTAGGGAAATAGTCTCAGAAACAGCCATGGTCGCATGCCAGTCGCCGCCGGAAGTATGCACCACGAAGCCGCGTTCCTGTTGCACCGGGCCGCCGGCAAAAACCGGCGTTTCAGCCGTAGCGGGCACTGTGACGTTTATATCCATCTGTTTGAAAATTTCACCCAACTTCATGTCTGTCGGCCTGTTGATGACAATGCCTAATGCACCGTCCTTATTGTGCTGGCACAAATAGGCAACCGTATGGAAAAAATTGGGGTCCGCCAGATTGGGCATGGCGATAATAAACTGGTCGGTTAAGTAGGTAGCTTGGTTCATGGGTATTAGTATCAAAGTTTATGATGACTTAAGCAAATGTTTATCGTGCGGTCATGACTGATGCGTCCGAAATGTTATAAACCCCGGCATTACCAGTCTCGCAGCCCCAAATAAGCCTGTTTGGCGAAGCGAAAACAAGCGCTTCCGCCCGTCGACAAGCCCAGGACAGGCTGGTCTATTTACTGCTTACCGCGCGGACATACCTGATTCATCGGAAAATTTCCAAACCCGGGTGATCACCAGCACATCAAGCTCTTTTCGCAAGTCTCCGGGTAATGGCGCAAAAGGCGCACTCATCCGGACAATTTTTTTAGCGGCCTCATCCAATTCCGGATTTCCCGAAGACTGGTTGATGCGTATGCTGTAAATGCTGCCGTCCGCTTTAATGCCGACATCCATGGTTAAGGTGCCGGAAAAATTTTTCTTCGCCGCCACTTCCGGATAGTTAAGGTTGCCGGTACGCTCCACTTTGTCTTCCCAATCTTTCATGTATTGGGCGGCGACGTATTTATGGGTGCTCACCGAATCAACAAATTTTATCTTGGTTTGCTCGGCAGTTTGCTGGTTGAGCCTGATTTCGGTGCCCAATTGGGCAATTTGTTGCTGTAGCATCTCGGCCGTCAGTTGCGGGCGCTTTTCAGTTTGCTGCCCGGTCTCCGGTTTTTTGTTTGCGGTAACGATCTTTTTTTCCGCCTTTTTCTGGGTGATCAGTTTTTTCGCCGCTTTGGGTTCGCTGGGTTCGGGCGCGTTCTTTTGTATCGGCTTGGCTTGGCTATCGTCTTTGACGGGCGGTTGTTGCGGAGGCGGCTCCGGCTTCCTGCTTTGCTCCTCCGCACCGATCTGATTTTCCTGAGCCAACAATTGCGCCTGTTCAGGCGCTTTTTGGGCCGGCATATTGACCAAAGTAATATCGATAGACCGGCTGACTTGCTCCGGATGCGGCGCGGTGAAATTTATCCCCAATCCGATCACAACATGAATGACAGCCGCTAAAAATAAGGCGATCAATAACGAGTCGTTATTAGACAGCGGCGCAGGCGGATCAAACATTACCTGATTTTCTCTCATTGCAGGGTCGTTTCAATATGATCCATTAATTGACCGCAAATATTCAAGCCAAATTGGCGATCCAATTCCTGAACGCAGGTGGGGCTGGTGACATTAATTTCGGTCAGCGTGTCGCCAATCACATCAATGCCGACAAAAACCAGGCCTTTGTCCCGCAATGTAGGCCCGACCTGCTCGGCAATCCAGCGATCCCGATCGGTTAAGGGCCGACCTTCGGCTCGTCCGCCCGCAGCCAGATTGCCGCGGGTTTCGCCTTGGGCGGGGATACGCGCCAAGGCGTAAGGTATGACCTCGCCGTTAACCAGCAAGATACGTTTATCGCCGTCGACAATTTGCGGCAGGTATTTTTGCGCCATCACGTAGCGGCTGTTGTACTGGGTCATGGTTTCCAGAATCACGCTAAGATTGGGGTCGCCCTGGCGCAGATGGAAAATCGAGGTACCGCCCATGCCGTCCAACGGTTTTAAAATGATTTCGCCCTGCTCCAGCAAAAAATCCCTGATTCTGCGAGGCTCCCTGGCCACCAACGTCTCCGCGCAGCATTGCGGAAACCATGCGGTAAAAAGCTTTTCGTTGGCATCCCGCAACGACTGCGGTTTGTTGACCACATAAACGCCCATGCTTTCCGCGCGTTCCAGCAAGTAGGTTGCGTAAATGTATTCCTGGTCGAAAGGCGGATCCTTGCGCATCATGATCACATCCAGCTCGTCCAGAGGAATGTCCTGCTCCGCCGTAAACTCGTGCCAGCTTTTTTCATCGCGCTGAACTTTAATCGTCCGCGTTCTGGCATACGCCCTGCCGTTTCGGAGGAACAAGTCGTTCAGCTCCATGTAATGCAGCTCCCAACCTCTGGATTGCGCTTCGAGTAACATGGCAAAACTGGTATCTTTCTTGATGTTGATATGGTCGATGGAATCCATGACCATGCCGAGCTTAATGGGCATTATT
>DAINRH010000193.1:1235-7714 GCA_036741905.1 Methylobacter sp. | reverse complement strand
TGTAGTGCGGCAAACTGTAATTAAAAAATGAGCGAACAGAGCGGTAATAGTCTAGTTGAAGCAAATCGGCAGCATGATCCAACGGCGAAAAACGCGGGTCATCTTGATGGCGAAGCGTCTCATATTTTTGCGACCAAGGTCGACGCGCATCCCGCTATTAAAGGCTTGGCCGGGCTGACTATAGCGCGTCAGATAGGCTTGATGCTGGGTCTGGCTCTGAGTGTCGCTATCGGTGTTGCTGTTGTTCTATGGTCGCAGGAACCCTCTTACGGACGCTTGTATTCCGAAATCGGTGAAAGCGACGTGTCTGAAATTCTTGAAATTCTCAATAAGGAGAATATTAAGTACAAAGTGGAAACCGGTTCCGGAGCTATTATGGTGCCGATGGATCAAGTGAGTACGTTAAAGCTCAAACTAGCAGCGCAAGGATTACCAAAAAGTAATAGTCTGGGATATGAGTTGCTGGATAAAGAACAGGGGTTCGGCGCCAGCAAGAGTGTCGAGACGGTGCGCTTCCAGAGAGCCTTGGAAGGCGAGATTGCTCGAACCATTATGTCTATCCAGAATGTAAAAACGGCCAGGGTGTTGTTAGCCATTCCCGCCCAGTCGGTGTTTGTACGGGAACGTAAGAAACCCAGCGCTTCGGTTATAGTCCATTTATATCAAGGTCGGGCGTTGGATAAAGGCCAGGTTGAATCGATTATTCATCTGGTAGCATCCAGTGTTCCGCAATTGGAAGCGGAGCACGTGACAGTCGTCGATCAAAAAGGTCAATTGTTAAATAGCAATGACTCGTCAGCAGCGGGTAATTTGACCTCCAGGCAATTTGAATATAAGAAGAATATTGAAGAACATTTGATGGGACGAATTGAGAATATTTTGTCGCCATTGGTGGGTAGCGATGGGATGCGCGTACAAATTTCAGCAGACGTGGATTTTACCGAGACCGATAGAACCCAGGAAATGTTCAATCCGGATTTGCCGGCTTTAAGAAGCGAGCAAACCTCGGAAGAGCAAAGTACGCAACCGGTTACTCAAGGCGTTCCCGGCGCGTTATCCAATCAACCCACTCCGGCAGGCGCGGCCCCGGACCCGGCAGCTGCCGCTGTTTCGACTCCCGCTTCCACTTCTGCACGTTCGGCTGCCACGTCCCCGCCCGGTTCGGCGGCAAAAAATGCAACCAGAAATTACGAGCTGGATAAAACCATTACCCATACCCGGTTGGCTACAGGGGCATTGCGTCGATTGTCCGTGGCCGTGGTGGTTGATGATCGGCATGTGTCCCAAAGCGATGGCACGGTTAAAACGCAGCCTTATTCTCAGGAAGATGTTAATCGATTTAGTGATCTGGTAAAGCAGGCGGTAGGTTTTGATAGTAGTCGGGGTGATCAGGTTACCGTCACTAATGTCACTTTTAAAATAGACGAACTGATTGAGGCATTGCCGACAATACCTATTTGGGAACAAAGTTGGTTTCTTGATGTTGTGAAACAAGCTGCCGCTGTGTTAGCGGTATTGTTCTTGCTTTTCGGGGTGTTGCGTCCCACGATGCGCAGTCTTGTCGGTCGGGATATAGAAGAGAAAAAAGCCGCAGCGTTGGCTGAGGCGAAAGAAAAGGCAGTCGCAATAGGGGGGGCGGTTCGCTTTAATGACCAAGGTGCGCCTGTCGCGGTGCCGGCCGGACAACAACAAGTCAGTTTTACGGCGCCCAGCGAATCGGACATGCAGGATTTGCTGCTTTTGGATGTGCCCCAGAGTTATGAGCATCGCTTGGAATATGTAAAGCGATTGGTTGATGATGATTCGAAAGTAGTCGCGCAAGTTATTAAATCATGGGTTAAAAAAGATGGCTAAGGCGGAAAAACAGTTAACCCAAGTCGATCGTGCCGCGGTATTGTTACTGGCGCTGGGAATGGATAGGGCCGCGCTCGTTTTAAAGCATATGTCCCCCAGAGAAGTGCAGATTTTAGGCATCACTATGGCAAGCGTGGGAGAGATTTCCATCGAGATGATGGATGAAGTGGTGGAGGAGTTTATCGTCTCGGTAAAAAGGCAAACGGCCTTGGGCATGGATACCGATGAGTATATTCGTACTGTGTTGATTAGCGCTTTGGGCGCAGATAAAGCAAACAGTATCCTTGATCGAATTTTACAGGGCGGTAACACTAAGGGTATTGAGCAGCTGAAATGGATGGATACCCGGTCGATTGCGGATATGATTCGTTTAGAGCATCCGCAGATTGTCGCGACGATTATGTCTTTGATGGAAAGTGAGCAGGCGGCTGATGTGATGATGTTCTTGCCCGAAAGTATGCGTTCCGATTTGATGATGAGAATTGCAACGATGAAAGGCATACAGCCATCCGCTCTGCGTGAGTTGGATCAAATCATGGAAGCGCAATTAACCGGTTCTGATAATGTTAAATCGACCAATGTCGGCGGTGTCGATGCGGTGGCTAATATTTTGAATTTTATGGATGGCGGTGCAGCGGATTTAGTGATGTCGGGGATTGCCGAGCACCGATCTGAACTGGCTCAGGAAATCCAGGAGAAAATGTTCACCTTTGAAGATCTTACTTCTATTGATGAAAGAGGCATGCAAACCTTGTTGCGGGAAGTTTCGACCGGACAGTTGTTATTGGCCTTGCGGGGGGTGGGTAGCGAACTTAAGGAAAAAATCTTCAGCAATATGTCGAAACGGGCGGCAGAAATGCTGCGTGATGACTTAGAGGCCTCCCCGCCCGCCAAGTTAAGCGAAGTGGAGTTGGCGCAGAAAGATATATTGGCTATTGCTAAAAAATTAGCGGATGCAGGCGAGATACAAATGGGAGTCGGTGGTGATGAACTCATCTAAGACGCCCAGATTCACGGCATCGGAGCTGGAATCGTTAAGATTATGGAGTATGCCGGATGTTTCCGGGGCGGATGCCAGAGAGTCGGAGACGGTGGAGCTTGAGGAGGAGCTGACGCCGATTTTAACGGTTGTTGAAATCGAAGCCATGCAAAAGCAGGCGTATGACGAAGCATTTGCGCAAGGCAAAAAGCAAGGTTTTGAGCAAGGTTTTGATGAGGGGTCAAAAAAAGGTTACGAGGATAATTTGCACTTGCTGCAAAAACAGGCGGCAACGCTGGTCAACCTTTTAGAGTCTTTAAGCGAGCCGTTTAAATACCTTGACGAGGAAGTGGAAAAAGAGCTGGTTAAACTGGCTATAGGTATTGCAACACAATTGATCCGTCGGGAAATCAAGTTGGATCCAGGGCAAATCGTTGGCGTTGTTCGAGAGGCAATCAATGTTTTGCCGCTGGCATCGCAAAAAATTAGTTTGAAGTTGCATCCTGAAGATGCCGAATTGGTGCGATCTGCTTTGGCGCTGGATGAGATGTCGCCAAGCTGGGGTATAGTCGAAGATCCGTTAATTACGCGTGGCGGCTGCGAAGTTGATACCGATATTTCTCATATTGATGCGACTGTCGATCACCGATTGGCTGCTGTTATTGCAACCCTGTTTGGTGGAGAGCGGGAGAGCGACTTTAAGGTAGCTGGGGATAGAGCCGCGCAGGGAGCGGTTGCCGAGGATGAAAGTTTGTGATTCCGGATGCGAATCGGTCACAGATTTGGCGGGCTAAATTACAACCTTATTCCGAAAGATTAGCAGAAGTGCCCGAGCTTGTTGTTGAAGGCAAGCTTTCCCGTATGGTGGGACTAACGCTGGAGGCCGTGGGTTGTCGTGCGGCTATTGGATCTCGCTGCCGAATTGAGGCTAAAAACGGCAGAATGATTGAAGCGGAAGTCGTGGGTTTTTCCGATGCGCGAATTTTTTTGATGCCGACTGCCGAGGTTCATGGACTTGAGCCTGATTGCCGGGTCATTCCTCTGGGCAAGAATAGCTTGGCCAGAGTGGGCTTCGCTTTGTTAGGTCGTGTGCTGGATGGTGCGGGCAATGCGATTGATGACAAAGGTCCGCTGAAGACCGATGCGCTGATTTCGCTCAACGGCGTACCGATCAATCCGCTGTCGAGAAGACCTATACGGGAGCCGCTTGATGTCGGCGTTAGGGCTATTAATTCTATACTCAGTGTGGGCCGTGGACAACGTATGGGCTTGTTTGCCGGCACCGGGGTGGGCAAGAGCGTCCTGTTAGGCATGATGACCAAGTTCACTACGGCCGATATTGTTGTGGTCGGTCTGATTGGCGAGCGGGGACGGGAAGTTAATGAATTCGTATTGAAGACCTTGGGCGAAGAGGGGCTTAAGAGAGCGGTCGTGGTGGTTTCGCCTGCCGATTGTCCGCCATTGATGCGGGTTCATGCGGCATTATTGTCAACCAGTATTGCCGAGTATTTTCGTGATCAAGGTCTTGATGTTTTGTTGTTGATGGATTCATTGACACGATTTGCGCAGGCGCATCGTGAAATTGCCCTGGCCATCGATGAGCCTCCCGCCACCAAGGGTTATCCGCCTTCGGTCTTCGCCAAATTGCCGCATTTGGTGGAGCGTGCCGGTAATGCCGATCACGGCGGTGGCTCTATAACCGCATTCTATACAGTGTTGGCCGAGGGCGATGATACTAACGATCCTATTGCCGATGCGGCAAGGGGGGTGCTGGATGGGCACGTTATACTGTCCAGGAGCTTGGCCGAATCGGGACATTTTCCGGCCATCGATATAGAGGCGTCAATCAGCCGGGTTATGCCGGACATTGTTGATGCCGGTCATTTGCAAATGGCGCGGGATTTAAGGCGATTGTATTCACTTTATCAGCAAAACCGCGATTTAATTAGCGTCGGCGCTTACCAGCCGGGATCAGACCCTAGAATCGATAAGGCCATTGAAAGAAATCCGGCAATTTTAGATTTTTTGCAGCAGAACATGGATGAGCCGGTTGATATAAATAGGAGTTTACAAGAGCTGGCAACGTTACTGGGCAGACCCGTCACCGGTTGATATTCCAGTCTCCACAGATAATAAAGGATATAAGTGAAAAAATCGCAACGCATTAAAACGATTGTAGATATTAAAGCGACTCAGGAAAAGAACGCTTTGGAAGAGCTGGGCGCAGTCCAGAGAAAACTTCAGGGCATGCAGGCGCAAGTTGAAGGTTTAAGAAACTATAGGAAGGAGTATCAGGATCGATTTGACCTGATGGGAGTAAAAGGGGTCAATGTTGCGCAGCTTCTGGAGTTTAGATCGTTTATCGATAAGCTTGATAAGGCAATACTCGGCCAGGAACAGCTGTTAAGTTCAATTGAAGCTGAATTAAAGATCAAAAGAAAGATTTGGGAAGAGTTACATCATAAGACCCAAAGCTTGCAGAAGGTTTGCGATTCAGCATTGGTGGTAGAGATGAAGCAAGAGGCTAAGCGAGAGCAACTGGAACAGGATGAACGGGCTTCCAGAATAGGACGGAATAGCTCAAGTGGTATGGGAAATGCTTAGTAATTGATTGGGGTCTCAGGAGAATTGATTATGAATATTGAAAGTGCAAATTTACCCTCTTTGGCGGCAAGCAGTACTGTTGCTGTTGTTGAGAGCATGTCGCAGCCTTCGGCCGATGGTAGTGCGGTTACTGACGGTTTCTCTGGTGCATTAGTGGCCCAGATTGGGTTACTGAATACTGTGGAGGCTGGAGATTCGTTGCCGTTACAGGCACCGGATGTTACCGGTTTGCAGAGCGTTGTTTCCGATTTGCCGGTCACCACGGTTGATGCGCAAGATTTTGCCGCTTTAGTAGGCAATGATTTGCCGTCGGCATATAAAATAAATGACGATGTTGATTATAAGGCTGCTTTGGCTGCGGTAACCGACACTTTAAAATATATTACTCAGGGTACAACGGCTGGAGAAAAGGCAGCCATGGTTGAGCAAAACATGAGAAATGTGATAGCAATGGCCGTTCCTCCGGTTGAACCAGGTGTGAAAGCTGTTATTGCGATAGCTGATCCAAGCGTGAAAGCAGTGATTGCGACTGCTGTTCCGGCTGAGTCCGGCGTGAAAAATGTGGTTGCAAAGGCTGTTCTTGCTGATCCACTCATGAAGGATGTGATTGCGACGGCTGTCCCGACTGAGCCAAACATGAAAGCAGTTATTACGGCGGCTGTTCCTGCCGAGTCCAGCATGAAAGATGCGCTTGCAAAGGTTGTTTCGGCTGAGTCTAGCGTGAAAGATGCGGTTGCAAAGGCTGTTTCGGCTGAGGCCGGCATGAAAGATGCAGTTGCGACGTCTGTTTCAGCTGAGTCCAACATGAAAGCTGCGGTTGCAAAAGCTGTTTCGGCTGAGTCCGGCGTGAAAGATGCGGTTGCAAAGGTTGTTCCGGCTGAGCAAAGTATGAAAGATGTTATTGCAAAGGCTGTCCCGGCTGAACAAAGTATGAAAGATGTCATTGCAATGGCTGTCCCGGCTGAGCAAAGTATGAAAGATGTCATTGCAATGGTTGTTCCGGTTGAGCAAAGCATGAAAAATGTAGTTGCGGCGGCTATTC
>DAINRH010000193.1:0-1135 GCA_036741905.1 Methylobacter sp. | reverse complement strand
GCAATGGTTGTTCCGGTTGAGCAAAGCATGAAAAATGTAGTTGCGGCGGCTATTCCGGTCAAGAAAAGTCCGGCAGATGCGCCTGCTGAAGCTGAGCCGTACGTGAGAAATGTGATAATGGATGCCCCTGTTCAAATAGCTTTGGAGCTGGGAAACGATAAACCGGATAAGACGCAGGTTGAAGGAGATGCACAAATAGCGGTTAATGAAAATAATAGCGAAGTGCAGGATTTGTTGGCGGCAGCTATTATGCCTCCTCCGGTAATGCAGGTTGAGCCGGTAAAAACGGCCAATAATTTGACGCCTGCCGGTGCAATTGATGAGGGAGAGTTACCGTCTTTTACAAAATTATTGGCGGGAGATACCGGCTCGAATCAGTCGGCAAAAACTCCCGATAATGTATTGCAAAGTGAAGCGGTTTTTCGTCAGCCGGTTCAGGATAAGCAGGCGATTAATCTAAACTCTTTTGAGAGTTTAGCGCAAACTGAAAAGACCGGGCGGGTTGAGTCGCAGGTCCTAAGTCTAGAAGGGGAAAAGACTTTACCTCGGCTTGGGGCTGATATGACTCAACTGACTAGACCGGCATTTGATAATAAGGCGGATGTTCCTGCAATGACCAAGCCGCTGTCGCATCCCGAATGGAATAAGGACATGGGGGATCGGATTGTGTGGATGAGCAACAGGGCAATACCTTCAGCGGAAATTAGATTGAATCCGCCGAATCTTGGTCCTATATCGGTTCGCGTTGATGTTTCCGATGATCAGGCGACTGTTGTGTTTACGGCGCAGCATGCGGCTGTAAGAGAAACGCTTGAAGCCTCTATTCCGAAGTTACGAGAGATGATGAGCGCCCAGCAGCTCAATTTGGCGGAAGTGAATATTTCTCAAGGCTCGGTGTCAGAGCAGGGGCGTTCGCAAGCGCAAAATTTTGCGCAAACAGCTGATAGTCGGGGGCAGAGACGGGGCGCGCCAGCTGTTGCTGTCGATGAAATTGATGAAGTGGAACAGGAAATCGCAAGCGGACGGGCTACGGTCAGTAAGGGCTTGTTGAGTATTTACGCGTAGATTGACGGCGTCGAGTGAGGGTGTAAATAATTTCGTGTAACTGCTTATTTTCAGCATAATAAAATTCCTT
>DAINRH010000192.1:0-7714 GCA_036741905.1 Methylobacter sp. | reverse complement strand
CCGTACCCGGTTTTTTTCGTGCTTTTTGTGCCTTTCGTGGACTACGCTTTTTTATGAGCTACATGCGTAACATCAGCTCTTAATTAATCCGGAAGATAGGATCAAAAACGCATGATTACACCCATTAATCAACAACTGCTCAAAAAGCTTAGTATGGAGGCCATAGAATCGCCGCGCCGTCGTAAGAACCACAATTTTCATGAAAATTGTGAAGCTCAAACGCACCGATTATTAAATGCTATAGAGCCACATTCATATGTTATGCCGCATAAACATAATGACCCAAATAAAGCGGAGACTATCATTTGCCTTTCCGGTCAACTGGGCTTAATAGTTTTCGACTCAACAGGCAACGTTGAGCAAAAGCTAATATTAGAAGCGAATACTGAAACGGTTGGCGTTAACATTCCTTACGGTACTTTTCACACCGTACTTGCACTGAAAAATGGAACTGTATTCTTTGAGGCTAAGTCCGGGCCATTTGTTCCACTTGAACCTGAAGAGCGGGCGCCCTGGGCTCCTGTCGAAGGTGATGAATTAGTGCCAAGTTATCTAACAACGCTTTATGCGATGTTTAATTAAGCATCGATAACTGACAAGCCCGACAGACGGCTTGGAATCGATCTCGACCATTCGCAAATGCCGCAGTTCGGCCGAATCTGTCGTATCATTGAGATTAAGTTTTGGGTGTCACATCAACAACTCATCCGCTTATTCAAAAGAAAATCCAGCCTTTTGCCAAGCCTTTGCTCCGCCCTCAAGATTGAATAAGTTAGGGTAGCCTATTTCATGCAGCGACCTTGCAGCCGCATTTCCCATAGGGCCGCCCGCGCAATACAGATAAATAGCGGTATTTTTATCTTTAGGAAGCGTGTCTTTGTAGTTGTCGATTTCGTTGTAAGGAATAAAAAGGTCGGTGCCTTTGATATGCTGTTGTTCCGGCGAGTGAACATCAACCAGAAATATATCCTCGTTTTGCATGATTCGATTTAATTCAGTCGCGGTTATCATTTTCAGATAATCCGGCTTTTGAAACTCGCAACCCGTAACAATGAAAATAAAAGCGCTGAGGAGAAATATAGTTTTAATGCGCATAAAAAACCCGTTGATAATTAGAGAACCCGGAGACACCACGTTATAGGGTGCTGGAATGCGGCTGCTGTTTTTCAGGCGGGGCCGCTTTTTCCAGCTGACGGCGAAACTCGTCCAATTGCCGTATTAGCTCATCGCTGAAGGATTTGATTTGTTTCTCGAACAAAGGAATTTGCTGTTCCAACTCCTTGTTAATGGTCTCGCCTATCGCTCGCAAGCTTTTAAAAATATCCCCGAAAGGCAGGTTTGATAGGTTGTTCAGCGTTCGCTGATAATCGACTTTCCATAACTCGTTTTCTTTTAATAAAACGGTATCGAAAGATAAATCCTTGTGACTCTCAGGTTTTTTTAAGGTCATGACCGTTGCCACCCTTGCATTGGAACCGTCGATAAAAATCGCCCCCGTCGTTACTGTCGCATCTTCCAGATTTTGCTGCTTAGTCACAAGATGTTGCGTCTCTTGAGTGGCGTATTTTCCGGCAGAATCGGGATCACCTTGCGCCATTGCTTCCCAAAACGCCCTCGTAACCTGCTCGGGGCTTAATGCCGTCTGGCAACCGCTCAGCAACAACAATAGACTTAAAAGCCCGGTCAATCCGAACAGGCTTTTTGGGGTGCGATAACGCGGAAGGCTGTTTGATAAAACTTTAGTTGTCGTCATCGTAAACTCCAGGAATTTGCAGAAAACTCAAAAAAGTTATTTAACTGATGTTACGCATTGTCCACGAAAAGCACGAAAGACACGAAAAAATAGAGAGCAGTATATTTCTCGGTTAACGATGTAATGCCAAGCATTTAGCCACATTTCTTTTGACAACGTTCATGACAGGTATGTGACTTGACACAGGCATGACGGACAGGAGAGAGATGCGCTTTGTTTTTCGTGCTTTTCGTGCCTTTCGTGGACTACGCTTTAATTTAGTAGATACTGTCGCTTACAACCGCGAAGAAGATAGTTTACAGATACCCGACAGAGAAACTCGATTTAATTGTAGTCGTCGTTCAGGCAGGGATGCCGGCATCCCTGCCTGAACGACGAACTTGGAAAATTTGTGGGGATACATCAGGGACAGTCCCGCTCTAATGCAAGCCAAACAACAAAGTCACCATCCCCCAGGATACCCCGGCCGCCGCCGGAATCGTCAAAACCCAAGCCCAAACAATCCGTTCGATGACGGAAAGTTTAAGTGCGTGGGGATTCTTGGCAAAACCTACGCCCATAATCGCTGTTGAAATGCTATGGGTGGTGGAAACCGGCATCCCGAAATGGGCGGCGGTCAACAAAATGGTCGCTGAGCTGGTTTCCGCCGCGAAACCGTTTATCGGGTGCAATTTGACCATTTTGTGGCCGAGCGTCCTGATAATACGCCATCCGCCGACCGCCGTACCCAACGCCATGACCAACGCGCAGGTGCAGGCGATCCAGGTATCGATGTCTTTTTCTCCGCCATCCGGCCGTAAAAATTCAGCCCAGTGCGGCAACTGGTCGAGCGTACCGGCGCTGTTAGCGGTGAAAATGGCTAAGGCGATGATGCCCATGGTTTTTTGCGCATCGTTGCTGCCGTGCGCAAAGCCCATATAACCGGCCGACAAAAGCTGGGCTTTGCCGAACACCGCATTAACCCATTTTGGCCGCGCCATTCGCTCCATGACGCCGCCTGCGGAGCTCATGCCGCTAATAATCGCCATCAAGCCGCCCATGATAACGATGCCCAAAACAAAACCGGCAATCGGCGAACTGATCATCGGAATCACTACTTTCCAAAGCAAGCCTTTGTTTTCCGTCCAGACTAGCGCAGTTTTCGACCAGATCAGCACCTCGAAATTATTGTTTCCGGCGGCAAGCGCCGCACCGCACAAACCGCCGATCAAGGCATGACTGGAAGAGGACGGCAAGCCCAATGCCCAGGTAATCAGATTCCAGATAATTGCGCCGAGCAGCGCGCAGATCAAAACTTCGGAGCTGATGTTCACCAGACCGGTGTCCACTAATCCCGACGAAATGGTTTTGGCCACTGCGGTACCCGATAACGCACCGACCAGATTGGTCACTGCGGCGAGTATAACCGCTTGCGTTGGCGTTAAGACTTTGGTGGCGACAACCGTGGCGATAGAGTTCGCGGTATCGTGGAATCCGTTGATAAACTCGAATACCAGCGCGACCAGAATGACAAGCAAAAGCAAGGTCAGCATGATAAGCCTTTTATGAGTTTTTTAAGGCGATATGGTAGACGACATTGCCGGCATCGCGGCAGCGGTCAATCGCTTTTTCGAGGATTTCAAATAAGTCCATTTTTACCAAGTAACGGATCGGGTCGGTCTCATTGGCATAGGCGTCTCGATACAACGCCAGTATTTGCCGATCAGCTTCGGCTTCAATGGTTTGCAGCTGATCGTTTAATTTTTTGATTTTGTCCAAATCCATCCCTTTGCGTAACAATCCGACCATTTGTTCCAAGACTTCGCAAGCTTGTTCCAGCATGGCCGCACGGACGGCGAAATCCACATCGCCAATACGCCCCAAGGCTACCGTATACCGCTCGGCAAACTTTTCCACGACTTTAGGAATCTTATAAAGGGCGCTATTAAGGGCTTCAATATCTTCGCGATCGAGCACTGTAACGAAAGTATTGACTAATTCCTCGCTGATTTGTCCGAATAAATCTTTTTCCCTGCGCCGCGCCTGCTTAAACTTTTCCAATGATTGTTGCGTCGCCGGCGTGGTTAAAAGCTCGATCAATGCCTTAGCCGACGAACGCGCGGACTCGGCGCTGGCTTCAAGCAAGCCGTAAAATTTATCGCCTTTGCCGAAGATGGTTTGCAATGAGAACATGGTGTTTCCTTATTTATTTGCTGTTTTATCCGTTAATTATCGCATAACAACGCGCCCTACACCCTTAAACATCAAAGTTCCGAGCTGAAACAACTCAACGTGAATTTAATAAAAACACATAAATTTAATAACTTACCTATGTGCGAACTGAGGGGTTGCGATCCGAATGACGACGCCGGTCTTCTTGCAACTTATCTAATCGGTAACCGTCATTCGCTTTGGATTAATGCATCAATTGTCAGCCTACGGTCCTGAAAAATGACAAACCGAGAGACCAGGCAATTTTTGTCGACCGTCCATGTCGTCAACCACGATAAATTCCAATTAAAACAGCCTATGTAATTATACCTATATACATCTGTCCGAGCGTGGCCCAGACTTTAGTCATGATTGATAAAGCCAAACCTTATGATACCTAGAAATAGAAGGCCGCTGATTACCGTTGCTAAAAAACGACCTTACCGAGTTCGGACATCGCCAAGGTCACGCAATGAATCGCAAGGCAGAACCGGCTGATTAAAACATCTTTAAATAGTGAATATGGATATGAATACTTTTGATCTTCACATAATGGTTTACATTAACCAGTTTTCTCAATATTCATTAACATTTAACAAAATTATCGCGTTGTTATCCGCCTGCAATTTGTTAAAAGGAGGCGTATTAGTAACGCTTATATGGTGGGCATGGTTTAAGGGTGGTGATCGTCAGTCGCATAATCGCGAGCATATACTTTCAACGCTGCTGTGTTGCTTTATTGCGGAATTCATTTCCAGACTTTTGTCGTTAACGCTCCCATTTCGTATCAGGCCGTTATACGAAAAAAAATTAGATTTTTTCCTTCCCTATGGACTGGAAAAACCTAATTTTCTTGATAGCTGGAGCTCATTCCCAAGCGACCATGCGGTATTATTTTTTTCCCTATCCGCCGGTCTGTTATTCGTATCCAAAAAAGCAGGCGCTTTTGCGCTTGCCTATACGACACTGCTTATCGCTTTTCCAAGAATATATTTAGGCTTGCATTACCCAACCGATATTATCTCCGGCGCCGTGATCGGAATAACGGTTACTGTGCTGGGAAACATATACTTTGTCCCGAACAAATACTTAAAATCAATCAGTAACTGGTCGCATTCAAAACCTGACGTTTTTTACCCGATATTTTTTATTTTCACTTATCAAATTATCGAGATGTTTGACGATGTCAGATCCATCATCAGTTTGGGTTACAAATCATTCATCTCTCATGGCGGGTATTTTTGAGAATACCCTGCTCATGATAGTGCGGTAAACCCGGATAAACCTTGTCAATTGGGCAACAACATTCACGTACCCGGTGACGACACATGGCGAACATCCACGAAATCAATCTCCATAAAAGCATGTCCAAGCGATCACCGTTGCGGATTTTTAATCAATACAGCGATAATGGCAAATTAGCACTAGCGTAAACCCATACCGCAACGCGTTGTGGCTAACCCGACATTGATTTTTCGTAATTTTGATCGTTCACAGCATAGCTAGGCATCCAACCAAGGAGATATTTTATGGTCGACAGAAGACATTTTATCAAGAAGACCGCAGGCGGCCTAGCAGCACTCGGCGGCTTGACTTTGCTGCAACGATCGGGCTTGGCTGCGGCTACGGGGGGCGAGCAAGCAACGATACCGGATACCCTTCCCGGCAAAGAGGCGCTAATTAAACAAACTTACCGTCCGCCCAATTACGAAACGCCGATCGATTATTTCGATGCGCCCTTTACGCCCAATAACCGCTTCTTCGTGCGTTACCATAACGCCGTGATTCCCGAGATAAAAACCGGCGAATGGCGGCTGCGCATCGGCGGCGATGCGATTCGTACGCCGTTGGAACTCAGCCTTGAACAATTACGCAAGGATTTCGAACAAGTCGAAATCGCCGCCCTGTGTCTATGTTCCGGTAATCGCCGGGGAGCGTTTGAACCGCCTGTTCCCGGATTACAATGGGGTTCCGGCGCGATGGGCAATGCGCTCTGGCGCGGCGTTCGCTTGAAAGATGTGCTTGCGGGAGCCGGGATCGACAAATCCGCGCTGGAAGTGAGTCTGGCCGGCGCCGATTCGGGGGTGCTGCCGACAACGCCGAACTTTGTCAAAAGCCTGCCGCTGGCGAAAGCGCTTAATGAGAATACCCTGATCGCCTTTGAGATGAACGGCGAACCGCTGCCCCACTGGAACGGCTTCCCCGCCCGTCTGATCATTCCCGGCTGGACCGCCACCTATTGGATCAAGCATCTGACCGCGTTTAATGTCATATCCGAACCCTTCGACGGCTTTTGGATGAAGACCGCTTACCGCATCCCCAAGAATCGCTTTCCCGGCGGGCAATTTGGCTCACAGGAAACCAAGACGACTATGCCGATCACGGAAATACTGGTCAATTCATTGATCACCAATCTGGAAGACGGACAGACCTTGCCCAATGCCAAGGCCATCGAAATCAAGGGCGTAGCCTGGGACGGCGGCAATGGCATCGCAAAAGTGGAAATTTCCACGGATGGAGGCGGCAATTGGCAGCAGGCCGCGCTGAAGCAGGATTACGGACGCTTTTCCTGGCGGCAATGGCATTTTGTCTTTGAACCTAAACATCCCGGACAATACCGGATCATGGCGCGGGCAACCAGTCATTCCGGGGCGACCCAACCGCTGGAGCCGATCCCGAATCCTTCCGGCTACCACCACAACGCCGTGCAGAAAATCACCGTCCGGCTGGTTTGAGGAGAACATGATGCGAACGCTGATTTTATTGTTATCGTTTTTAGCCGCCACGGCTACAGCCGGGGAAAACCGGATATTTCTGAAAGACAGACCCGGCAAAAACCAAGTCGTTGCGCAGTGCGCAATGTGTCACAGCCTGGACTATATCACCGCACACGCCGCGGTGCTGGACCGGGCCGGCTGGGAAAAAACAGTCGGCAAAATGATCGGTAGTATGGGTGCGCCGATCAATGATGCCGACAAGCAGGTCATCATCGATTATCTGGCGCAGAATTACGGGAAATAAGAAAATCGGGCTAAAAAACGCAGCTTAAAACACCGCCGCCTTTGCCGAACCCGTGAAGCAACTTGCTGCCCCGTCCCGCTTGGAAGTCGACTTAGATCATCACGATCATGGCGGATTGCTGGCGCGAATCCGCCTTACAGCGTTGGTAAATTAACTCTAACGTCAGTAATGATAACGACACGCCAAAATCCGTATTTTATCATCAAGAATCTCATAAACTAACCGATGCTCTTGGTCTATACGCCGTGACCAGCAACCCGACAAATCATGCCTAACGGCTCTGGATTTCCTGTTCCCGTGAATGGTGTGCGTTGTATTTCTTTAATCAATTTTAAGATTTTTATCGCCTTTTTGCGGTCTTGTTCCACCCACCATGCCAAGTCTTCAAAACCAATCGCATCAAATTCCAAGCTTTTCACAAGCCTCCCCAAACTCGATGCCTTCTTTGCGCCCTTTCGCGGATAATAACCGTTGTTTCATAGTTGCGCTTTTTAGTAAATACGCAGTCTCTTGTTCTGCAAGTATTTGTTGCCATAAGTCAATCGGCACTATAACCGCCGTCGGCTTGCCGTTTTCATTTGAAATATATTGAATTTGTGTGCTGTTCATAAGCTGCCTATTTATTTTATATTCGGAATTATCAATTTCATCAACATAAACATTAGGGACGGGGTTGCAAACCCCGTCCCGCTTGAAGGTTTTTTAAAACCTGGAAGGTCTGCCTGGCAACGTTCTGATGTGTTTTAACTA
>DAINRH010000191.1:0-7756 GCA_036741905.1 Methylobacter sp. | reverse complement strand
TAAATGACTGTAGGCTGAAAATTTGCAGCTGGGTATTGGGCGTCACTGTCGGCCGACGCAGTAAACGAAGCTAATGCAATAACGGCAGTCGTCAATCCTAAGATAATTATTTTTTTCATATGATAGTAACCTTGGGTAGTTTGTACAGCAAGCCCCGCTGGACAAATCGACAGGATATCCTGCGTGAATCCCCTATAACAAGGCTTGACGGCCCAAGAGTATCGGGTATTTTGGGCGAATCCGCAACTGTTTTCCGAGCTAAAAAACGGTCACAATAGCTGTTTAATTTCGGGATGATTTTGCAACAACTGCTGTCTGAATGATTCAATAGCCAACTCGTTTCCGCGCTCGCTTCGAGCGATGGGTACAATGATGTCGCTAACGGCCTGCATCGGCGATGCCGACAAAAATATCAACCGATCGGCCAGCGCAATGGCTTCGCGCAGATCATGGGTGACAAATAAAACCGTGTGCGGACGTTGCTGCCACAGTTTAACTAAGAGTTCCCTGACTTGCCTTGCGGTCGGCGCATCCAGCGACACAAACGGTTCATCCATCAGCAACACCTCAGGATCGACGGCAAACGCCCGGATGATGGCGACTCGGCGGCTCATGCCTAATGACAGCCGTTCAGGATAAACATGTTGCGCTTGCGTTAATTGCATGACCTCAAGCAAGGCATCGATAACCTCGGGCGACTGATTGTCATCCAACGCCAGCTCAATGTTTTCTCTTACCGTCCGCCAGGGCAGCAGGCGAGGGTTCTGGAAGACGTAGCCGATCTTGGGATGGGTGTGTTGTTGTCCAACTAGAATTTCGCCATCGTAAGCATTATCCAAACCGGCAATAATATTTAACAGCGTGGTTTTGCCGCAGCCGGACGGGCCGACCAGGCAAATAAATTCATTCGAATTCAGCGACAGCTGAAGGTTGGCGATACTCGGCTGCGTCGCGGTCGGATAGGTTTTGTTGGTGATATTGATTTGGATGTCGGTCATCTGCGCCACCGTAGCGCTTTTTTATCCAGCGGTTTTAAAATCAGCAGCTCTATCAGTTGGATGACGGCAACAAAAGCGACGGTATAAGCCAGAATACTTGCGACATCGAACAGTTGAAAGAACAAATGCAGTTGATAACCCATGCCGTTGCTGCGGCCTAATAGTTCAACCACCAGAATGATTTTCCATATCAAGGCCAGGCCCGAACGGGTTGCGCCCATCACGAACGGATGCAGTTGCGGCCAGATCACATGAACCAGGGTTTTACGCTTGCCGAAGTGGTAACAGCGCGCCATGTCCAGTAAATCCTGATCCAACGCACGCGTGCCTTCGCGGATGGTGACAATGACATTGGGTAGTTTGTTGATAACCACGGCGAGTATTGCCGCCGATTCGACCAGGCCGAACCAGACATAGCACAGGATGATGGTGACCAGCGCCGGGATATTCAAGAAAATCACCAGCCAGTTATCGAAGAACGCATCGAGTTTTTTATTGCGCCCCAGCACGATGCCGATCGCGCAGCCCAGCAGCATCGCAACGCTAAAACCGGCCACCAGCCGGAGCAAGGTAACGCCGAGGTGAAAAGGCAGTTGCCCCGACACGCAGCCCAGCCAAAAAACCTTGGCTACCGCTTCGGGAGTCGGCAGGGTGTTGCTGTTTAAATACACAGCCAAACCTTGCCAAATGCCTAAAAAAACCAGCAATGACAAGGTCGATAAAAAACGCTTAAGATGAATCAAAACGAATCTTTGTTATTCAGCTGACCAGAATGTACCGGGTTGCAGGGCATCGGCATTGCCGGTTAACTGCTTGTTGCTCAGGGTGTGGAGTATCGTATAAATACGCCCCGCCGCTTGTTGTTCCTGCTTTCCCCAATGCTCAATATTGCCCTCGCAATAACGCTGGCGAAGTTTGGTTTGGGTAGGTAAATCATCTACCTTGGTTAAAGGGATTATTTTTTGCCAAGCCGCATCCGATGTACACAGTTGGGTTTTAGCTTGCTTGCCGGCTTTGAAGAAATTGGTAAGCGCTTGTTTGTGGCCGTTCGCCCAACTTTCTTTAAAAACATAACCCAGGCTGGGAACAGCCTCTTGCACACCTAAACCTTTTAGGATTCCCCGTCCGTCAATTATCTGGCGATAGCCTTGCGCCTCAAGCCTGGCGGCAAAATGCCAATAGGTGAGAGCCGCATCGACGCGGTTTTGCTTGATTTGCTCGTTGATCAGCGGCGGTGCGCCGAAGACTTTTTCCACCGAAGCATTCAGGTCCAGTTGTTCTTGCTGAGCCAAAGCCTGTAGCAACAGCCAGTTTTTGTCCAGTTCGCCACCGGCAATCCCCAAGCGTTTGCCGTTGAGATCTTTGATGGAATGGATAGGGCTGTTTTCTGCTACGACCAGAGCGCCCGAGGTATCCGAATAGGGATAAAAAGTAAAATCGGAACCGGTGGTGCGCAGGCTGGAAACCCAGATCCAGTCAGACACAATCATATCGACAGCGCCGGACTGTAGAGCAATCTTGCCGGCTTCCGCATTGGCTAAATGCTGTATTTCCAGTTGAAAATCAGTCTGAGGATTTTCCTGAAAAGCCGACAATTCCCAATCGACGGTACCCGAAGCCTGAACGCCAATGCGAATAAGGGTTTTTTCCGTAGCATAACTGTTGCAAGAGGCGAACAAGCCCAGACTGACAACAAGAAAGGCATTAAATTTCATGAAAGCTAATCTCAATGACGAGGGTGAAAACTGCCTATTCTATCCGTACCCAGGATTTGGTGCGAGGATGATTGCTATTCTTTAGACGATTCAGGTCTTGTGTCGGCGCAAATTCGGTTATTTGAACAGAGATGGGTGTTGGCTTGTTAATAGTCGAAATGAAGTAGCGCTGTTGTCAATTTAATTCGATTACGGGCTTTGTGATTTGGATGTTTATGTCGCTGGCGAGGGGCGAATGATTTTTCCTGATGACTGTTTTGATGCCCGAGGGCGTATAGCCATTTAACGGGCAATGGCCTATCCTTATAAGCAATTTCTACTGGGATCCATAAAAAGGTAATGAACTTGTGAACGCGTTTGTCGCTAAAAACTATCGCTGTTTTTTTACCCGAAGCGTTTTACTTGCCGCGATCGTTTTTATTTACGGTTGCGCCAGCGTCCCGGAAACACAGCCTGTTGCGGATTATTCGTCAATAGCCGGTTATGCGTTGAGCTTGCAGGGTACGCCTTATCGTTACGGTAAAAGTTCGCCCGAGGAAGGTTTCGATTGCAGCGGGTTTGTTAAGCATGTTTATGAGCGTCAGGGCATATCGTTACCGCGTACAGTTCAGGGCATGGCCCTGTCGTTGGCGGAAGTCCCGAAAAATGACCTTCATTCCGGCGATCTGGTGTTTTTTAATACCAACGGCAAGCCGTTTTCCCATGTCGGTATTTATGTCAGCAATGACGAGTTTGTTCACGCGCCTAGCCAGCGCACGGGGAAGGTGCTGGTCTCCAGCCTCAAAAATCGTTATTGGGGAGAACGGTTCAGTTGCGCACGCCGTCCGTAACGGTATGAATTCTGGGGAGCAGATTAATTCACCACGAAGACACGAAGAACACGAAGAAAAACCAAACTAAAAACTTCGTGTCTTCGTGGTGATATGTTTTAAGTCGATACCGATGAGGGTGTTGTTTTTAAGCAGCAAGTTTGGTTATGGCGGCTTTGACCAGATCGTTTAATTCAGAACCGTCTTCTTGGCAATAGGCGATAATGGCTTTACGCATTCTGGGGTCCCATGATCTTAATATGTGGTTTTTTATGCCTTCCGCTGCAATTTCTTTGTCGGTTTCCGAGTTAAAGAAATTGCCTATATCGTTGGCCATTTTGACGAGTCGTTCTATTTTCATTATTAATCACACAGAGAGTTGCTATGGGTTAAGCGTTGCGGATGGGTATAAATCACATGCTGATCATCACGGGCAAAACCGATTAAGGTGAGGCCTGCCTCATTAGCCAGACGTATGGCTAATCCGGTAGGCGCGGAAATGGCCGCAAGCAGGGTAATGCCGACCCAGGCGGTTTTTTGCACCATTTCATAACTGGCGCGGCTGGTAACAATGACAAAACCGGCGGATAAATCCTTGCCGGTGCGTAATAAAAAGCCGATCAATTTATCCAGCGCGTTATGCCGTCCTACATCTTCCCGTATATCCAGAATTCCCTGTCCGGGGACGGCCCATGCGGCAGCATGGACGGCTCCGGTTAACTGGTTTAGTTTCTGGTGTTGTTTGATGTCGGTTAGAGCGGAACGCAGCTCGGCGGCAGACAGGGTCAAGGTCCCGTTAACCGCATTGGGTTGGCGGATGGCTTGTTTTAAAGTGCTCGCACCGCATAGTCCGCAACCGGTACGACCGGTTAAATTGCGGCCTTTATCGGCCAAGCCCTGGAAACGTTGCTCCGGAATTTTTACCTGGACTTCGATGCCGTTCGATCGGTTATAAACCCGCGCCGATAATAACTCGCGCGGGTTTTTAATAATGCCTTCGGTAATGCTGAAGCCCAGAGCAAATTCTTCAAGATTGGTCGGTGTTGCCAGCATGACGACATGCGGCACCCCGTTATAAACCAAGGAAATAGGCACTTCTTCGGCAATATAGTCCTGTGCCTGGGAATGCTGCCCACCTTGCCAGCGATCAACGGTGGTTTGTTGATAGCTGGGCCAACCTAATTCTAATGATAACGGCTCGGCAATTGCTCCTTGCATTGCGTTACCTCCCGCATCCATGCGGTCGAGTACGGACGGCATTGCCGTTAGTCATGGCTTATTCCCTGCTCCAGAAGATCGAGTTGTTTTTCCGAAAATGCGTGGTATTCCTGTTGCCATTCCGAAGGTTGACTGACTTTGGTGATTTGTACGGCCGTTACTTTGTATTCCGGGCAGTTGGTCGCCCAATCGGAGTTGTCGGTTGTGATGACGTTAGCGCCGGACTCAGGAAAATGGAACGTGGTGTAAACAACGCCCGGCTGTACGCGGTCGCTCACCAAGGCGCGTAACACGGTTTCTCCGGCACGGCTTTTAATGCCTACCCAGTCGCCGGTTTTCACGCCACGGTCTTCGGCATCGTGCGGATGAATTTCCAAACGATCTTCCGAATGCCAGGCGACATTTTCAGTGCGGCGTGTTTGCGCGCCGACATTGTATTGCGACAAAATACGTCCGGTGGTCAGGATGAGCGGGTATTTGCCGGTTACGCGTTCTGCTGTTGGCACAAATTCGGTCAGCATGAACAAGCCCTTGCCGTTATCGCGCAGGAAATGCTCGGTGTGCATAATCGGCGTGCCTTCCGGCGCTTCGTCATTACAAGGCCATTGCACGCTGCCGAGGCGGTCGATCTTTTCATAACTGACGCCGGAAAAGCTGGGCGTCAGCCGCGCAATTTCATCCATGATTTCTGACGGATGGCTGTAATTCATCGGGTAACCCATCGCGTTGGCCAGCATCTGGGTAACTTCCCAATCCTGATAGCCGGCTAACGGCGACATGACTTTGCGCACCGGTGAAATACGGCGCTCGGCATTGGTGAACGTGCCGCTTTTTTCTAAAAAGGACGAGCCAGGTAAAAAGACATGAGCAAATTTAGCGGTTTCATTGAGGAATATATCCTGCACGATCACGCATTCCATCGCGCGTAAGGCGGCATGAACGTGTTTGATGTCCGGGTCGGATTGGGCAATGTCCTCACCCTCGCAGTACAGTCCCATAAAACTTTTATCCAGCGCCGCCTCGAACATGTTGGGAATACGCAAGCCGGGTTCTGCATTCAATTCGGCATTCCAGGCTTTTTCAAACAGTTGGTGAGTTGCAGGGTCTGAGACATGGCGGTAGCCGGGGAACTCATGGGGAAATGAACCCATGTCGCAAGAACCTTGCACGTTATTTTGTCCACGCAATGGGTTAACGCCGGCGCCTTCGTGGCCTAAATTGCCGGTTGCCATGGCCAGATTGGCAATGCCGATTACCATAGTGGAGCCTTGACTATGTTCTGTTACGCCTAAGCCATAGTAAATAGCCGCATTGTCAGCCGTGGCGTAAAGCCGCGCGGCGGCTCTAAGCTCGGCGGCCGGAACGCCGGTAACGGACTCGGAAGCTTCCGGCGAGTTATGTTCCTGCGCAACAAAAGTTTTCCATTTGGCGAAAGAAGCGACGTCGCAACGGTCATTAACAAAGGCTTCGTCAAGCAGGTTTTCGGTAACAACGACATGCCCGAGCGCATTGATCAAAGCGACATTAGTGCTGGGGCGCAGCTTTAAATGATGGCTGGCTTTGACATGCGGCGATTTAATCAGGTCGATTTCGCGCGGATCAACCACGATCAGCTTTGCGCCCTGACGCAGGCGTTTTTTCATTTGCGAACCGAATACCGGATGTCCATCGGTAGGATTCGCGCCGATCACCATAATGACATCGGCCTCCATGACCGAGTCAAAATCCTGGGTGCCGGATGACTCACCAAAGGTTTGTTTCAATCCGTAACCGGTCGGCGAATGGCAAACCCGTGCGCAGGTATCGACATTATTATTGCCGAAACCGGCGCGGATCAGTTTTTGCATGATGTAGACTTCTTCGTTGGTGCAACGGGAAGAAGTGATGCCGCCGATGGAGTCTTTGCCGTATTTTGCCTGGATGCGTTTTAGTTCCGACGCGGCATGATTAATGGCTTCTTCCCAGCTGACTTCCTGCCATGCGTCTTTAATGCTGGCGCGGATCATCGGCTTGGTGATGCGGTCTTTATGTGTGGCGTAACCGAATGCAAAGCGGCCCTTGACGCAGGAATGGCCGTGGTTGGCCTTGCCGTCTTTATGCGGCACCATCCTGATGACTTGTTCGCCTTTCATTTCGGCCCTGAATGAACAGCCGACGCCGCAATAAGCGCAGGTCGTCACGATCGCATGTTCCGGCTGGCCGTTGTCGATCACCGATTTTTCCATCAGGGTTGCGGTTGGGCAGGCTTGGACGCAAGCGCCGCAGGATACGCATTCCGAATCCATGAACGGCTGGTTCTGGCTGGGCGATACTTTGGAATCAAAGCCGCGACCGTCAATAGTTAATGCAAAGGTGCCTTGGGTTTCTTCACAGGCCCGTACGCAACGCGAACAAACGATACATTTGCTGGGGTCGAAGCTGAAGTAGGGGTTGCTTTCGTCTTTAACCGCGTTCAGGTGCGTTTCAATCGGGTCATAACGCACTTCGCGCAAACCAACGACGCCTGCCATGTCCTGTAGTTCGCAATCGCCATTAGCTGAACAGGTCAAACAGTCCAGCGGATGATCGGAAATATACAGTTCCATGATGCCGCGACGCACATCGGCCAGTTTTTTATTCTGGGTGACAACTTTCAAGCCTTCCGCGACCGGCGTTGTACATGAAGCCGGCATGCCTCTGCCGCCTTCTATCTGCACTACGCAAAGCCGGCAAGATCCAAACGGTTCGATGCTGTCGGTTGCGCATAGTTTTGGGATTTCGATCCCGATGCTGGCCGCCGCTCGCATGACTGAGGTTCCGGCCGGCGCTGTAACCTGAAAACCATCAATTTCCAACGTAACCATGTTGTCGCCGGTAGCTGCTGGCGTGCCAAAATCTTTCTCTTTATTAATCGACATTTTAAACTCCTCTAAATCATTATCAGGCGGCTGTAGCTTTGGCATTTATCCCGAAATCTTCGGGAAAATGATTTAAAGCGCTCAGTACAGGGTAGGGCGTCATACCGCCTAATGCACAG
>DAINRH010000190.1:3164-7759 GCA_036741905.1 Methylobacter sp. | reverse complement strand
CAGGATGCCAAATATGAAAGCGAGTTCATAGTTGGGACGGCTGGGCGCTTACCTTTTCTGAATGAGTTGCCTCAGATCATATTTTTCGTTACTTCCTTCATTTAGTGAACGCTCACATTCCCAATACCACTGTTGTAGCTTGTCATTTGTGGCCTCCAACTTGTCCCCTTGATCGCGCCAATTTGCCACATCCCACTTGTGTTGAAGATCAGAGTTGATTTGACCTTCAATGGTAAGGAGTTCTGCCATTGCCAGCTGCAATTCATCGGTGATTTGATTTTCAAGGGGAAGTTTGAGAACCGATAATAGCTTGTCGGGAAAAGCCCATTTTCCGATCGTATGTAGTGCATTCAAAAGCTCTTCCCGATATGACGGGGCGCGTGAAATTATGGAAAACAACCTCTCAATACGAACATCTACATGGTCTTCTGGATGAAACCTTTCGTCCAATGCGAGAATGGCTTCTTGAATTTTTTCATCAAACCATTGGATAGATAGCTGCACATCTCCGAAAAAAAATTCTTTGAGACCTCCCGCATTGCTTATGGCCAGCCGAGCAGCCAACTCGTTCTTCGGCCATGGTTCAAACGCGATTTCTTCAATACCGATTGCGGCGGCTTCTGCTTTCCACTTCTTAACGCGCGAGTCCCAATGCTCCCAGCCCGTTTGTCCGTGCCCCTTTTTTCCGGCCCTATCAGTAAGGTCGCAAGGCAAGGCCACCACATAACATTCCAACTCCGGATGAGAGGCCAATGCTTGAGTTACGGATTCGTCGATTTGATTCCAATCGATGTCTCCACTGCGAAGAAAATATTTCGCTTGATACCCTGTTTTCCTCCCGTTAGGTTTTGTCCAATAGGCTTCTACGCCGCCGTCACCTCCCGCCCCCTCCACTCGCCTAAACACTGAGTACTTTGGGAAGATCTCGCGCCGGCCAAGTTGACAAACCAGTTCCTCAAATGAGTGGCGTTGGCCGTGGTTGAAAGAGTGTATCTTTGAAAAAGTGATCATCTTGGGCGTCTATCTCAACAATTGTGTAGCAACTCGTTAGTAGTCTCTCAAATCTCCGTTTCCCAGTCACATCTCATCGCTAAACCATCTCAAAAAGAGAATGAGTGCAGTAAATTAGATGGCGCTTGTACACCAGCACATTCAGTGACTCTAACGAGTTGCTCACTGGGTCGCTTTGACTCTCTCGATAAGATTTGTGTAAGGCTTCGCTCTCACAGGGGATATCGGAGATCCGCTGAGAAGGATTTTATTTCAGTGAGACTGCTTTTAGCTAGTTAGCAGCCATCACACCTAAATTCTCGGTCGTCTGGTTATTGGCCGAAAGCAGAAGTTCATAGCTCGCAATCTTACCTAAAAAACCTACATCCTTTGAAGAGGGGCTTGCTGTTGTGTTGCGATTTGCTATGGTTTTTTATTCTTAACTGCCCCTCTAGTGCCCCACAGACAATAAAAAAGGCCTTGGTAAGTTACCTAAGACCATGATTAATATGGAGCCAATGATGGGAGTCGAACCCACGACCTACTGATTACGAATCAGTTGCTCTACCAACTGAGCTACATCGGCCTTAGTCATCTATCGTACCTTAGAGTACCACTGTAAGACCATTTAAAACTTAGCTACCGGCTGATAATTACCCAACATATCCAGCCCTTTGACTTTATCTTAACAGTTGGTTGTTTTACTGCCACAGGTATAACTTACTACCTTTTTATCTTTTGTTTCCTTAGGACCACTACTCTCCACCACTCCAACTTAGCCGTTGTTTGGCGTAACTTAACGCCCCTAACAAGGCAACCTCCGGATTGGTGCATACTTTAACCGATATTTTCTGCAAGACGGCACGGCAACGTCCCTTTGCCAGAAAGCCACGCATAAATTCACCTTGTTGCAGCACGGGCAATATTTTTGCGCCTATGCCTCCGGCCAGATAAACGCCGCCATAAGGCAGGCACTTTAACGCCAGGTTGCCCGATTCCGCACCATATATTCTGCAAAACAGTTTTAACGCTTCAACGCATAACGCATCGCTCCCCGCTACGCCTGTTTCGCCTATGACTGCGGCCGGATCTCGTTCGGTCATGTGCCGCTCGATTTCCGCGCTGGTTGGCGCCCAGTTGATGTGCTTAAGAAATTGATAAACATTGACTAAACCTTCACCGGATATAAGACGCTCACAACTGATGTGCTCAGGGTATTTTTTCAGTAAGTGCCTGAGCAATTCTATTTCTCGCTCATTCGTCGGCGAAAAATCGGCGTGCCCGCCTTCGCTGGCAATAATGTGATATTTAGCACCATCCCATGCGATTATTGCTTCGCCCAAACCGGTTCCGGCGGCAATTACTGCTATGTTACCTTGCTGCCGTTGCGCACCGGGGTTCAATTCGACAAAATTGTGTTCAGGCAAGCCCAACAAGCCCCAGGCGGTGGCTTCCAAGTCATTCAACAACCAGACATTTTGGCTGCTGATTCGCTCGCTGATTTCATTACCGCTAAGCACCCACGGTAAGTTGGTTGTTTCGCAACGGTCGCCGGCAATAACGCCGGCGACTCCGATACAAACAGCCGCTATCTGCGAGCAATCTGCGCCAGCCAAAAATACTGATAATAACTCGGTAAACGTTTGGTAGCGGGTACTGGAAAACTGCTCTTTTTTTAGGCACTTTATCTCATCGCCTTCGGTCTCGAATAGTGCCAGAATGGTTTTCGTCCCTCCTACGTCACCGGCCAAAATCATTGACTGCCTTCGTAACTGTTAAATACCTCGGCATGATTTTCACGATCGAAACTCATCACTTTATACGGTTCCTTCGTATCGCCCATTTCCATGCCGGGACTGCCGTTAACCATGCCGGGAACGGCGATTCCGACAACTTTAGGCTTGGTTTTCAATAATGCTTTTATGTCGCTTGCAGGTACATGACCTTCAACAACATAGCCGTCAACGATCGCCGTGTGGCAGGAAGCCATTTCCCTGGTAACGCCGTATTTATCCTTTATGGACTGCACGTCGTTGGTGACAACATCTTCTACATTGAAATTATTTTCTTTCAAATGCTCCAGCCACTTGCCGCAACAGGTACAAGTCGGGCTCCTATGAACCACGATATCAATAGGCTTGCTCTCGGCACTAACCCCCGCATTAACAACGAACAAACCGATTGCCAAAAAAGTTTTTGATATTCTCATCGCCATAATCTCTTTATTGATTGAATTAACTGCTTATACCTGATGATAAGCCCGGCTGTGCTCATGCACTGCATCAACCATCGCTTTAACATGATCGGGGTTCATATCCGGCAAAATGCCGTGCCCCAGATTGAACACATGGCCTGAACCCGGACCGTATTTATGCAATATGGTTTTTACTTTTTCGGCGATGACGGAAGGATCGGCATACAGCGCAACCGGATCCATATTGCCCTGCAAGGCGACCTGATGGCCGACTCTGGCGCGAGCCTGTTGCATATCGGTTTGCCAATCCAAGCCCAAAGCGTCATAGCCGGAATCGGCCATGGCTTCCAGCCAAAGCCCGCCGCCTTTGGTGAACAGGATGGTTGGAATCTGCTGCCCGTCTATATCGGTTTTAAGCAAGGCTCTGACTTGCTTGGCGTAGTATAAGGAAAACTCGATATAATCTTCGGTCGTTAGCATGCCGCCCCAGGTATCGAACAGCATGACCGCCTGAGCGCCCGCTTCGATTTGGGCATTCAAGTAGGCCGCGACCGATTGCGCCAGCTTATCCAGCATGACATGCATCAACTTGGGCTGCTCGTACATCATGCTTTTAACTTTTTGAAAGCTCTTGCTGCTGCCGCCCTCGACCATATAGGTTGCCAGCGTCCAAGGACTGCCGGAAAAGCCGATTAACGGTACGCTGCCTTGCAGGCTTTTTCTTATCAGTCGAACCGCATCGACTACATAACGTAAATCCGTTTCCGGGTCTGGAATCGGCAATTTATTTACATCCGCCGCGGTCCTGACCGGATGGGTAAATTTAGGCCCCTCGCCTTCGGTAAAGTAGAGTCCTAACCCCATAGCATCGGGAATGGTCAAGATATCCGAAAACAGAATGGCCGCATCAAAATCAAAGCGTCGCAACGGCTGTAGGGTAACCTCGCAAGCCAGCTCAGGATTAGTACACAGGTCTAAAAAACTGCCGGCCTGTTCCCTGACTTTCCGGTATTCCGGCAGATAACGCCCGGCTTGACGCATCATCCAAATCGGTGTGTAGTCCACAGGTTGTTTTAACAGCGCTCTAATAAAGGTATCGTTTTTTAATGCGGTCATGGATTTAATGAGTCGGGTTTAAAATTAGGGTGTTTTACCGTATGAGTAGCCGGTCGCTGCGGCCTATGTTTTATTGGGCAATTTTTCTTACCAAGGCCCTGTGGAATTCAAAGGGCAAGGACTCCTTGGCTTTATTGGCTGATTCGGGATCGGAATATGAGCCGTACTCCAACACAAACTTCTCTTTGCCTTTAACCATCGTTTTAATGATTCTAATATCCGGTGCCAATGCCGGGTATTTTCTGAACATGCCGTCGGCAGACGATTGCTTTGATAACACCATAAGCTGCAAGGT
>DAINRH010000190.1:0-3064 GCA_036741905.1 Methylobacter sp. | reverse complement strand
TGTTTTAGTTTTTCTTGCGAGGCCCAAAGTCGCTCAGCCATTTTCTGCGGCGCAACATCGGATTGCTTCTTATCCGGCTTCTGGTCCACTTCAACAGCCTTCACCGGCTCAGGTTGAACTTTAACCTCCAAATTCCGGGCGACAGGCGGTTCGACATCCTTAGGCGCTTTACTTAACAGCTCTTGTTTTGGTTTTTCTTGCTCTACCCCAAGCGCTATAGGATGCGCTGACGGCGGCATGGCCGTGACGCCTACCGGCAATCTTGCGGCATTGACTCCATCTCTGGCGACCATGTCAGAAGACAGAGCAGCCAAAGTAGGCGCTTGAGGCGAAACAGGAGCCAGTGTCGAGGAACGAAGCGCATCAGTCGTTAGCGGCTTATCAGCAACTGCGTTTACTGCCTCAGGTTTTGTTGCGGGAGTAATGGGCTGTTGATCATTCCTGCTAACATTAACTTCTGCCGAAGGCTCCACCACCGTTTTCACTTCATTTACCGGTACTGATTGCGGCAGGACAACCGGTTGAACAGGCGGTAGCGCGGGCATTATCTGGCTTGGAGACGCTATTTCTATAGCGTCCGCTTTCTGTTCGACAGCGGCTGGCGCTATCGCTTTTTCATCATTACTTTTTGGCGACGGCAGGGATGAAGGGGGCAGAGCAATGCCGGGAGCGCTTGCCGACGATATTAACCACTGAACGCCTAACGCTATAGCAATTGCCGCCGCAACGGCAAGGACAAGCAGCCATTTCAATGTTCCGCCCTGCTTAGTGCCGACGGGTAAACCGGATATCGCGGCGATAATCCGTCCCGGAACACCGTGCGTCTCCCGGTAGATATGCGCAATCATATTGTCGCTAATGGCTGTAAACGACAAGTTTGCATAAGGTAAGGTTGATAAATGCTGTAAAAAATCACCGCACTGTCTTTCTGATAAGGGAGGAATTTCAACGATATGGCAATCATCAATCGCTCGATCCGAACCTCGCTTCATCTGCAATTCATCATGCGTTAAAGCGAAAATCACCCTTAAAACGGGATTTGCCGCCGCATATTGGATGATTGCCGTAATCAAGCCGGGGACCAACTCGCCCGCATTATCAATAATCAATACGACTTGTTTATGTTGGTCTTCGTATTGAACGGATTTACCTAGTTGAGCCTTAAACAGCTGATCATAAACCGACTCAAAACTTACGTCGGCATTACCCTGTATAAGACAATAGCGTCGTGATTCAGTCTTGCGCGCCTGCAAAACTTTAAGCAGCGTCGTTTTACCTATGCCTTCAGGACCGCAGACAACAAGGGCTTGCGTCAGGTTTGAAAGCAGATGAATTAATAAATCGAGCTTTTGTGTTCGTTCCTTCGTTATCAAGGATTGAGCGGCCTTATTTGCCTGATCGGTCGGCTGCTGTTTCACATGATAAGTAAAAGTATCATCTTCTACCATAAGTCTTAAGTGTCATCTCCAATAGGTCTTGGTCTACGTCTACGGGCAATGTTGCCGTGCCGATTTTTTGCAACAGAATCAGCCTGATTTGACCGTCTACATTCTTTTTGTCTACCGCCATTAACTCCAAAAACCGGTCTGAATCGATTTGTTCCGGTGGAACGACGGGCAGCCTGGCTTTTTTAAATAGCGCAATAATTCGTGCGACATCGTCCTCATTCAGCCAACCTTTTCTTCTGGAAAGATCGGCGGCCTGACATGTGCCGATGGCTACTGCCTCGCCATGAAGATATTTACCGTAACCAACGCCGGTTTCTATCGCATGCCCAAAAGTATGTCCTAAATTTAACGTCGCTCTGACGCCGGTTTCGGTTTCATCTTCGGCGACAATTTCGGCTTTATTGACGCATGACCGTTCAATGGCATAAGCCAGCGCCTGCTTATCTCTATCCAGTAACGCATCGATATTGTTTTCCAGCCAGACAAAGAATTCAATGTCCCTGATCAATCCGTATTTAATCACTTCAGCCAAACCTGCCGATAATTGACGGTCATCCAGAGTATCCAACACATCAGCATCGGCGATAACACATTGCGGCTGGTAAAAAGCGCCGATCATATTTTTGCCCAACGGATGATTAACCCCGGTTTTGCCGCCCACAGAAGAATCGACCTGCGCCAGCAATGTGGTTGGGATTTGCAGGAACGGAATGCCTCGCTGATAACAGGCCGCCGCAAAGCCGCCCATGTCGCCAATAACGCCGCCGCCTAAAGCGATTAAGGTGGCGTTGCGACTAAACTTACCGGCCAGCAGTTTATCAAAAATTTGAGTTACAAAATCCAAAGTCTTGAATTGTTCGCCATCGGGCAGTATCACTGTTTCGACAATATAGTCCTGCAAATTCTGTAAAACCGCATTCAAATAGAGGGGCGCAATGGTTTCATTAGTGACCACAACAACCTGTTTGGACTTTATATGCTTTATGAATAATTCGGACTGGCTCAGTAAATCAGAGCCTACATAGATCGGGTAACTACGGTCACCTAATTCAACCAGTAACTTTTTCATCTTTAATAACCTAAGGAACTCAGCGTTTAGGCCGGATTAGCCGACCTACCTACAAAACGGTATGGACAGATATGCTCGTCGGAAGCGCGCCTCCTTGTTGGCGCTCTATTACAGGCGTTCCATAGCCTTATGTAATATCTATCCGGGAGGTAGGGCCATGCAAGAGTATCGAAACGAGCGGCGTGCCGATATTGTTTGTTTAACGATTAACTGAATTGTATTCTTCTAAAATGTGACTAACGACTTCTTTACTTGGCATGACGCCCGTGTCAATTTTAAAGTCGGCGCAAGACAAATACAGCGGCTCGCGCTGTGCGAATAAGCTTTCTATCCGGTCCCTGGGGTTATCCGTTTTCAGCAAAGGACGTTGCGTGTCTCTGCGCGTCCGCTCCAAAATTCTTTCTACAGAGCATTGCAGGTAGACTATAAAGCCATTTTCTTTCAATAACCTGCGATTCTCGTCACGCAAAATCGCACCACCGCCGGTAGCCAATACGATACCCTCCATTTGCGTCAATTGCTGAATCATCTTCTGCTCTCTATCCCT
>DAINRH010000189.1:0-7812 GCA_036741905.1 Methylobacter sp. | reverse complement strand
ATCTTTCCAATCTTGACGATGGGCTTTACTTATTGTTCCTGTACCCGGTTTTTTTCGTGCTTTTTGTGTCTTTCGTGGACTACGCTTTTTTATTAGGTACATGCGTGACATCAGTTATTAATGACCGGTTCAGATTCGCTGTAGTATTCTTCAGCCTCAAATCACAATTCATTGAAGGATGCTCACATGCGAAACAAAGCGATTTTATTCGGTTCATTTTTATTGGTTTCCAGCTCAGTGTTTGCCGAGCAAAGTTTGCTCGAAGGTGTGGCAAAACAAGCGGCTAAAGATACCGCTACAGTCGTAGCGCCGGACGCTGTTAAAAAGGTCGAGTCTGCCAACCAAACGCTGGAAGATGCCAAAAATTTAAAAAAAGGCGTAGAAAACGCGCCTGATGCGGTTAAAGATCAATTGAAAGAAACGCTGAAGGAATCAGTTGAGAAAAAGGTCGAGCAAGCAACGCCGGAACAAACAAAAAAAGCCGTTGAAGTATTAAAAGCCGGTAAAGAAAAGATTGAAAGTGCGCCCAAATCCACTAAGGCAGTCAAGAGCAAAGTTAAAGCAAAAGCCGCTGAAAAGGCGCTGGATCTGTTGCGTTAATCTTCGACTAAGGTCGGCTTTATGTCGTGTAAAAAAATGCGTATGAGTCTGTAAATACGCGGCATAAATGATCTTGCTTTCCCTGAATGGCCGCGGCGAAATCTGCGGCCATTTTCTTTTCTAAGACCGTATCCGTATTAGCGGTATTACGCTTTAGTCATTACATTCGTAACGCTGTATTTCATCAAAAATTCCGGTATTCGTTGTTCCAGCCAATACTCCGGACAAAAAGGGATTAATCCTGAGATGAAGCCAACATGGCCGCCGTGCCGGGTCAGTTCCAATTGCACATAGGGCGATATTTCATTCGGCTTGGGCAGCACTTCTTGGGTCATAAACGGATCGTCAGCGGCCTGGATCACTAAGGTGGGCACCGAGATCGATTTGAGATATTGCCTGGAGCTGGAGCGCCGGTAATAGTCGCGTACATCGTCAAAGCCATGCAGTTTGGCCACGACCCGATCGTCGTATTGCCAGAACGACTTGATTGTCGATAAATCGCCCAGTTCCTTGATCTTCATCGCTTCTTGAGCTTGACCTGTGTTTTCAAGGTGCAGCAGTTTGACGCGCATATAGGCTTTTAACTCTCTCAGTAAATTGAAGCGATAGAAGGTTGAAAAACCGTTATCCAGTTTTGTCGCGCAAATTCCCAGCAGCAACGGCACCGAAACCGCGACCGCGGCAAACAGGTTTAACCGGTCGCCTTGTTCGCCCAGCCACTTTAAAAGCACATTGCCGCCTAATGAAAAACCTACCGCGCCTAAAGGCGTTTCGGGTTCGCGTAGCCGCAAGGTTTGATACAGAAAATCAATATCTTCCGTTTCGCCGGAATGATAGCTGCGAGCCCTGTTGTTGGATGACCCGCTACAGCCGCGGAAATTAAGCGCGGCGCTGCGAAAGCCTTGTTTGAGCAAGACGCTTTGCAAGCCTTTGATATAAACCGATTGCGAGCTGCCGGTTAAACCGTGGATCAGCATAATCAACGGCTGCTTGCCGGTGCCGCAATAATCGATGTCGATAAAATCGTGATCGGGAGTCGTTAATCTTTCGCGGCGATAATCGGGCGGATCGGGCGTTGTTCTTAATAAGGCCGGATAAAGCGTCTGTAAATGGCTGTTGCATAACCACCACGCGGGCTTGAAGGATGTTTTGGTAAGCATGGGCTATAGAATTTCGTAACAGGGATGCCTGATTGTAATACCATTCGCGAACAATCAATTAATCTTGGCGGTTACCGATATGAAAAAAGTAGTTATTTACAATCACGGCAAAGACAGCATACCTTGGGGCGAAAAGACCATCCAATTTGCCGAGGTTGCCAAAAGCTACGGCTATGCGTTTGAAAGTCCGGATTACCGGGAACACTCGGACCCTGATAAGCGGGTCGAGCAACTGCTGGCAATGGCTTTATCCGGCTACGATGAAGTCGTATTAATCGGCTCCAGCATGGGCGCTTATGTTGCAACCGCGGCCTCGGAATCGATTAAACCCAAGGGGCTGTTCCTGTTGGCGCCCGCGTTCTATTTGCCCGGCTACCGGCAAACCGAGTTTACACCGACGGCTGAGGATATTCGGGTGTTCCACGGCTGGCAGGACGATATTGTTCCGCCGGAAAATGCCTTTCGGTTTTGCCGAAAGTACCGCGTCCGTTTGAATCTATACGATACCGATCACCGGATGCTCAGTGCGATGCCACAGTTGGTTGATGAATTCAGCCGGTTTTTGGCTGGGTTTGGCGGGTGATGGACTTTATAAAGTTGAGTTTTAGAGCTGACGGCCTCATATCGTCAATAACCAAACTCAACAACAAGGCCATCCCATGACTACTTTGCACATTGTTTGCCCCCATTGCCATGCGGTAAATCGTATAGCGTCCGAGCGCTTGAGCCAACATCCCCGTTGCGGGCAATGCAAAGAGGCGTTGTTTACCGGGCATCCTTTGGAATTAACCGGCCGCAGTTTTCAACAGCACATTGCCCGTAATGATATTCCTGTGGTGGTCGATTTCTGGGCGTCCTGGTGCGGGCCGTGCAAGATGATGGCCCCAGCCTATGCCCAAGCGGCTGCTGCGCTTGAACCCAAGGTGCGTTTGGCCAAACTCAATACCGAGCAGGAACAGGATATTGCCGCGCAATTTAATATTCGCAGCATTCCTACGCTGGTCATATTCAAAGCCGGTCGTGAAATAGTCCGCATGTCGGGCGCGATGAGCGCCGCGGATATTGTGCGCTGGGTCAACAGTAACGTTTGAACCCGGTACATAGCCTACTTATCTTCGGCACTTTCGATCTCCTTTAAAAATTGGGCGACCCAGTGTTTGACGCGCGGCAGGCAGCTGTTTAGCGAGGCCCGCTTTTCCGGGATAGCGAAGAAATCGGGTTCATGAAGATAGGGATTTTTGATGCTGCCGACATCGATGGCATCGTGACTGAGATCGACTATGCGCCCGCCGATGATATTGTATTGATGCTGATAGTGGCCGCAGATCGAGCCGCCGAACACCTGATTCATGAACAGGCTGCCGTATTTGCACGATCCGGAAAGATCGGCTGGAGGCAGCGCATGGCGTTCGGCCGCCTGTTCGCACCATTTACGAAATACAAAAACCTTGGCTTGCGCGAAACGTTCGTAGGAATAGGCGAGTTGCGCCTCCCGGTCTAAAGTCCAATCTGTCATGTTAAGGGCCTAAGCGAATTACATAGCGGCCCTCCACGATGGATTGGAGGGATAGGGGCGCGGGTAGGGCGGTTTTGGGTCCGCCCTACTTTTGGGGGTCAGTGAGTCTGAACAAGCTCATCATGCGTAAACCTGACCCGCTCTTCAGCCGAACGCCCCAGGGCTTTGGCAAACCACGGCGGCGGGGCATCGAATACTTTCTGGAATTCTTTTAACTGATCGACCGCTTCGGTGACATCCGGGATCTTGATCGGGTAAATATCGGCGCGTATCACTTTAGCCGCCGCCGGGCCGCCGATCGATTGCACGAACATGACATGGCAATCTTTAATCAAATTGGCGCGAAACAGGTTTCTGTCATCGCTGCTGTCGGCTTCGATAGTCGAGCGTATATCAACCAGTTTGTAATCATCCTGCGACAACTGATAAACCAGAAAACGGATGCAGGAACCGAAATGGCCGTTAATCAACGCGCCGCTGTTTGAGCCGATGGCGACGCGGATAGAATCGGGCATATCGCCGTCTTTATAAGGCAATATTTCCGGCAGGTCTTCATCTTCGGCCTCGTCGCCCCACAGGTAACGCACCGCCAGTTTGATATTGGCAAGACCGATGCCGATGTCCTCGCCGTCCTCTTCGCCGTCCAGGCTGCCTAAACCGGTTTTAAGATTGGTGACGGTGATGGATTTTAATTTCTCGTCATTCAGAGGCGAGCCGACTCGCTCGTGCAATATTTCCAACAGCCTGGGGACGTCGATACCGGGCAGGATGCGCGAGGCTAAGGCAATGCGTAAGGCCAGTTCACGGGGCAATGCTTCCATTTTAATCTCCTGATTTAACAAGCTTGGATAATGATTTGAGTATTTTTCGGGTGGAGGCCAAGTCCAACGCAGTGAAATCGTCGTGCGATTTAAGCGTTGGGTCTGCACCGGCCGCCAACAGTTGTTCGACAACTTTTTCCCTGCCGCTGGATGCCGCAAAAATCAAGGCGGTAGCGCCGGAGGCGGAGTTTTGATGATTAATGTCGACGCCTGCATCAAGCAGGGCCTCGATACAGTCGCTGTTCTCGGCATAACACGCCGCCCACAATGCGTTATTGCCGTATTGATCGATAACGTCCGGCGCGGCATGCCGTTCGATCAAAAAACGGACTGTATCGCTACGGCCTTGCCGGCTTGCCAGGATCAACGGATAAATGCCGTCACTGTTTTTTAAAACCGGTTGGGCGATAGAAAAATAGTTGTTTTGCAACCAATCCCGTATTTCAGGCTTCATCACGCGTCCTGATGTTGTTCTTTCCAGCCGGAATAACCGCCTTCCAGACTGTAGACATCCTTGAAGCCGAAATCGCTGAAAAATTCGGCAAGGTGCTCGCTGGCATGGCCGTAATAGCAATAAATCAGCAGGCTGCGCTGCTTATCGCCGCGTTTGACCAACGAATCTTTTAAGCCCTCATGAACGTGCAGAGCGTCTTCCAAATGTCCGGCCTTATAATCTTTCATGTCTCTACAGTCGAGGATCATAGGTTTTGATGCTTTGATCAGTTGTTTGGAATCGGCAATGGAGATTTTTTTGTATTTCATGGCAGTGTTAATGACTGGGAAGGTCATTCCTCAACAGGATGCGAAGGTTGTAGTAAAGCTAACAATAAAATCGATTTTGTTGCTGTTAACTGTCGTTAGCGACCCTATTTGTTAGCGTTAAGGGCTGTATAGAGGCTCTGTAAATTACTCTAGCAAATTAGCTGCCATAATTTTGGACGGCCCGTGGTTTCTGGGCTTGATGAGAAATTTCAGGCAAAAAAAAGCGCCCTAGTCGAGAAAATAGGGCGCCGAAGGTACAACGCTCAGGAAAGGCTGTGCAAACGAGGTGAACTATGTAAATTATCCAGCAATAATGATGCCATTATTTAATATCTTTATATTTCAATAGGTTGATATTATTGGTCTCGGTTTAAATCGTAATGTACGGGGCATTTGCACCAAATGCAGCTATTTGTGTTGGTTAACTGCCCTGATTTAGTGCAGATCCATGCCCCGGAATATCGAGCAACGCTTGAATACATCCAAGCTCGGCGTTACTTTTTTGTGCTGGCAAAACTTGGCGACCAGTTTGGAAAGCCCTTTGATATCGCGGCCTGTCGCTTCCGGGAAGCTGTCGACCAATTGATCGATTAACCGGGCATCGACATCCAGCTCGAATTGATCGATCATGACCTGCCAGATCCGGCGGCGCGCATCGGTGTCCGGCGGATAATACTTAATCAGCGCGATACAACGGGAAACAATGGCCTCGTCAATGTCATCGACACGGTTGGTGGTCAAAAACAGCAAGCCGTTGAAATATTCAAGCACCCTGAGAAATACCCCGACGACCGCATTCATCGCGATATTATTGTCGCGCCGCTTGATGTACACATCCGCCTCGTCGATCAGCATCACCGCGCCCCAGCGCTGAGCGCGGGTTAGCACGTCTTTTAAGGCTTTTTCCATCTCGCCGACGTTGAGCCCCAATTGCCCGGAATGCACTCGGTACAACGGGCGTTTGATGATTTCGGAATAGACTTCGGCGGTCAAGGTTTTACCGACTCCGGCAGGTCCTGCGCAAAGCACCGTGGTGCCGCCCGACTTGCCTTCGATAATGTCATCCATCAGAACATCCATTTCGGCGGTAAGAATATCGATCAGATCAATCTGCTCTTCGCGAAGAATCAGCTTTTGTTTTAATTCCGGTTGATAGCGATAAGGCTTGATGTCATTCACATGCACCCATAAATGATGATGCAGTTCCAGATGAAACATCAGCAGGTAGCAATGTACCGGCAGTTCGGTAAACAGGCCTTTGGGGATTTCTTTTTCCGATGCTTCGACTTCATTCTCGATCTTGAGGTCGTAGCGATTGCTTTTGGCGGCTTTGCGTAAATACTTGGCCAGAATGTCGCCCTTGGCATCCACCGATAAGGCGCGCTCGCTGAGGATGCTTTCATCGTTAACCAGACGAGCGGTTCCGCCTTCGGTAGACAAGACCACCACATCCTTGCGCGCCCAATCGGTGCTGCGGTGCGAAGCGGTCGGATCTTCCGCGTAAAACCCGGTGCCTTTGCCTAAAAACTGTGTGCCTGACTGGCCGCACCATTCGAAATAACGTCCGGCCGCATCGTCGTAAGTGGCTATAAGCTCGGGCGTTTCTTTAAGAAAGCCTTTGGCGACGAAAATTTCCGTGACCGTTTTATCGGCAATGTCCCGAGCGCGGATGGTAAGGGTTGAAGTCGCCACTTTACCTTTGGCGTTGGCTTTGAGTTCAAGCGTGACCCGTCCGGTTTCTTCCTCGCCCGAAGGCGTAAAGTCCAGCCGGGTGACCACGTAGGCCATCGGCTTTCCGGCAACGTTGGTCTGGAATAACCAACCGCGTATCGCGTCATTGATAAGATAACGGGCAATTGCCGGCAGCAGCAGTTCCAGGTCGTGTTCTTCAAATTTGACGGTATCGTCGTTGATCGCTTTTTGCAGCGTCGAAAGTAACGCAACATGGCCTTGCATTTCAGTTCCGGCTTCTTTATACAGATCCTGCAAAAAATTTAGCTCGGTGTTGGACAGTTGCTTGAATGACACCTCGGCTTTATTGCCGAAACGCAATTGATCATTCAATGCCGCCAGTCCCGGAAATTCACTGACCATGGCTTCGACATACTTGCGCTCAATTTGAAGTTTCATAGGGTCTCTCTATCAATGCGTTGAATAATGAAGCGGGGTAGCTAAGTAAGTGTTCATAAGTTTTTTTACATGAATGGCATGTGTGGGAGCGGCTTTAGCCGCGACAATCGCGGCTAAAGCCGCTCCCACACATGCCGGAAAACTCTTGCCCAACTACTTATACAACACTGACCGGCATTTAAATCCCGGCAGTGTTGTCAGCATCAGTGGAAGCGGAAAATTAGAGGGTGCAGAAGGGCTAAACCAAGCCTTAAATTGCGCCTACCGCCGCGTCTTTAATCACTTCGATAGTGTTGTCTTCGGCTTCGGCAAATGAAACGAGCGGCGTTTTAGGGTTGTACGATTTGGCTGCCGCGTAAGCGATGGCGACCTTATCTTCAGCGGATTGGCCTTTCAACTCGCTTTTTTCAATATACAATTCTTCGAGCAATTCGTTCCATACCAGGCCTTGTTTGAAAGGCATTAATTTATAGGTAACGCCTTCCAGTTCGACCTGCAAGCCTTTACCGATATTTTCTACATAGATTAAAGCGATGCAGTCTTCGGCAAGATCGGCTTTATATTTTTCGACAAACACGGGCAGCAGATCGAGCGTAGGCATCAGGCCGTTGATGAATTTGATTTTGTCGTTTTCAACGATAAAGGCCGAATGAATCAACAGCGCTTCAGGCGGTCTGCGGTCGGTTGTTGAACCTTCGCGTAGTGATCCTTCTTTTAAAACCAGGTCGCCGCGATAAGCATAAACACCCGCAGTGCCGGTTTGACCGTTGACCAAAGTGACAGTTAATAAGCCTTTATCTTGATAGGTTTCGAGTAGCATTGT
>DAINRH010000188.1:0-7873 GCA_036741905.1 Methylobacter sp. | reverse complement strand
GGTGAAACTTCGTGTTACACAAGTATTTACGGGATGTGTCGTCATTCCGATAGTCGCTGGCCTGGCGTTGGAATTCCGAGCGGGACGGGATTACAAATCCCGTCCCGCCACAAAAAGGGTAAACTGCCATTAAGTTAAGCCTTGTAGGAGCGGGCCGCGCCCGCGATGATGGCGCTATAACGCTGCAATCGCTGTGCAAATATCGCGGGCGCGGCCCGCTCCTACGGAGTGTCGATGTGCTTAACTTAATGGCTGTAACGCAGAGTGCGGCAACCATAATTCCGAGCGGGCCGGGGTTAGTACTTTAACGGATGTTACGCATTTACATTGAAAATGTTGTCAGCGTATTTAAAGGCGCACGTTTTACAGGTTAGTCATTCAACGAAAGACGCAATGGAATCATCGCCGAAAAACCGAAACCGTGCTTTTGATAAAACCGTTGCGCCGACTCATTAGCGCGGTCCGTAAGCAAGGTAATGCGTTTGCAGCCGTTCAATCTCGCCAATTGAACCGCTTGTTCAAGAAGTAAAGAACCTACGCCGAAGCCGCGTGCGTCGGGAAAAACCACCATGTCTTCCAATAGCGCAACACGGTCGCCGAGCGCAGTCGACACGGTGTAGAGGAGATTGACCATGCCTACAATCCGGTTGTCCTGACGGGCGACGACGATAAGTCCGAGTTCCGGGCTGCTGATGATGCGAGCCAAGCCGCGGCTTTGCGCAGCGTGATCGGGCTTAAAATCGGCTTCCTGAGAAAACAGCAGATCCAGCAGTTCGCAAAGCGCCGGGATGTCTGAAATGTTTGCCGGGGTAATGTCCATTGTTATTCCGTAGCGGCTCCCATTATGTCCGTAACAGATGAGCCGATAGCGGCCGACGTTCCATTTTATTCAGCAATGCCTTGCTTAAACCAATTGTTGGTTATCCGGTCGTGCAGTTCTCCCAACTTGTTTTGCAGGTTATCGAGAATGCCCCGTAATTGCGCCTGGGTGGTGTTCCGGGTATCGATGTCCTGTACATACGCTACCAGTTTAACGACCTCTTCCGGCAAGGAATCGTTATTCGGCAGGGCATTGATGCAACTGGTAATTTCAGCGATGCAGCAGCTGACCGATCGGGGCAGGTTGGTGTTCAGCAATAAAAAGTTGAGCACATCGTCGCCGTTAACGCTGCTTCTGACATGCTGCCGATACATTAACTGGGCATTGAGCGCCTTTAATATATTCACCCACAAAATAGTCTCGTATTGGCGCATTTCGTCGCTACGCGAATCCGCCAACAGCAACGAGGCCAAATCCAGAATCCGGCTGGTCATGTCGGCGCGTTCGATATTTTTGCCCAAGCGGATGAAGCGATAAGGATGATTGTGGCTCATATAGCCGGACAACAATCCGGTAAATCGCTGGCAGCCTTTGAGAATCTCGTTCAGGAACACGACCCGGTTGCTGCGGTTGTAGACCGAATCTCTATTATTCTTTACAAACAGGTACATTTCATTGACCTGCTCCCACGCTTCATCGGGCAGCAAGTCTCTGGACGTGCGGATGTTTTCCCTGGCGGCGCTTAACGACGAAAACAATGAGCCCGAATACGTTTCGTCGCTTAACAGAAAGCGAGTGACATTATGTTCGTTGGCCATTTTATATTTTTCATAAAATTGCGGCTCCGAGGCGTTGATACGAATGAGCTGCAACCAGCCCATTTCAACGCCGTTGGGTAAATCCATCAATAAATTCATATGCACACTGACCAGTCTGGCGATATTTTCAGTGCGCTCAAGATAACGTGCCAGCCAATACAGGCGTTCTGCTGATCGGGATAACATTAGTTTTGCTCCATGTCGATGATCCAGGTGTCTTTACTGCCGCCGCCTTGCGAGGAATTAACCACCAGCGAACCTTTTTTTAGCGCAACTCTGGTTAAGCCTCCGGCTGTAACAAAGGTGTTTTCGCCCTGCAAAATAAACGGCCGCAAATCGATGTGCCTTGGCTCAAGCTTACCTTTGCACAAAGTCGGTGCGGTAGAAATCGCCAAGGTCGGTTGGGCAATGTAATTACGGGGATTTTTTTGGATAATATCCCGAAACGCCGCTATCTCTTTGTTGCTTGCATGCGGCCCTACCAGCATGCCGTAGCCGCCCGATTCATTGGCCGGTTTGACCACCAGCTCCGGCAGATGCGCCAACACATATTCCAGATGCTCGGGGTTGTCGCACAGGTACGTTTGCACATTAGGCAAGATCGGTTCTTCGTTCAGGTAATAACGGATCATTTCCGGAACGTAGGCATAAACCACTTTGTCATCGGCGACGCCCGCGCCCGGCGCATTCGCCAACGACACATTACCGGCTTTCCAGGCGCGCATTAAGCCCGGAACGCCCAATGCGGAGTCTTTGCGGAACACTTCGGGATCGAGAAAGTCATCGTCGATACGCCGGTAAATAACATCGACTTTTTCCAGCCCTTCGATGGTGCGCATGTACACGCAATCGTCGTCATTGACCACCAGATCGCCGCCTTCGACCAGCTGCGCGCCCATTTGCTGGGCCAAATAAGCATGTTCGAAATAGGCCGAGTTATAAATGCCGGGCGTTAGTACCACGATTTGCGGCTTGCTGATGTGCCCGGGAGCAAGCGACGCCAACATATCCTGCAAGCGGCCGGGGTAGTCGTCGATAGGCAGGATGTCTATGTTTTGCAAGAGTTCCGGGAACACCCGCTTGGTAATCACGCGGTTTTCCAGCATGTAGGAAACGCCCGAGGGCACCCGTAAATTATCTTCCAACACGTACATGACGCCGTCTTTATCGCGAACCAAATCGGTGCCGCAAATGTTTGCCCAAACGTTGTGGCGGGGTTTCATGCCGACGCATTCTTTGCGAAAGTTTTTGGAGCTATTGATGATCTCGGCCGGCATTTTACCGGCTTTGATAAACGCCTGTTGATCGTAAACATCCGCTATAAAGCAATTTAAAGCCGCCAATCGTTGCTTTAAACCTGTTTCTATCATTCGCCATTCGATAGAGCTGATGATGCGGGGGATGATGTCAAACGGCCAGGCCCGGTCTATGTTGCCCTCGTCGCTGTAGACCGTGAAACTGATGCCCATTTCCAAAATAGCCAGTTCGGCAGCCATTTTGCGTTTATCAATATCGCTTTTGTTGAGCGAATTTAAATATTGGCACAAGCGGTAACTAATTTGCCTCGGTTGGAACTCCGAACACATGAGTTCATCGTAAGCACTATCGGTTTTGTAGTTTTCCCAGATTGATTTCATGACATTTCATTTGGTTAGTTGGCTTTATGTACTTTTAAATAAAAAACAGCACAATTTGTGCCATTTTTTTATTTTGCTGAGTTTGTCTATGCGATTCAGTTTTTGCGCGCAAAGCGCAGTAAACCGTCTAGCGACTCTATCAATATAAGCGGCCCGCAATGCGTCGACTGTTTTAGGCATAATAAGTACCGCCGGGCAATAGCGGCGACTCAGTAAAGCCGCATAAACAACCCTATTTTGGGCTTTGGCCGCTTCAATTTGGTGCGACTTACCTTGCTAAAGACCTTATTCAGGCCCTTGTTCCCAATCCCACGCACTGCGTCACGGCCCTTAAGTGAAGCGCAATGACATCGCAGGAGCGGGCTATGCTCGCGATGAAGCGGTTCCAATTCGGTCATTGTTGCCCGGATGATCGCTGGCGCGGCCCTGCAACGCTAACAGTTAATGGCTAATACCCTTGAACAACAAGCGCTCCGCCTGGAAACGATGAATCCGGATTTAAGGTAATTATTGCTTGCCCTGTCCCGATAGGAGGCTAATTTATCACTTGGTATAACACTTGCTTTGTTTTTACAGATAAAACCTGTAGAGAACTTACTATGCCAGCCACCAGCCGTTCCTTATCGTTTCCTGTTCAGGGCGACAAAGAAAACTCGTCCTTCTTTAATGAATTTCTGGGCAAGCTGCTTGAAGAGCGCGATAGTTTGAACTTAAGCAATATGATTCATGAAATCGATGCGATGATGCTGACCGTCGAGCCCGGCAAGTCGATTGAGTACATCGGCGAGCTTTGTCTGATGTCGCCTTATCATTACCTGGTCACCTTGGAAAGCGAGTCGCATTGGACCCACGTGTTGCGCATTGACATGACCGCTCCGGACCTGATTATCCGGGAAGTAAAGAACGATGACACCAAAGGCATTTTTCGCAGCCTGAACGAAGTATTCCCGATCGGTTCAAGCAAACCGCACAGCCGTTACATGGGCGAAGTGTTAAGGGTAACCAACCGGCATGATGTGGTTAAGTTGCAGCAGCGCAGGGGCTTTTTGTTTTTCTCCCAGGATGATATTCGCAAGCTGGAACTGCCGGGCAACCTGGCGATCACCAAACCTTCTCCGTACACCCATAACATCGTCGCTTATCTGGAGCGGGAAGCCGACGAACCGCGCGTTTACGCATTAGGCGTCAGCAGCATTCGCAGCGATGCCCTACAAGCCTGCGAAGCGGCCAAGCTACGGCAAAAGGCATTAGACATAGATAGCCTGATTTTACCGGTGGATCATTTGGCGACGCGTATTTACAGTCAAAACCGGGAAGTCGCGATTTTGGAATGGCTGTCGTTGTCCAGCTATTACTACTGGGGTTCGTTAGATATAGTCGATCAGAATTCATCGACCAATGTTACCAAGAGCATCCATTATACCGATGAGATGCGCAGCCCGGCCAAGGTGTTCACCGCTAATAACACGCCTTATTTTGTCAATCATTTCAAAATATTCCCCTCGCCGACCGAGAACTTTGTGCGCAATTACGGCCCCAGATTGCACCATATCGCGCTGGCGGTTAAGGACGGCAATCAACAGGGCATGGAAAATATCGATTTTGTGGTTAATGCGATTAGCGAGCAAGGCAAAAGCTTTTTGCTGGATGTCGTAGGCTCCAAGGACGAAGGCTTGAAACAGATTTTTTCCAGCGCATCCGAGCATTCGTCGCTGATTATTGAGTATGTGCAGCGCTTTGGCGGCTTTCAAGGCTTCTTTACCAAGGATAATGTCGCCGAACTCACCCATGCCGCGGGGATCGAGGAAGAATTGATGCGGATGCAGACTGAAGCGCAAAAAACTGATGCCCGTAATAGCTAAGAAATTTTTACCACGAAGACACGAAGGACACGGAGCTCTCCTCGTTCCCACGCGCTGAGTGGGAATGCGATGCTGGACGCGCTGCGTCCCGTATACGCAAGACCTTGGTCGAGACTCGCGGCGCAGCGCGCCTTGACTGCGTTCCCACGCAGCGCGTGGGAACGAGAATAACTCCGCGTTCTTCGTGTCTTCGCGGTGCTTTTATACGACTTACGTAATATCAAATAGCTAGAAACATTTGTAATACTTAAAACGCTTCGGCAATAGGAAAAAAATCATGACCATTCGAGTAGCTGTCCGTCACAAAACCGTATACAGCTTTGATAGACCGGTATCCCTGTCGCCGCATGTATTCAGGCTGCGCCCGGCGGTGCATAGTAGAACGCCGATCAAAGGCTACAGCTTGCGCATTGAACCGGAAAACCATTTCATCAACTGGCAGCAGGACCCGTTCGGCAATATGCTGGCGCGGGTGGTGTTTCCGGAAAAATGCACCAAACTCAGCGTTGAGGTCGAAGTCATCGCCGATATGACGGTAATCAATCCCTTCGATTTTTTTGTCGAAGAGTATGCGGAACAGTATCCGTTTAAATACGACGCGCTATTGCTGAAAGAATTGCAGCCTTATCTGGAAATCGCCGAGCAAGGCCCATTGCTCAAACGATGGGTAGCCGATTTCGACCTAAGCAAACGTAATATCAACGACTTTTTGGTTGACGTTAACCGCACCGTTTTTCAGGCGATTAGCTACAACATCCGCATGGAAGTCGGCATTCAAAGCTGCGAGGACACACTGACCTCGCTCAGCGGTTCATGCCGGGATTCGGCCTGGCTGCTGGTGCAAATACTCCGGCATTTAGGACTGGCGGCGCGATTCGTTTCCGGTTATCTGGTGCAGTTGACCGCCGACGTCAAATCGCTGGACGGCCCCTCCGGGCCGGAGCAGGATTTTACCGACTTGCACGCCTGGACCGAAGTCTATATCCCCGGAGCCGGTTGGATAGGCCTTGATCCGACCTCCGGCTTGCTGGCCGGCGAAGGTCACATTCCGCTGGCCTGTACGCCCGATCCCGCCAGCGCCGCGCCGGTCACCGGCGGCACCGACAAATGCGAAGTGGAATTCGAATTCAGCAACACAGTCATGCGTTTGCATGAAGATCCGCGCGTCACCAAGCCTTATACCGATGACCAATGGCAGCGCATCGACGCGCTGGGCCAACAGGTCGACCGGCAATTGCTGGCTGACGACGTGCGCTTGACAATGGGCGGCGAACCGACCTTTGTCTCCGTTGACGACATGGAAGGCGCAGAATGGAACGTCGATGCCGACGGCGAGCACAAACGCGAGCTGGCCAATGCACTGACCAAACGCCTGCGCGATGAATTTGCCGAAGGCGCGATGCTGCATTACGGCCAGGGCAAATGGTATCCGGGCGAAGCGTTGCCGCGCTGGCAGTACGGCATTTTCTGGCGCAAAGACGACACCCCGATTTGGCGCAAGCCCGAGTTGCTGGCCGATATTAACAAGGATTACGGCCATAGCGTTGAGCAGGCCGAAGCTTTTATCAAGCAATTCACCTTGCGACTGGGCCTGCAACCGCGCTATATCAAAACCGCTTTTGAAGACAGTTTTTACTATCTCTGGCAGGAAGGCGGGCTTCCGGAAAATATCGATCCGTTAAAAGCCAACCTGAAGGATTCGATTGAACGCAAGACCTTGGCGCAGCTGCTGGATGCCGATTTAGGCAAAGCGGCGGGGTTTACCTTGCCGATTAAATGGGATTGGACGCATCGAAAATGGCAAAGCGGCCCCTGGGATTTTCGCCGCGGGCAGATGTTCCTGATCCCCGGCAATTCGCCGATGGGCATGCGCTTGCCCTTAGGCAGCTTGCCGTGGGTCGCCCCTGATAAACGCGACACGCAGGAAGAACAAAGCCTGTTTGAGGCGCTGCCCGAGCTCGGCGATTATTACGGCGAAGTCACGCGCCGCTACAGCCATATCGAGAAGAAACTCAAGGCTCACCCGGAACTGACCGAACAGGATGCAGGCGACGATCAAAGCGTCGAAGTGGAAGTGCCTCATACCGCGGTTTGCGTCGAAGCCCGCGAAGGTCGCATACATATATTCCTGCCGCCGCTGACGTCGCTGGAACATTATCTGGAACTGATTGCCGCCGTTGAAGCCACCGCGGAAAACCTGGCTATCCCGGTGGTGTTGGAAGGTTACGAACCGCCGCGCGATTACCGCATCGAGCGCCTGATGGTAACGCCCGATCCCGGCGTGATCGAAGTCAATATTCATCCGTCGAAAACGTGGCAGGAGCTGGTCGATAAAACCACCGTTCTTTACGAACACGCGCATCAGGTCAGGTTGGGCACCGAAAAATTCATGCTCGACGGCCGTCATACCGGAACCGGCGGCGGCAACCATATCACTATGGGCGCCGAAACACCGACCGACAGCCCGTTGCTGCGCCGTCCCGACTTGTTGCGCAGCTTGGTTACTTACTGGCAGCATCATCCCGGCTTGTCGTATTTGTTTTCCGGCATGTTTATCGGCCCGACCAGCCAAGCGCCACGGGTCGATGAAGGCCGCGACGAAAAGCTTTACGAACTGGAAATCGCCTTCCAACAAATGCCGGAAGGCGAGGTGCCGTCTCCCTGGCTGGTGGATCGCTTACTGCGGCATTTGCTGACCGACATCACCGGCAACACCCACCGTTCCGAATTCTGCAT
>DAINRH010000187.1:0-7948 GCA_036741905.1 Methylobacter sp. | reverse complement strand
GGGTTTCCAGTATTGACCAAAACACCATCAGGCAACTTGATGGCATCAGTCTTAACAAGACATTCATTGAAAAATTGTCCGGTAAGGACACTCAGCGCCCCATACTTCAGGAATGCCTTTCCTATATCAGGCAAGGCGACACATTGCATGTGCATTCTATTGATCGACTAGCGCGGAATGCCAAAGATTTACTCAATCTGGTTGAGCAGATACTGGCAAAGGGAGCGACCGTTAATTTCAATAAAAACAATCTGGTGTTCTCTCCCGACAGCAAAGATCACATGGCAAAACTTCAACTTACCATGTTAGCTGCATTCGCCGAGTTCGAGCGAGAATTGATTCGCGAGCGCCAACTAGAAGGCATCGCCATAGCCAAGGCAGAGGGCAAGTACAGTGGCAGGCGCAAAATAACAGAAGACATGCTAGAAGATGCAAGGACAAGAACATCTAAAGGCGAACCTTTATCCAGAGTCGCTAAAGCATTAAATATCTCTCGCGAAACTCTATATAAATATGGCATCAGATCTACATTGCCATTTGGGAATCATGTTCAAGATAAGTATGTAAGCTAACTTGTAAGGCTTAATCTTAGCAAAAGTTGCGTGAATTGAATTTTTTGATATTTTGAATTTAGGTGCCAATGAATCAATTTTATTGGCTCTCATAAATATTTAAATTATTTAAGGAAAACATCTATGCGCTTATTACTAGCAATATTTTTACCATTTATTTCATTCTTCACGATTGGACGACCATTCGTAGGTGTCATATGCCTGTTCCTGCAAATTACACTTATTGGATGGATACCAGCAGCCATATGGGCTGTATTTGCATTAAGTCAGTACAATACTGATAGAAAGATAGAAAAGGTACTCATACAAGGTTCAATAAATCGCCCTTAAACTTGAGATGAGTTCAATCTCACGCATTTAAACTTTCGATGTGTGAGATTCGTTTGATCTACTTGCATTGTGGTTAACGACCACCATACTCCAAGGAGATTACCCGCCATTAAGTACCTAGAGTAAAAGTCTTAGTGGAGAATTGATCATAGCACAGGCTGGATGTTTGCCAGTCTTTCTTCCAGCTCCTTGAGCTGGGTATTAAACTTGGCCTCATTAGCATCTTTCAGCTGGTTAAGATTATGCAACTTCCATTTTGTGGCGGGCATGTCCTGTAGGTGATGGATATCAATTAAGTCCCATTGCGGCTCTGCTCTTGTTAGAGACACTAGAAAGTCTTTATGGTTTTGGGTTAGCTTGCCATGAACTATATTAATGAGCTCAGTGCGCGCATCGAGCAGAACTTTTAGCGGAATTTCATCAACAGTCATGCCCACGAAACTCCGTCTGTACTCCTCCTCAATGTCTAGGGCATTGCCAAATAGTACCTCATGAACAGGCCGATTGTGGCCGGCGAGGTAGGCAACGAAGGTTGTAATAGTCTGGTCAGATATGCCTTCATTGATGATGAGCTGATGGACATCGAAGAGATCTCGCGGATGCTGGCGATCGAGTGCAGCAACCAGTTTTCCCGCATAAACCTCGTGCGGTGACAACATGGGCAGACTGACATTCATCTTGAACTTATCCTGCACCGCCTTGCTGACGGCTGCATTGCAGACCGGAAGGATTGTCCCGCGCATAACGTGGTTGATTTCAACCTTCACTAGGATCCCATCGTCACCCCGGATAAATATCTTGGCATCGACACCAGCTGCGCCTTTAACGATAGCTTCAAGGCGCTGACGCCTTAAATCCTCTGCAATCTCATTGACCGCAGCAGAAATCTCTTCGAAGGCTTCGGTGCGACCCAATGTATGATCGACGAAAACTAGATCAAGATCCACCGACAATCGTGGCATCTCCCGGATGAACAGATTGATGGCCGTGCCGCCTTTAAGGGCGAATTTTCCAGATTTAAATACGGTTGGCGCTACACGTAGTAGGAGTCGTGTTGTTTTCTCATAAATTTCATTCATGGTTTCAGTACCAAGGTCTTTCCTCCAGATGAGGAACGATAAACCCAGGGACTATCGCTGCCAACCGGAAATTGTTGATCTTTTAGCTCTTCATAAACCGGCAAGGACAGCTTCGAAGCCAGATTCAAAAACAGCCTGACAGTTTTTACGCTCCTGCATTTTTTCAACAGCGTTGCCATGACATCCGAGCGCAAATTGAATGCGCTTTCCAGTATTTCTTCCGCCTCCGTTAGGGACTGATTATTCGGTACCTCACTTAGCATCTCTAGAGCTGCACGTTCAGGTTCAGAAACCAGGGGCGCGTTTTCCTTATTCTTCAACTGGCTCACAAAGAGAGGATCCTCTGGCGACTCATCGAACAGTCTCTTCCTCTGTAATTGGCATTTGTAATGCTGGGTAAGCCACTCTGGCAAATTAGCACTTTCCCATGCATAGAGGTGAGTGATCGGAACGTTACTCATATAATGACGTAGGCCATATATATCCAACGCGCTCTTTCCACCCACATGAAGTCCCGTCACCTGCTTTTGTAGCAGTACGAGACTCGCATCAAGAGAAAGCTCAGTGTTCGGTTTAAGGAATACGCCACTAGCCAAGCGCCTTAACCAGCCCGACTTCACGTAATAAGTCATCAGATCCCGCGAGATATTAAGCGCTAGTAAGTCAGCAGCCGTCACCGGGGTTCCTGGTTTCAGCTCCTTATACAGGAGCTTTAATTTATTTTCTGAATTCGTATTCACACTACGATTATATGAAATTTATTAAAAAACTCCAAGGGGAAAATTTATAATGTTAATCATTTTAGTAGTCTAACTACGAATTTTAAGAATTTTTTCTTAGCAATACAGGCGGAATTTATATCATCCGTTCAACGAAAGAGTCAAGAAGAGGACTTTACTAAGTTCTAACTTTTAGGGCAAACGGGAAACCAGTCATTACATCACACTATATGGATTAGCCAATATTTCTTCGGCGATATCGGTTGAGTACTTCCAGCCTAGGTTGCGCTGGGGCGTCTTGTTGATACTGTAAATGATTTCCGATAAGTTACAGTGACTGAGTCCTCCATGATGGTAAATCATATGCTCATACAGATGTGCAAGGTCATTCATGTTGCCAAGTAAGATTCGGCTATCGGTTTTACGAAACCCTGCCTGAAAATATTCATCCATGATTAGGCTGGATTTTTCGAGTGGCAACCCCATGAGTTTCATCAACTGAAAGAACTGCTGCATAAATATCGATGGCAAATCATGTTTGAGTGATTTTGTTTTTCTGGCCCCAATCGTGATAAATGAAAGCAGCGTTTTTTCATTCATGAACAGGAAGACCTTGCGACGATCAATCGTAAGTTGGTTCACGTACCAAGCCCCCAGCAACGTATCGATTTGATCGTGAGTATCAGCCAGATCAGCTTGAGTCAGTGACAAATAATCCTGAACTTTCTTGATGCACTTGAAAGTGAGCAACGAGCAACTCCCTTGGATTTCCTATAATGAATTTATGCCAATATAAATAACGCAATATCAAATCTTAAGTCAATTTTAGATATTGAGAATGATGTTTGTATCATGCAACGACAAGCCGTCCAGGCTTATACACTCCGATAGGTATGATGATAGTCCAGCCAAGCGATTAGCAATGAATCGGCCTAATCAAGCGACATCACTTTTTGGTATCTTAGGCTTTGTATAATTAACTGGTGGATGCTCACAATGATTTTGGAAATATGCCCAGAGAAGCTGCTCTTCTGCTTGTTCAGAAGTATCTCCGAACTGAAAACAGTCAGCGATTGTAATGCGAATGGGACCGTAAGTTTCTAAAATATGTTGATACTTCATGCTGTTTAATTTGCTTGTGAAGCGCTTTGCATTTACCAGATACCTTTTTCTAAATGTACCTTTGGTTTCACCAATATAAACGACATCACTTTCTCCCTTGACGCGCGGGATAGGCTTTTCAGTACGAAAAACATAAACGATATTCTTCTCACGCCCAGCCTCAGCATCACCAAATACACGCATAAAAGTGTCCAGGTCGATTGAGTCAATTTTTTCAGGGAGAACACGAAAAGTGTCCGACGTATTCAAGATTTCATAAAAATTTTCTGCTGTCAGTGACATGGTGAGAATCCTTTATTTTTATAGTTATTCTGGGCGATCTTAGTCATCCCCAGCGATTACTTGATTTTCAGAAGAAGCTTTTATCATCGCAAAATGCAATCTGTAAAGTAAAGCAGTCGATTGAAGTTTAGCAGGTATAGTATGGTTACTCGTGACTTCAATATGGTATTTTTCAAACAGATTTCGCAATAGTGTGGGTTCCTTAGGCGCCAGTTTTTTGGCCATGCTACGTAAATCTGTGACTGCGTGGCAAAATGTTTCCAAAGGCTGCTGGTTGATTCGGTTGAGTTCAGCGTTCAAAAAACCAATATCGAACGCTGTTTCTAGAAAAACAATTCCAGCACCTTGTGCAAAGGCACATAATTCTCCAGCAATATCATCGAAACTTGGTTTGCCCACTAAAAAATCCAGATCGTAACCATTCACCTCGGCCACTCCTGAGTCTATAGCCAGGCTACCTGGATACAGATAATGGTGAAAAACGCGGCCTGACAACTCTCCATCAACAACTTCCGTAATACCAATTTCAACCACTCTGTCATTGATTAAATCCATACCAGTGGTAGCAACATCCAAATAAAGTGTTCTCATGCTGTACCTTTACAATCTAAATGAGACTTACATTGTAGGTATCTGTACGACGTAATGTGTCGCATTGGGTTCGTACACTATGCTTTTGTTTAATTTAATATGAATTTATCCAATGCGCATTCAAATCATAGAAACAGTCAATCCACTATACAATCCATTACACCTCAATTGGTTTAAAGAAACCTGTGATGCTTGTTCAAGCGAATATGGCGCAGAAAAATTAGATTGGCTACATGCAGTAACCATAGACGATAGATGTGATGTATTTATTCAGCCCCTCAGCTCTACCGAGGTGAAAGTTGGTTTTGTGCTTGATACAAGCGAAGCCTTGAGTGCCAACAATCCAATATACTGGGTCAATATCACAACGTGTGACACGGCAATGATGGATGCATTGACGCAAACCTTGCTCGTCACCATCGGCATGAGTTGCATACAATCAATAACCGGAAGTTTTAGTGTTGACTGGGCTGATGTAAGGAGCGTACTGGGTCATGGCACTACAGCTTACTGCGTCGTACTTGATTGGAATACACCACAACAAGCGATTGACCAGTTTAAGGAAGCTACAAGTCAGTTACAACAGCCAGTGGGCGTCGTTGGTTGTGCCATGCTACTTAATCAAGGTTTTCGCATCGCGCATACCTACGACAACATTCAAAGTTTAGCGTCTGCCAACGTCATTCCTGCCGATTGCTTAACTATCACGAACATGACGAACTCAAGGCATATCCCACAGACAAATGTACTAATGTTTGTCTGCAAAAATAAAGCGATGTAAATATGCGGCAGTGCAAAAAATTAAGGTTTAACACCAAATCTTAAAACAAGATCTTCTCTATAGCTATCGAACACACATTTTGACTTGTTAATTAAAGCATCGTAATCATTCATTAGTGCGTTCAGTGTTTTAACACTCCTTGTTGCTTTACTCAGCTGTGAACTTACAAGCTCTTTCCTTAAGAAAACTTGTGATTCAATTAATAGCCGATGGCTTGTCAAATGAGACATTACAGACGCATGAAAATCATTGAGTTCATACGTGTCTTTTATATCATTTGCTTTAAGAATGAATGCCAAAGAGCGCTCATCAAACAAATGCTCATGGTCACGTTTAGGCACAAAGTTAGTGATGAGGGTTAATTGGTCATATCCTTCAAATAAGCACTTTACTAACTCGCTCATTAACTTGTAATTTTTATGTGTAGCGTTATTCATCACTTCTGCATTGATGTCTAGCATATGCACATCATGAGGCTTGAATAACCTTTTCAAATTGATCTGGAAATCATGTGCATATATCAACAAGCTCCTACTCATTTGCGACACCATGCGGTACGTGCCCTGTTGCCACATGCTCTCTTGCTGACTCGCAGTGTTGCTTTTGATCGTCAAAGAAAATATCTGCGCCAAATGCTTTTAGAAATGCCCCTTTATCCATACCGCCCAGAAACAATGCCTCATCAATACGGATATTCCATGCTCGTAAAGTACGAATCACACGTTCGTGCGCAGGTGCAGAACGCGCAGTGATGAGCGCAGTGCGTATAGGTGATTGCTCTGATGGATACTCCGCTTGAATGGCATGTAAGGCCGCAAGAAAACCCTTGAAGGGTCCGCCTGTCAGAGGCTGATTGGCCGCAGCTAACTCATTGGCACTAAACGCCTTCAAGCCTTGTTGCTTGAATATCCGCTCTGACTCGTCAGAAAACAGTACCGCATCTCCATCAAAGGCAATGCGTAATTGCTCGGATGTATTTAATTCAACATTCGATGGCAAAATCGTAGCGGCCGCATGTCCAGCAGCGAGTGCCTGTTGTACATCCTCTGGATTGGAAGATAAGAATAAATCGGCACCAAAGGCTGGAATATATTTGTGAGTACTTTCACCACGCGTGAAGCTGGCGCGCGTGATGTTCAAGTTGTGATGTTTGATGGAGTTAAACACTCGCAACCCAGTATCCGCGCTGTTGCGGGATAGCAGGATAACCTCTACTCTTGGGTTATCTAAATTATCACCGTTTAATGCCAGTAACTTTTTAACCAATGGGAAAGCCGTACCTGGCAGCAATGGCGTGTTTTCATTTTCGATTTGATATGCACAATACGCTTCAACACCGTCACGCTCAAACACTGCATGGCTATCATCCAGATTGAATAATGCGCGAGATGAAATCGCTACGACTAGTTTTTCATCAAAATTGACTGCCATTTATTTTCCCAGTTTTTCTTTATCACATCATATCTTGATTTAAGATGACGCAACGCTGATTGACATTACCAGCCATTAGGCTTACCTTGTCAGACTACGGTGATATTTGGCAATTTTACCTAGTATTTCAGGATCACCACTTTCTTGCATAAATTTGATGACACTATCGCGTGTGGTAGCATCTTCAATCAAAGACAAATTGCCTGCCAATTCGAACGCAACACCAAAATCTCGATTCATCATATCAATCAACAAATCTGCACTAAATGTTTTTAACGCAGTTTTATTTTGCACGACTTCACGAACCACATCACGATGGGAATCGTAAGCCAGTTTTTCTAACACTGAAATTGGAAGGCAACTTTTTTTGGCGACGATACAGCGCATTTGACTTGCTAAATGGTTAGCAGCTTCGGCAAAGAAGTCAGCCGAAACAGGCTTATCATCCAATTCATACATAATACTTGTTGCCTGATCATGGGTAAACTCTATTGAATGTTCCGAGTTGATTGATAAAGCAATTCTCATGACTTATCCTTTACTGTTATTTGAACAGTCATGAGTTTAGGTGAGGTGTGCGTCATAATGTGACGCAGTGACATTGACAGTTTATGCCAAGAAAAATTAATAAGTACTATATTAAGTCACTTAACAACTTGCATACATCTCCCAATTTATCTTCAACTTGCATGTACGACATACATCCAAATTGATAAGTACCTTGAAACTGCTTATCGGTTATAAAAATAAACCCCGCATCAGCCAATTGCTTACAAAGTTCTACCGGATATTGGCTAATGTTATGGCCTTTAAAGCACACGCGGTATTCATTAGATTCATACCAAATAATAATGGAGTAGCTATTACTAAGATATTCATACCCACGTAGCTCAACATAAGTACGGCTATCGCGGTTTTTAGAATCTATATACCGAAGACTTTGGAATGGCTTGATATCAATCTGACTTGTTTGTAGCTCTAACTCTAAAAACTTTGAAAATATTTCACTGTGATAGTGATTCCGCTGTGACTGATGTAGCA
>DAINRH010000186.1:0-7979 GCA_036741905.1 Methylobacter sp. | reverse complement strand
TAAAAGCGTTTACGATCTGGTCTGGACTACCGGCCCGTTCGGCACCGTTACTTACGGCGACGTGTTCCATCAAAACGAAGTGGAAATGTCCGCTTACAACTTCGAACACGCCAATGTCGAGTTCATGTTCCAGTGCTTCGAGACTTACGAGCGGGAATGCACCAAGCTGATCGAATTGAACTTACCGTTACCGGCTTATGAGATGGTGCTGAAAGCTTCCCACGCCTTTAATCTGCTGGATGCGCGTCATGCTATTTCGGTTACCGAGCGGCAACGGTATTTGTTACGGGTCAGGAATTTGGCTAAATCCGTTGCTGAAGTTTATTACCAACGCAGGGAATCGTTGGGATTTCCGATGTGTCAGAATAACTAAAAGGTTGTTCGCCCGTGTTAAAAAGACTTTATGTCCACAATTACAAGTGCTTGGTTAATTTTGAGATTAAATTTGATCAGGATATTAGTCTTTTTTTGGGGACGAATGGTTCGGGTAAATCTACGGTTTTTGAGGTTTTAACCAAATTACGCAGAGTAATTGTTGGTGAAGAAAAGGTCGACAATATTTTTGACCGTACTGATTCTCCTCGTTGGTTAAAGCCAGAATTATCCGATATGCGTTTTGAACTAGATATTGAAATCGGAAGTTCTGTTTATAGATATTTATTAGTATTAGAACTTGATTTATTAGATTTTGAAATATTTAACATTAAAGATGAATATTTATATCTCAATAATGAAGTTCTTATCGAATCGAAAAATTACGAGACATTAGTTATATCTTTTGGAAAAAAAAATGAGCACCTTTCATTTGATTTTAATCGTTCCGGTATAAATCGCTATATTTCATTTTATGCAAAAGAATTTTTACAGTATTTGCGTGCCTTGTTAATAGTTCGTATTAACCCTTATGAAATGGCTTCTACTATAAACAAAGCTAATGCGGAGATAAAAACAGACTTTTCAAATTATGCCGAATGGTTCGCCCACCTCAATGAAAAGAATAGAAGAGGCGTATCGGAATTTGAAAAAGCGATGCGTGATGTTCTTCTAGGCTTTGATTATTTTAAGATTGAGCAGGCGGGACAAGCCAAAGTATTACAAGTAGACTTTGAAAATAAAGCCAATAAAAAAGAAATGATTACTTATTACTTTAATGAGCTATCAGAGGGTCAAAAAGTATTAATTGCTCTTTATGCTTTAGTTTATTGCACACCTGAAAATTCACTTATTTGCATAGATGAACCGGAAAACTTTTTAGCCTTACCGGAAATTCAACCTTGGTTAAATGTGTTACGCGAGCAATGTAAAGAAAGAAAGTTACAAGCCTTATTGATTTCGCATCATCCTAGTCTAATCAACTTTTTAGCCGCTTATTCAGGTTATTGGTTTTCACGACAGGACAATCATACTCGTATAGAAAAAATCACAGAGCAAGATAGCGATGGATTATCGCTTGCCCAATTAATTGAAATAGGCTGGATTTATGGTGATTAATCTTAAAGGTTATCGCATTACCGTATTGTGTGAAGATATAGCCCAATACGATTTTATTCGTGCTTATGCAAAACTATTGGGCGCGGATAATAGGAAAATTACACAGCTTACAGCCTACAATAACGCGACTGTATTAAAACATTACCCTAATGCTGCAAAATCTTACCGGAAATATGCCACACAAAATATTGTCTTAATAGTAATGATAGATGCTGATGAAAAAACCATTCAAGAAAGGCTGCGCGAATTTGATGAGAAACTTGATATTGAAAAATATAAGTTAAATCAAAATACACGTCTTGATAACGAGAAAATTTTAATATTTGCTCCGATTCGTAATATTGAATCATGGTTTTATTACATTGATACAAAAAATATTGACGGTGAAACTCTAAAAGGTAACGATGGAAAACTCATTAGTTATAAAAATAAGTATCCAAATAAAGATATAAACGTAAATCTATTTGCTAAAAAATTAAAAGAAGAAATTTGTCTTAATGGCCTGCCTCAAAATGCCCCAGCATCCTTGCATCACGCCTGCAACGAGCTAAACCGCCTTTAACATTAAAGAGATTACCGTGATAGAAAAACAGAATTTACTTTTCGAATTAGGTTCGGAAGAACTGCCGCCCAAGACCTTGCTAAAACTGAGCAACGCCTTACTAAACGGCATCGTTCAAGGGCTTAACGCCGCAGAACTAACCTTTACCGGCAGCACGGCTTACGCGACACCCAGGCGTCTGGCGGTTTTTATCGAAAACCTGGCTAGCGCACAGCCCGATAAAACCGTAGAAAAACGCGGCCCGGCAATACAAGCGGCATTTGCGCCGGACGGCACGCCCAGCAAGGCGGCTTTGGGTTTTGCAGTCAGCTGCGGCACTACATTCGACCAACTGGAACGCTTAAAAACCGACAAAGGCGAATGGCTCAGTTTTACCCAAGCCGTCAAAGGCCAAGCGACTGAAGCCCTGATCCCGGACATCATCCGCTCCAGCATCGCCGGGTTGCCGATTGCCAAACGGATGCGCTGGGGCAGCTTCACGACCGAGTTCGTAAGGCCAGTACATTGGGCCGTCTTGCTTTACGGCGACAGTGTCATCGACACCGAAATTCTGGGGCTCAAAACAGATTCGACGACCCAAGGCCACCGCTTCCACGCACCGCAAAAAATCACCCTGGCCAAGCCTGAAGATTATGCGGATACCTTGTACAAACAAGGCCGGGTCATTGCCGATTTTGAACAAAGAAAAGCACTGATCCGCGACGCCGCGCAAAAAGCTGCCGACGCAGTAGGCGGCATTGCGCACATTGAGGACGATTTGCTCGAAGAAATCGCCGCGCTGAACGAATGGCCGGTGCCGATTACCGGGACTTTCGACCCGCGTTATCTGGAACTGCCGCCGGAAGTTTTAATTACGACGATGCAAACCAACCAGAAATATTTTCCGGTTAAAAATGCCGACGGCGGTTTGCTGGCGAACTTCATCACTTTCAGCAACATTGAAAGCAGCAACCCCAAATCGATACAGCAAGGCAACGAACGCGTGGTAACCCCGCGTCTTTCCGACGCGGAATTTTTCTGGAACCAGGACCGGAAAAAAACCTTGGAAGATCGCGTGGAAAGTTTATCCAGCGTGGTTTTTCAGGAGAATCTGGGCACGGTTTACGACAAAACCATCCGGGTTCGAAATCTCGCCAAATTTATTGCCGGACACTTGGGTGTCGACGTTGAACTGGCCGAACGCGCCGCGTTATTGGCCAAAACCGACTTGATGACCGAAATGGTCGGCGAATTCGGCAACCTCCAAGGCATTATGGGCCGTTACTACGCAATGGCGGAGCACGAACCGAAAGCGGTCGCCCTGGCGCTTGAGGAACAATATTTCCCCAAACAATCCGGTAGCCCTACTGCGGGCAGCACGATCGGGCAGATTCTTGCTATTGCGGAAAAAATCGACACGCTGGTCGGCATCTTTGCCGTCGGCTTGATCCCTACCGGCGATAAAGACCCTTATGCCTTGCGCCGCGCCGCATTAGGCATCCTCCGAACCATCATAGAGAATAAACTCAACCTCAATATCATTGAGTTGACGGAATTCGCCGGCGCTCAGATTAAAACAACTTCCGATCAATCGGCAACAGCCGACCGGGTTATCGATTTTATTTTCGACCGCTTGAAAGGTTATTGTCTTGATCAGGGCTACACTGCCGATGAATTCGATGCCGTCATCACCGTCACACCCGCCGAACCGCTGGATTTTATGCAGCGTTTGCAGGCTGTTAAAGCGTTCAGGCAGCTGCCCGAAGCTGAAAGCCTGGCGGCGGCGAACAAACGCATCCGCAATATCCTGAAAAAATCGGAATCCGAACCCGCCGCCAGCGTCGGCGCACTGCTTGAAGCGCAAGAAAAGCAGCTGTTGCAAGCGGCGCTGCAATCCGCCGATGACATTAAACCGTTACTGGCGCAACGCGATTACCAGGCGACGCTTAACCGTTTGGCAGGTTTGCGCAATGACGTCGATGCCTTTTTCGACCATGTGATGGTGATGACCGACGATCTCGACTTGCGCGCCAACCGGCTGGCCTTGCTCAACCTGTTGTCCGAGCAGTTTTTGACCTGCGCCGACATCTCCAAATTGCAATCGTAAATGCACATGCCACAGGGTTCATCGCTCCCGCGCTCCAGCGCGGGAACGCAATCAGCGCCGCGCTGGCGGCACGGGAACGCACTATAATCCATGCCCGAAAACCGCTACGTATTGCTGGATCGTGATGGCGTTATTAACCATGATTCGGATGACTTCATAAAATCCCCGGAACAATGGCTGCCGATTGAAGGCAGCCTTGAGGCCATCGCCCTGCTCAACGAGCATGGCTATAAAGTCGCGGTGGTTACCAACCAGTCCGGCGTAGCCCGCGGCTTACTCGATGCCGCCACGCTGGAAAAAATCCATGCAAAAATGCGGCGCATGACCGCAGAAAAAGGCGGAAAAATCGACGCCATCTATTTTTGCCCGCACGGCCCGGACGACAACTGCAACTGCCGCAAACCCAAGCCGGGCTTGCTTGAAGCCTTTGCCGCCGACCACCATGTCAGCCTGAGCGGCATGGCGGTTATCGGCGATTCGCTCCGCGACCTCCAGGCAGCGCAAGCCGTCGGCGCCAGCCCGATACTGGTCAAAACCGGTAAAGGCCGAAAAACCCTAACTGAAAACCCTAATCTCGATATTCCTGTTTTTGAGAACTTATATGACGCTGCAAAACACCTCGCATCAAGACCCCAGACCTAAAAACTATATAGGCTCGGCCCTGTTATTTTTGGGTATTTTCTCTACCGCTACCATCGTCGGAATTTTGCTTATTTTAGGCATGCTGACGACCTTTAAAATACGCTGGAAAATCGGTCATGCCTGGTGCGCCATCATCGGCTGGATAACCCGAGTGACGTGCGGCCTCACCTATGAAGTGGAAGGCCTGGAAACCATCGATCCGCAACGGCCCGCCATTATTTTGAGCAATCATCAGTCTGCGTGGGAAACGCTGGCGTTAAGATATATTCTGCCGCCTCATTCAGTGGTCATAAAACGTGAACTACTTTATCTCCCGATCTGGGGGTGGTCGCTGCTCACCCTGAAATCCATCGTCATCAACCGGAAAAATCAACGCGCGTCATTACGCGCCTTGCTCGAACAAGGCACTAAATATTTAAATGAGGGCTTATGGGTACTGATCTTTCCTGAAGGCACTCGCGCTGGAGCCAGGGAAGTATTGAAATTCAATATCGGCGGCGCGATGTTGGCGCATAAAACCGGCTACCCGGTCATTCCGGTCGCGCATAATGCCGGTGATTTCTGGCCGCGCTATAGTTTTTTAAAGTATCCCGGCGTCATCAAGCTGAAAATCGGCCCGGTCATAGAAACCCAGGGACGCAAAGCCGCCGACATCAATGCCGAAGCGGAGGCCTGGATAACGCAGGCAATGAAGGAGATGGACTGAGGAACTCAAGGTAAAAGGTTCAAGGTGCAAGGTAAAAAACCTTGCACCTTGAACCTTTTACCTTGTACCTGGCGTATAATGCCGCACAGCGCATTTTCAATTTAATAACGGTAACTCTCACATGAAAAAACTACTGCTCATTTCCCTTTCTGCATTATTACTCTCCGGTTGCGCAGATAGAAAACAATATGAAGAGACTGTATTGGAGCAAATGCAGCTGGAAAAAGACATTAAGGACTATAAATTGTCCCCCGAACGCATGGCTAAATGCGTCGTTGATACAACCTCGAATAACATGCCCGGCATTTTCGCTCTCGACCCCAAGCGCCTAACGGCTTACCGCAACTACACAAAAATGTTGACGCTGTCTTCGTCTAAAGATCCTAAAAAGACGCTTGAAGAATTACGCGCCGATTTCGGTTCGGCAAAAGAGCTTGCAGAAGCCCATTCCAACTATACCGAAAGCCAGATGGATTGTTTATCCGCGCTGATCGGGGAGTCGGAAGAACCGACAAAAGATGAAAAATAACGCTGATTTAGTCTGATCAGACCAGGGCGACCGTCGGCCGGTCGCCCTTTATGTCCCGCCTCAGCCGGCTCCGCAACACCGCTTAAACTTCTTGCCGCTACCGCAGGAACACGGGGCATTCTTACCCAGATTAGTCTGCAAACCTACCTTGCCGATCGACTTAACCAGCCCATCCAGATAAAACCAGCCGCCCGCGCGTTTAACAAACTGGCTGATCTCCGTCATGACGTACTCTTCGCCATCTTCCAAATAGTACGCCTTAAACTCCACCACGCCTTTAGCATCCTTAGCCCCGCCTTTTTTAGTGTTACCGATTTCCAAGCGTTGCCAATCGACCTTTTCCTTGGAAAAATCGATCAATTCGGGCCGCACCGTGGCATCCCAGGTATCCTGCAAATAACCGGCATTATGCAAAGCGTAAGCAGTAAAGCGCGAACGCATCAAGGCTTCGGCGGTTAACGGCTTTTTTTCGCCGGAATGGAATGGGCCGCAGCATTGAGCGTATTCAATGCCCGATCCGCAAAGACAGAAGGTCTGTGTATCCAAAAGAAACTCCTTATTAAAATATTGGCTTATTTTACATGGATCCGCATTTGATAGTGGGGAGAAAAACCTGGCAATTCAGGCTTCGCTTGTTCGCCTGATTTCTGTTTATCAATGGGCTCCCGTTATAATGTTCCTGAGGATGAACCGCATAAATGCCCACATTACCCTCCGCCAATCCGTAACCTAATCCATTAACCCCCATAAGAAATTGATAAGTACACAAAATAAAAACCCTCATCCCGGCAGAAGATTCTGCGTTGCCCCGATGCTGGACTGGACCGATAGACACTGCCGTTATTTTCATCGGCTGATTTCACAACACGCGTTTTTGTATACCGAAATGGTCACGACCGGCGCCTTGATTCACGGCGACCACCACCGATTCCTGCAATTTAACGCCGCCGAGCGCCCGGTTGCATTTCAGTTGGGCGGCAGCAATCCCCGTGAACTGGCTATCTGCGCCAAGATGATTGAAGATTACGGCTATGACGAGGTGAACTTGAATGTCGGCTGTCCCAGCGACCGGGTCCAGAACGGCCGCTTCGGCGCTTGCCTGATGGCGGAACCCGAACTGGTCGCCGAATGCGTTGCGGCAATGGCTCAAGCGGCTTCAATTCCGGTCACGGTTAAATCGAGAATCGGCATTGACGAGCGCGACTCTTACGAAGAGCTGGTGCATTTTGTATCGACGGTTGCCGATGCCGGTTGCGAAACATTTATTATCCATGCAAGAAAGGCGTGGCTGAGCGGCTTGTCGCCCAAGCAAAACCGCGATGTTCCGCCGTTGCGTTATGACGTGGTCTATCAAATAAAACAGAACTTCCCGCAGCTGGAAATCATCCTGAACGGCGGCATCACCACCCTGGATCAAGCCGAAGCTGTTTTGGCCCATGTTGACGGCGTCATGGTTGGCCGGGAGGCTTATCACAACCCTTATCTGTTGGCCGAGGTGGATCGGCGCTTTTATGGCGAATCCAAAGAACCCCGGTCACGGGAAATGATTATGGATTTGTTGATCCCCTATATTCAGCAGCAACTTGAACTTAACGATGGCGTCCGCTTAAACAGCATCTCCCGGCATATCTTAGGCCTGTTTCATGGCGAACCGGGGGCCAAGGGTTGGCGCAGGCATCTTAGCGAAAATGTCTGTAAACCCGGCGCGGACATCAAGGTGATTTTGGCAGCGCTAACGTCCCGGCCGTGATTGCTCCCGGCAATCATTCTGTATCCCCCCATCCATGGAGGTCAAATATAGGTAATTGACGGAGCTTAAATTTCACCACATCATGCTGTATACTGAACCGCTATTTTTATAACTGGGATTGAAATAATGGAAGAGCATTTTGCCAAGATTATCGAGGCAGTCGGTGAAGATTTAACTCGCGAGGGTCTGATCGATACGCCAAAACGCGCAGCC
>DAINRH010000185.1:0-8033 GCA_036741905.1 Methylobacter sp. | reverse complement strand
GGATAGCCTGATAGGTCGCGAGTGCCTCCGCCACTTTGAGTGGCAGGCTATGATCTTGAATCTGGAACTTATGCACCATCACTAAATTTACATCAGAGCTATCGGTAGCCAAGTCATCGCGTAACGCTTTGCGGCTGCTGATAGTATTAATGCGACCACCTATCAGGGTTGCAGTCTCGCCCAGTTGGTCTTCCAGATCGACACGGTCATTAATCAGCAGAATTTTGTAATCGTTCAGGTCGTTAGAGGCGCGTAGCATGCGCGCTACAAAAACCATGGTCAGGCTTTTGCCTGAGCCTTGGGTATGCCATACCACGCCACTTTTTTCTTCAGCAGTTTTACCATTCCGCAAACGCTCGACAATTTTGTTTGCTGCGCGAAATTGCTGGTAGCGACACACCACTTTAATCCGTGGCCCCGCATCTGTATCCATAAACACACTCATGGAGCGCAGCATGCTTAACAGGTTGGCTTTATTCAGCATACCGTTAATCAGTTGCGCTTGCTGGTTCATGCCTTCTGCCACGCTATCAGCTTGCGGCCATTGTGTTTTCCAGGGGTAAAAATGCTCTTCGCCTGAAGTAATGGTGCCGTAGTCAGCTGTCAGGCCGGCACTGCGAATCAATAGCATGTTGGTATGAAACAGTCTTGGCTCACCTTCTTTCAGGCCATGTTCCTGAGTAGCCGCGCGTTGGTTCATGTAGCGCTGCAGTTGTTCAAATGCTTCAGCCATTGGGTTAGCGCAAGTGGGACCACCTTTTTTACACTCCACCACCACCAAGGGGATGCCATTCACAAACAGCACAATATCGGGGATGATAAATTGCTTCACGCAGCCTAGCGTATCAATGCGAAACTGGTTAATGGCTAAAAAGTGATTATTCTCGGGGTTGGCAAAATCAATCAGTTTCACCACCGGGTCTTGCTCACCGCTGGTTTCATTCACATCCACTTGCGCCTTAAACAGCAGCTTTTGTATCGCCTCGTTGGCTTCCAGCAAGGTGCGGTTTGGCTGGCGCAGAATTTGGTCTTGCAAGTCTTGTAACTGCTTATCGGTCAGCCATGATTTGCCATCATTCGTTGTGTTGAGCTTGCGTACTGTATTCGCAAACACTTCAGGCAACAACCATTGCCTGAAATTGTGGCGCAGGCTGTTAGCAGGGTCAGATGGTATCTCTTGGCCTTGATCAATAGTCTGCCAGCCTAAACTTTCTAGCTGAGCTAGAAAAGGCTGTTCAACTTCAGAGTATTCAGACATTGGTTGCCTCAGCAGTGTTGATGGGCACTGGTACTTTGCCAGTTAGCAGATCATGCATGAGTCCAGATTTTTGTTGCAGAAGTTTTTTTTGTTCACACTGAAGATTTGAAATTTTTCCGTTGATTGCATCAACTCTTTTTTCAATTTCTATTTGCTCATTCAAAAGTGGAAGTGCCACGGGGAATTTCTTGAGCTGAGTTGAGTTGATTGATGCTAAATTTGTAGATTGTTTAGAACTTAATATAAAGTATTTTTTCCCAAAAATTGATTGAGACCAATATGCTAAAAAAGAATGTCTTAATATTAGCTCGTTAGTTCTGACCCTAAAAACATGATTCTGATGAATACATGGATCGATTTCACCTTTCCAAACAGTACCTCTACCGAGCTTGTCGTAATCGCCCCCCTCATTCATCAAAACATCCCCCACTTGCAAACGTAAGCTATCAAAAGTACTTTTATTTACCAATATTTCTTTAATATCAGAAAAATCTAGATAGCCATCCTGGACATTAGCTACGCGCAAATATGGGACACGAATATTTTGATTTGAGGTATTTTTTGATCCCAACGTTACACCTGAACAGATTGAAGATAACTCCGCTAAGTTTTTGATATACCACTCTTTTGGAATCCATCCAATCACAGTATCTTGATATAACTCCGGAGCTAGCTCGCGAGGTGGGCGGAGTTTCCCATCCGGCCCGATGCCACGGGTAAACAGGTCATGCATTAACCCCGCTTTGATTTGCTGGTATTTTTCAATCAGTGCTTCGGTTTTTTCGATGGCTTTATCCAGATTACGTAAAATACTCAAAATTTTATTGGTTACGAGCTTATTGGCAGGAACTCTTAATCTGAGTTTTTTTATATCATTTTTTCTTAGATGTTTTAGCCCACTACCTTCAAACGCAACGTAGTCGATTTTTGATAACTTGTGTTGAATTAGGCGGTAAATGTATTCTGTTTTTAGTTCTTCTTCAGCGCTTGACCTAAAAGCCCAAGTATCAGTTGAATATGCAAATTTATCGTTGCCAAAATTAACAGAAGCTGTACCGCCTGTCCCCATAAGTACCGTAGGTTTGTCTTGAATGAATGTGTTGCAATATTTGATTACGGAACTTGAGCAATAAAAAGGATACGCTCCATTGTCAGAAGCTATTGAGGCCGGTAAGGTTGATTTTGGTAATTCGATTAAAAAATCACCCACAGTTATAGCTTTAAAGTACGAAGTTTCTAAATTATTCATACCCCAACTCCACTAAAAACGCCTTTAACTGGGCAGTCGCTTGGTCTCGTTCATCTTCAATCGTCTTAGCCGTAACTGCGTATTTGCTCCACAGGTTTTCAATAGCGGCGATGCAATTGCGTTGGTAAGCCTTGAGATAGGTTTGATAACTATTCATCAACAAGCTTTGTAAACGTTTGATGATAATGACTCGTGCTTGATCGTTAGTGATTTTTTCACGGGCGCTTTGTACCAAAGCTTCGCGTTGGGTCTCTATGCCTTTAATGGTGGCTTTGAGTTGTTTAGCTTCGTCTTCAAGGGCTTTGTGGCGTTGCAGCTGCACTTCAATTTCTGTTGCTCGCTGCTCATGTGCTCTAGCGTCGCCCAGGTTAGGATCTTTTTTGCACAGTTTGGCTTGACCTTTTGCATCCTTTAGTTTTGCTTTAAGGTCTTTCACTTGTTCAGAGGTCATCACGCCTGTATCGTCGGTATCTTCAAAATCTTCCTCATCAGCCGCCACAAATAAGGCTTGCAACTCAGCCAGGCGAGCCTGAGCCTGAGCTTGCTGTTCTAAAATCTCCGGGAACTGGCTTTGCAAAATATCTTCATCCGGAATCAGTTCTGGACCCCAGCCGCTGGCAGCTATTGATTTAAAGTCAGCTTTTAAGTTATCTACATAATTGGCAAAGGCACCACGTACTTGAAATGGTGTTAAGAGGGTTTGGCTTGCTAATGCCCGCTCTATGCTGGCAAGCAGGCTGCTGCGCATGACATACACATTGCGCGTACGGCCTTCCTGATTTGCGGCATCAGGTGCCAGGGCTTCAACAATCGGCAGATTTTGCTGCCACCATTGTTCAAGTGTTTCCATGAAACTTGCATGGCACTTGATTACACTTTGATGCGAAGATACGAGGTCCGCAATTGCACGCTTATCTGTGGCAATCACAGGTGCAAAATCAAGGTAGTCATTATCTCTCGGTACAAACAAGTCATCTTTAAGTTGCGGGTAGTTAAGCCAAAACTGCGCCAGATTTTCAACTTCAGCTTTTGGTACACCACCATGCAAGTGCGCACGCACATCATGCGGCTCAGGTGGTGGCGCGTTATCTACATAGCGGCGGATGTTGCAGTTGTAATCTTCTGCCACAATTTCTGCTTTAGGCACCAGCCTTGCATAGGCGGGAATGTCTTGTTTATTGCGGTAGGCATAGATGATTTTATCAATGTCTTCCGGGCGTAAATGGTTTTGTGCTTTGCCTTCACGGTATTCGCGGTCTGCATTGATAAACAGCACGTGGTCACGTTGTGCCGCGCCTTGCTTGTTCATCACCATAATGCAGGCAGGAATGCCTGTGCCGTAGAATAAATTGCTCGGCAAACCAATAATTGCTTCTAACAGGCCGTGATCAATAAAGTGCTTACGCGCTTCACGCTCTTCACCTCCGCGAAACAGCACACCATGCGGCATTACAGAAGCCAGCCGGCCGTCATGTTTCAGTACAGCTAACATATGCTGTACAAACATAAGGTCAGCTTTTTTGCCCTTTTCCGGCATTAGTACAGGGAAGCGGCCAGGAAATTTAAGCTCTTTACGGCTATAGTTTTGGCTGAATGGCGGGTTTGCTACTACACGATCAAAACGCTTCAACTCGTTATTCCCATCCAAATGCAATGGCTCTTTGAGAGTGTCTTGCTGACGGATGTCCGCATGAGAGATGCCATGCAATAGCATGTTCATTTTGCAAATGGACCAAGTTGTACCAATGCTTTCTTGACCATTTAGCGAGAGTTCATCTGAACTGCCGCCTTTTTCACGCAGATAATCTCGCATTTGAATAAGCATACCGCCAGACCCAACAGTCGGGTCATATACAGACATTCCTTCTTCCGGATCACATATTTCTACGCATACCCGCACGACTTCAGCAGGGGTATAAAACTCACCGGCCTTTTTACCTGCGGAGTCTGCAAAGTATTTAATTAGATACTCGTAGGCTGCGCCAAGTAAATCAGGGAATTCAAAATCGCTGTCTTTGAGGGGGATCTTCTCAAAATTCAAAACAAAGTCAGCCAGCGTGTCATCATCAAGCGTGCGCTGACCAATTTTTTTGTTGAAATTAATGCCTTTGAGCACATCCTGGAGAGCGTCAGGATTGGCATCCTCAATTGCTTCCAGTGCTTTATTGAGCGTGGTGCCTACATTCTCTTTGACATGCTTTAGAGCAGGGTGCTGAATGACTTTCTTTTCACCATTTTCTATAACTTCTTCCTGCCACCCTTGGTTCCAGCGAGCACGAGGAGGTACATAAAAGAATTTTCCGGAGTAGTTGTCAGGATCGTCGAGTGCTTCTGCAATATCCTCTTCCGCCATGCCTTGTGCCTGGAATTGCTTGCGTAATTCAGCCTGGCGCTGATCAAATAAATCACTGGCACGCTTCAAAAACAGCATGCCAAAAATGTATTCCTTGTATTCGCTGGCATCCATGCTACCGCGCAGGTCATCGCAGGCGGTCAGTAGGAGATTTTCTAAGCGGGAGAGCGTTAATTTCATTGATAAACCTTGTTTCTTATTATTTATTACGGCAGCCAACAATTGAGTGGCATTTGTTGCAAAATCACCCAGAATGAAGATTAGCAGGGTGGTAGGAAGTAATCAATCTAATAACTTTTAAAAGACTATATTTAAATTTTTACCGGAAAAAATTAGGTGCATATGTTCTTTTTGTCGTGAAGAGCATTTAATTTTAGATGGTTGGTTTGTTCGATGTGTCACGCTTTTTATTTTATTTAAGTTCTTTATAAATCATCATGTTACATGATCAATGGCGGAACTTAAACACAACAGCGAAAAGAGGTGCCATGCTTTTAAAGATAGAAAAGACCATTAGGCATATTAAATTCTGTTGGGTTTAAGTTGATATGGGGTTGACGGTGAAATTAGATTTCTGTAAATTTCACTTACTGTATGAGGTAAGCCACGCACCTTCATATAGCGTCACCAGATGACGCATTTCAAAAATTGTGGGCTTTAACTTACTGGCATAATTGCCAGTAAGTTAAAGTAGCTTAGCAGTTGCTTTTTATGGCGAGAGATCGGGAAATTAAATTTCTCATTTTCTTTACGCCTTAATATTTGCTTCTGTATCAAAAAGTCATAACTCCAAAAAATACATCAATATTTCGTGAATATAACCTATTCATAATTTTGCGTGTTTCTTTTGTTCATCTCAAGTCGTCAAAAATCGTAAACACATTCTTTGCATCGTCCTCATCAAAAAATTCACATCATTTTCATTCAGATTAAGCCCCCAAATCTTTTTGATAAAAACTCAGGGGAAGCGTTGCGCATTTATGCGTGGTGCGGTTGTTGGACGTTTTATTTTTCCAGCAATGCAAGACTCTTACATGTTAATCAACAATTTTTTGGAGTTTTTTATGCTTAGCGATACAACAAACGAATTTTTGCAGTGCTTGAGCCAGTATGAAGAGCAATTGGCAAATGATAAACAAAATGCAACAAGAGCCAAGAGGTTAAAAAGGTCAAAACTAGAAGCTTATCGTCTTGAAATTTTAACAAAGAAAGCTTCAGGAAAGAGCTTCCAACAAATTGCCGATTATTTGTTGAATACCCATAGGGTTAAGTGTGATAGGACTACTGTCTTTGATTTTTATATTCGTTGTATAAGTGAGTAAATCTTATGACTAATGAGAATGAGTTTAAAAAACGCGCACGTGAACTTGTTTTGCGGCGTTTACGCTATGGGATGCCCCGGAAAGTTGCTAAAGAAAAAGGATATATTGCGTCACTGGGAACGGCAAGGGATTATTGTTCATGTATTAGTTGTTACCTTGAATGGCTAGCTTGTAACGATATTCCAAGTGATGAGCAGGATCATAAACAACATATGGTGGCATATATTGAAGAGTGCTCTGAGATATATAGTCAAAGCACTCTAAACCAGCACCGGCAGGCGCTAGCTAATGTGTTCCAAGTTCAAAATATACCGCAGATAAAGGCATCAAAGTTAAACGATTATTCGTCTAGGAGCTACACGTGGAGCGAGGTTAAAGAAATTATTAAGTATCAAGATGATAAAAATTCACTCTCTACTTTGATTGCATATTCTGCGGGTTTGCGTGCCCATGAACTAGTCACTTTGAGGTTGGCATCGGAACTTCCACGTTCCGATAGGCGCGCATGGCGGTATGATCTGTTTTCTGGTTGTGACGACTCAGTAATTTTTGTGGTGACAGGGAAGGGTGGATTGCGTAGATATGTTGCATTGCCACGTTATCTTTCCATTGCTCTTGAAAGGAGCCGTTGTGAGCCAACAACTGTTGTTGATCGTGGAATAAAGTATCTCAAAGTTTATAACATAAATTTTGGACAATCATTTTCACAAGCTTTCACACGGGCTTCAAAAAAATCCCTGGGTCTGAGTCACGGTGCTCATGGATTAAGACACAGTTATGTAAAGCGCAGGATTAGTAAATTACTCGAACAGGGGTACAGTCTTTCAGACGCTATGCTTATCGTTAGTCAGGAGGTTGGCCATTTTCGGCCGCTTATTACTATGTGTTATATGAGGTAGCTGATGATGGGATCAGTTCTTCTTTTACCAAGAGTAATACGTGCGTCAGATGCTCCAGCTTACTTGGGCATAGACAAAAATAAATTTAACAAGATTGTGAAGCCTAGCCTTGTAGCTGTGCATTTAGGAGAGCATTCAGTCGGCTACGACAGGCTTGACTTGGATCGTTGGTGGGAGGATTATAAACATCGCTACGGACGGTCAAATGCTGAACAATCAGAAGGAGATTTTCAGTTATGGCCAAAAGAAACATACCAGGTCTCCAGCTCCGTAAAGGCATCTGGCATGTCGACAAAATTATCGACGGCAAGCGAATTTGCCAGAGCCTTGGAACGGGTGACGAGCAAGAAGCAGAAACAATCCTAGCGCAGTTTATTTTTGAGAGTAGAAAAGCCAAAATTTTTGGCGTAAGACCTAAGCGCATCTTTAGAGAGGCTGCGATCAAATATCTGGAGGAGTCTGAAAATAACTCTTCTATTGAAAGTGATGCATGTCACCTAAAAGCCCTTGATCCATTTATTGGCAATTTGCCATTAAATCTCATTCATGATGGGACGCTAGCCCAGTTTATTAAGGCTAGTAAGTATGTAACAACGGTTCGTCATGAAAATGGCGTTGCAATTGAAACCAAACGATTACGCAAACATAAAAGCATCAACCTTGCGTTATCGGTCGTACGGCGAATATTGAATCTTTGTGCACGCAAGTGGCGGGATGATGATAATGGATTAACGTGGCTAGAGTCGGCTCCATTAATTACTTTCTTGGAGACCTCAGATGAGCGAAAGGCTTATCCTATGTCTTGGAAGGAACAAAAGGCGTTGATAGCAGAGTTGCCAGGACATTTGGCATCCATGCTGTTGTTCAAGGTCAATACAGGATGCAGGGAACAAGAAGTTTGTAAGCTGCAATGGGATTGGGAAGTGGAAGTGCCTGAACTTAATACATCAGT
>DAINRH010000184.1:3941-8064 GCA_036741905.1 Methylobacter sp. | reverse complement strand
CAAAGCGTCGAGCTTGATGCAGGAGCTCGGATGGTCGATGCTGTCGGTGCTCCAAATGGTTTTGACACCGGATTTAAGGATATGGGCATAAGCATCGCCGCAAAACAGCGCATGGGTAACGACAGCGTAAATATCCTTGCTACCGGCGGCTTGCAGCAATCCGGCCGCTTTGGCCAGCGTCCTGCCGGTGCTGGCCATGTCGTCGATCATGACCACCGGTTGATTGCGAAAATCGCCATCCGGCAAGCTCATTTCAACCTGTGTGTCGCCGAGCCGGTTTTTTCGAGCAATGGCATAATCGAAGCCGATGTTTTCGGCGATAGCGGCAACCCATTGTTTCGATTCGCTGTCCGGCCCCAACAATAGCGCATGGTCGAATTGTTGTTTCAGAAAAACGCCGATGTCACCGGCGGCAGTCAGGCTGATCGCGTTTTTTATCGGAATCGCCTGAGTTAATGACGAGATGCGGTGCAAATGCGGATCTACGGTCAGCACATCGTCGAACAGGTCGGCAAGCAGCTTGCCGACGATGCGCTGGCTGATCGCCTCGCCGGGCTGGTTGGCGATGTCCTGGCGCATATAGCTTAAATAAGGCGTAACCAGCGTAAGGCGTTTAGCGCCTAATTCCCGCGCGGTAGTGGCGCATAGCAACAGTTCGATCAATTTGTCGTTGGGTTGATTAAGGCTGCGGCAGACAATAACGTGTTCCGGCAATGACGGCGGCAGGCGAATCAGGCTTTCGCCGTCGGGAAAATGATGCACGACGACCGCCGCCAGCGGCGCCTCAAGCCGGTCAGCGAGGCGTTGCGCCTGGCTTAAGTAGTCGGGGAAGGCAAGTATCATCATGGCTTGGAATTGTTCCTGATCAAAATCTGATGTTCCGCAATGACTAAGAAATTTTCACCACGAAGACACGAAGAAATAAAACTTCGAGACCTTCGTGGTGTTTTTTATGCGGCTTGCGTAACATCCGTTAAAAGGCAATCAGCGATTTGATAATCTGTTCTTCGCTGCCTATCGTGTAGCCATTATTGTGGATGGCTAAATCCTGGGCGAATTTAAAATCGGCGGGAAACTCGGCATAGATGCGATATAGAATGTCGCCCTTTTTTACCGGACTGCCCAACTTTTTTAACAAATCGACGCCCGCTTTTTTCATCACCGGCGCACCGGCAAGCCGGGCGATTCTTGCCATTTGAAAGTTGTCGATACTGGTGACCACGCCGTCGGAGTCGGAAAAAATCTCATGACACAGATCCCCCGGATGCAGGTCTATCGGTTTGGCGCCTTGCGCCTGAATCAGTGCATTCATTTTGGCGCCGGCACGGCCCGATTCGAGTATGTCACGGGCAATCGCATAGCCTTGCCCGCCGCGCACATCGGGATCGAATTCAATGATCCTGCCGGCCAGCTGCAAGGACTTTTGGCGCAAATCGAACGGCGCATCCGGGTCGTTTTGCAACACCTGCATAATGTCCCGCGCTTCCAATACCGGGCCTATGCCCCGTCCTATCGGCTGGCGGCCGTCGGTAATCATCACTTCCAGATGAATATTCAGCCGGTCGCCGACAAACTCGAACAGCTTACGCAAGGCCAGCGCCTGATTCATCTGCCGCACTTTAGCGGTGGGACCGACCGGAATATCGATAATCAGATGCGTGGAACCGGCGGCCAGTTTTTTGGACAGGATCGACGCCACCATTTGCCCCTGCGAATCGATGCCCAGCGGACGCTCGACGGAAATCAGCATATCGTCGACCGGCGCGAGTTTGGCCGTGCCGCCCCAGGCCAGACAGCCGCGCTCCTTGCGCACGATGTCGTGCAGCTGGTCCGGCGTCAGATTGACTTCAGCCAACACTTCCATGGTGTCGGCCGTCCCCGCCGGTGAGGTGATAGCGCGGCTGGAGGTTTTCGGTATCAACATGCCGTGCGCGGCAACGATAGGCACAACCAGCATCGAAGTGCGATTGCCGGGGATGCCGCCGATGCAATGCTTGTCGGCGACCAGCGCTTCATGCCAGTTCATGGTGTCGCCGGATTGCAGCATCGCGCGGGTAAGAAAAAACAGTTCGTCCCGATCCAGATTGTTTTGCCCGGTCGCGACCAGGAATGCGGCCATTTCCATTTTCGAGTAGCGGGTTTCGACAATATCGGTGGTTATACTGATAAAGTCATCCTGATCGAGACGTTCGCCGTTGATTTTGCGGCGCACCGCATCCATCGACTTCGGCGCTTCCGCATGATTGACCGTGACCAGACAGCCTTCAGCGACATTAAGCCGCGTAAATGCCTGCTCGGATAGGCCCAGTTCTCCCGGCTGCACGATGGAGCTGTCATCGACGACGTTAAGAACCGCGAGTACCTTGGAACCGTTGGTGCTAACCAGAATTTTAGACAGCGCCTGAAAACCCTCGGCCCGGTAAATGCCGCACTCGCGATGCAGGTAAGCGACGTTTTCATGATAGGTATCGATAGCGATACGGCGAATTTGCAGAGTGTCATTACTCATGGGTTAAAATGGCCGGTAGATAAACTGAATTGATGATGCGGTTTGAGGTGGGTATTGTCAACCCGTCGAGCATCAATGATGATCTATACATCAACCCTACAGCATGAACCACGAAGACGCGAAGAACACAGAGCAAACCCAAGGCAAAACCTTCGCGTTCTTCGTGTCTTCGTGGTAAAAACTCCATGCTTATTGCGTAACATCAGTTATTCAAGTTACGGTCAAAGACTTTAACATCAGGAACACCAATGAAAAAATGCACATGGGCGCTGTCCAGCCCTAACGAAGAACATTATCACGATCATGAATGGGGCGTGCCGGTGCATGACGACCGGTTGCTGTTTGAATTTCTTATCCTTGAAGGCGCACAGGCGGGCTTAAGCTGGTCGACCATTCTGAACAAACGCGACGGCTACCGCTTAGCCTTCGCTAATTTTGATGCCGAAACGGTTGCGGAGTACGATGAGCAAAAAATCAACGAACTGCTGGCTAACCCGGCCATCGTAAGAAACAAACTGAAGGTCAATGCGGCGGTCATCAACGCCCAAGCTTATTTAAAAGTGCGGCAGGCTTTCGGCAGTTTCGATAACTATATCTGGCAATTCGTCGATGGCAAACCGCTGCACAATGCCTGGAAAAACCACGCCGATCTTCCGGCGTCCACGCCGACATCCGAGCTGATGAGCAAGGATCTTAAGAAGCGAGGCTTTAAGTTTGTCGGCAGCACCATTTGTTATGCTTACATGCAGGCGACCGGCATGGTCAACGATCACACCATCGATTGTTACCGGCATGCCGAAATTAAAAAATTAAGTTAACCGTTCGTGCTGAGCTTGTCGAAGCACGATATTCAGAAGGAGAAACACGATGCGTTATCTACATACCATGGTTCGGGTCCGTGACCTGAATGAATCCCTCGATTTTTATTGCAACAAACTGGGGCTGGTTGAAAGCCACAGGATGGACAGCGAAGCCGGGCGTTTTACGCTGGTCTATCTGCATGCGCCGCAGGATGCCGATCAGGCCAAAAAGATGCACGCGCCGCTGCTGGAACTGACTTATAACTGGGACACCGAAGATTATCAGGGCGGCCGTAACTTCGGGCATCTGGCTTTTGAAGTCGATAATATTTACCAAACCTGCCAAAAATTGATGGCTGCAGGAGTGGTCATCAACCGTCCGCCGCGTGACGGACATATGGCGTTTATACGCTCGCCGGATCAGATTTCTATCGAGTTGCTGCAAAAAGGCGAAGCGCTGGCGCCTGCAGAACCGTGGGTTTCTATGGGGAATACGGGAAGTTGGTAAGCTTGGTCGTATCGGCTTGCTGCAGGTAGGTCAATGGCCTATACTGTGCCTATGAATTTTGAATGGGATGAAAACAAAAGCGCCGCATGTTTTGATCAACGTGGGTTTGACTTTGCCTACGTAGCTCAAGCATTCATTGACCCCAATCGCCTGATTAAAAAAGATACGCGTTGGGATTATGGCGAAGAACGTTATCAACTCTTGGGTTCAATGGCTCAGCGGGTATTCTGTGTTGTCTACACCTTACGCGGTTCTACCATTCGAATTATTTCAGCACGCAAAGCCAATCAACGCGAGGTGAATCGC
>DAINRH010000184.1:0-3931 GCA_036741905.1 Methylobacter sp. | reverse complement strand
AGTAAAAATGAGTATTGATCCTGAAAATCCGGCATCGCTGCCCGAAGGTAGAGTAGATTTCAACCGTTTAGACGCCACTACAGAACGGGATATTGCCGCACAGCAGCACATCGATGAAACCAATGCCATGTTAGACGCCGCTAAATTTGCCCGTCGAGTACGAACGCGGCTGGGTTTGAGTCAGGCTGAGTTTTCTCAGCGAATTGATGTATCGCTTGAGACTATTCGCAATTGGGAGCAAGGGAAACGCTGCCCAACAGGCGCGGCGAAAGCATTATTGAAAATTCTCGACAAAGCGCCTGAGGTGGCTTTGGCTGCTTTGGACTAACATTCTGAAATACTCAGCCATATCAAACTTGGGAATGTTGGGCATAAACAGCATACTCAACTAACCATTAAATTTATTAGTAGGTAAATATGCCTCACCCGTCTGCGATACATGCCTTCTGACTCTTGAAATAACATCAGGGAATTTCAATGAACCTGATAAAAAAAGATATAGATGACTTGCATCCAAAATAATTAGAGTTGTTCTACTGCCAGATGCATCACTAATTGCCACACTGCTATAACCAGCTATAGAAATCATTATCCCCATCGTGTTGTCAGCCATTTTGTTGACCTTGGCTTTTAGAGAATCAATATCTGTTGCAGCGGACTGTTCTTTTGTAAATTTTAGTTCTACAAGATATGTGGTTCCGTCAAGCGTTAATGAGCCATCAATTTGACGACCATCGCTCTTATATGGCTTTCTATTTGTGATTTCGCAGAAATCAAGGAGTTCATAAAACCATTTTTCAAATTCATACCCACCTTCTTGAGTTCCAACTTTGGGATGAAGCTCATCTAGCTTTTGTTGAAGCTTTGTCTTATCTGTGAGTGCTCGCTATATTTTCTCTCTTTCTTTTCTAGACTGCTCTTGAGCTTCTTTTCGGTCTTTTTCGCTCTTAATCTCTTCGTCTTGTTTTTTTAAGTAGCTCTTTAGTTCTTGCACTGCTTTGTGTGCTTCTTGAATCATTTGAGCAGAATTCTCCCAATTCCGAAGGTCTGGAAATGTTGTTTTCTCAGAAAGGCTTCTTGCCATTTGAAAGATATCTGCGTTTCCTTTATCTGTGGGTTGTAATTTCTGAAAGAGTCTATCCAAAAAATCTCTTTTAGATTCGCCTTCAGCCCATGAAGAAATAAAGCTATCTGCCACATGTGATGCACGTAAAAACTTACGTAACGCCTCTCTACGCCAATATGATTTGAGAACTGCTTCATATGTAAGCTCAATTAGTCGTGGTGTTATTTTGGTAGCCAAACTTTATCTTCTCTCATTTAAATCATTTTAGGGTTGGTGTGCGTACCTTTTAGCTTTAAGTCGCCTGCAAATCATGCAAAGGCAGATGCAACAATGACACCGATTAAATATCGGTCTTTTCACTGGCATATTGCACGTCAATCCCAATCAGCGCGCCATTGCTATCAAAATCCAGCACTACGCCATCAGCAACTTCGGCGGAATCCACTGATGGCGCAATGGGCAAATGAATGTATAGCGAATCGGTTTCTTTATCGTAGCTCGGCCTCACGGTTTAAATCTCCGGCCTGAGTGTCCTCAAAGCAATGCCTTAAACTGTTCAATCGAAAGACCGGCATCTTTCACAATACCGCCCATAGTGAACGCCTTGACGGGATTATGACGCGGGATGGTCAACAGCCGTTCCCCGTTACTCATGACGATGTGTTTGCCTTGTCTGACTATCCGAAAACCGGCTTTTTCAAGGGCGCGTACTGCGTCAAGATGGTTAACTCCTGGAAGTTTCGACACGACTAAGCCGCGATTTCAATTTCGTGTGTTTCCTGATCCCGGCTCATGTCTGCCACCGCAGCCAGATATTCTTGAATAGCATCCTGAATGTTCTCCAAAGCTTCTTCATCGGTATCGCCTTCAGACCAACATCCAGGAAGCCCTGGAACCGACACACTGATTCCTTCTTCGGTACGGTGAAAAATAACGGTATATTTCATTTTCGATACCTCAAGCCATGTAGGGTGCGTACGCATACCATTTTCAAAAAACTCGAAAAGGTACGCGGAGCGCACCCTACTTAAATTTAAATAGCCTTCTTAATCCGCTCCAAAGCGTTTTGCAGATTAGTCATGCTGGTGGCTATCGAAATCCGGATATGCCCTGGCGTGCCGAACGCGGAACCCGGAACCAACGCAACGCCCGCTTCTTCGATCAAATATTCGGAAAAATCAAGATCGTCATTGATGTTATCCAGTCGGGCAATCAGCTTTTCCACATTAGGGAACACATAAAACGTGCCGTCGGTCTCAAGGCAGTCAACGCCGTCGATGCTGTTGAGTTCGCTAACGACATAATCGTGGCGCTTTTTAAATTCAACGCACATGTTGTCGATAAAGCTTTGATCGCCGGTTAAAGCGGCTTCGGCGGCATGTTGTGAAATCGACGTCGGGTTGGAGGTGCTTTGCGACTGGATAGTGGTCATCGCCTCGATCAAATCCGCAGGGCCTGCGGCATAGCCGATACGCCAGCCGGTCATCGAATAGGCTTTGGATACGCCGTTCATGACCACGGTGCGGTCATAAAGATCGGGATGCGCGTTTAAAATATTAACGAACGTGCCTTTCTTCCACAGGATGTGCTCGTACATATCATCGGTGGCGATGATGATGTTGGGGAAATCCTTCAGCACGTCGCCCAACGCTTTAAGCTCCTCCAGGTTATACGCAACGCCGGACGGGTTGGACGGGCTGTTGATAAAAATCAACCGGGTTTTATCGGTAATGGCAGCGCGCAATTGTTCAGGTGTTATTTTAAAATTCTGCGCCTGGGTGGTTTCGATGATAACCGGTACGCCGTCGGCCAATAACACCATGTCGGGATAGGAAACCCAGAACGGCGCGGGAATGATAACTTCATCGCCTGCGTTAAGCAGGGCCTGAGTCAGGTTGAATGAGCTTTGCTTGCCGCCGCAGGAAACCAGAATCTGCTTGGCTTCATAATCAAGACCGTTATCGTTCTTGTACTTGGCGATAATGGCTTTTTTCAGGCTGGCTATGCCGTCGACTGCGGTGTATTTGGTCTGGCCGCTTTCAATAGCCTTAACCGCCGCAGCCTTGATATGATCCGGGGTGTCAAAATCCGGCTCGCCTGCGCCAAGGCCGATAATGTCTTTGCCCGCAACACGCATTTGCGCGGCTCTGGCGGTAATCGCCAAAGTCGGTGATGGTTTAACTGCCTGGACTCTGTTAGAAAGTTTGATGCTCATGTTTCCCCGTGTAAAATCAATGTCAAAGATGGAGGGGATTATACATTATGTATAATGGCTTACTAACATTCGGAGCTTAAATTATTGGCCTCGCTCCCATGCTCTGCCGTCACCGCTCTGTAGGAGCGGGCCATGCCCGCGATAAACGCCCAAATATCGCGGGCATCATTGTGTTTCAATAAAGCAGCTATGTTCATTGAGAAATCCAAGTGAAAAAGAAGTTTAAAATCCACAGCCGTTTCCAGCCAGCCGGCGACCAGCCTACCGCGATACAAGCCTTAGTCGAGGGCTTGAGCGACGGCGAAGTACATCAGACTTTGCTGGGCGTGACCGGTTCCGGCAAAACCTTCACTATCGCCAATGTAATCAATCAGGTGCAGCGTCCGGCCATGATCATGGCGCCCAATAAAACCCTGGCCGCGCAACTATACGGCGAGATGAAGGAGTTCTTCCCCGAAAACAGCGTCGAGTATTTCGTCTCGTATTACGACTATTACCAGCCGGAAGCCTATGTCCCGGCCTCAGACACCTTCATCGACAAGGATGCAGCGATCAACGAGCATATCGAGCAGATGCGTTTGTCGGCGACCAAGGCCTTAATCGAACGGGAAGATACGATAGTCGTCGCCACGGTCTCGGCGATTTACGGT
>DAINRH010000183.1:432-8129 GCA_036741905.1 Methylobacter sp. | reverse complement strand
CTTTGTAATCTTCGGTATACTGGTTTTTTGCTTTCATGTCTTCTCTCAAATTTTAAGGGTTATGAAAATTTGAGGCGACAACTATTCTGACGCAGAGGGTATACCGTCCAGTTATCTGGCATTATTCAATCAAGCTTGGGTTAGCGCGGTAATAACCACGGCAGAGTAAGCTTAACCCTGTAGGAATAGGCCGGTTTGAGCAACGGCGAGAATTGGTATTTCCAGTGCACCTTAGCCCGAGACAAGCATTGGAGTTGTTTTATCGGCTTAAGGGGATGGTATAACTGAGTCTAACTGAACGCAAAAAGGCGCGCACGGGTACGCCTTACTTGATTAAAAGGGCGGATGAAGCCGCCCTCACATTTCAAGAATCTGCTTATTTATGAGCTTTTTCGTCCGCCAGCGCTTCAGCTAGCTGCTTTGCAGGCAGGTAACCCGGAAAGATATTACCTTTTTCAGTAACCATCATCGGCGTTCCCTTCACTTCAAAGTCCTCGGCCAATTGCATGTGTTCATCAATCGGGTTGGTGCAAGTTTTAGCTGGCGGTGTATCGCCTTTTTTAGCTGCCGTTAAAGCCGCTTTGCGGTCATCTGCGCACCAGACCGATACGGCTTTGTGGTATGAATCGGAACCTTTGCCGGCTCTGGGGAAGAACAAATACTGGATAGTAATGCCTTCAGCCATGTATTGATCGATTTCCGAATGCAATTTACGGCAATAACCGCAGTCAATATCGGTAAAGATGCTAACCGTATATTTGCTTTCTTTGGGCTTGAACACGATCATTTTATCCAGACCGAGTTTCTCGATGGCTTGCTTCCGAACACCGCTCAACTTCTCTTCGGTTAAGTCTACACGCGCCGCAACATCAACCAAATGACCTTGAACCAGATACTTGCCATCGTCGGAAACATAAAATATATTGCCGCCCACTGTAACCTCGTAAAGACCGCTGATTTCAGAGGGCTTAACCGAACCCACTTTTACCGACGGCATGGATTTGGTCAGTGCCTGCCGGATAGCATTTTCATCGGCATGCGCAACCGATAAAGTCAGGCCGAGTAATGATAATGCGGCAATCTTAATAAATTTTTTCATAATATTCCTAGTTGTAGGAGCAATCCCCGGCGGTTGCCCTTAATTCAAGTTATTCGGATAAAAGGGCAACCGCAAGGGATTGCCTCTACACTTTATTTAAAATAAGCGCTCAACATCCAAAAACATGGCCAACGCCATCAATGAGACGAGCAGTGCAATGCCGATTTGTTGAAAGAAAATCTGCACCTTTTCCGAAACAGGACTGCCTTTAATGCCTTCTATCGCAAAAAACAGCAAGTGTCCGCCATCCAGCACCGGTATCGGCAATAAATTCAATATGCCTAAACTGACACTGATCAAGGCCAAATACTTTATAAAGGGTACCAGACCCATCGTGGCAGACTGTCCCGCATATTGGGCAATACTGATAGGACCGCTTAAGTTGTCGACGGAAGCCTTGCCGATCAGCATTTTCCCCATCATTTTCAAGCTGGTAACGGAATAATAATAGGTGGTTTCGAAGGCAACAGGCACCGCTGCCAGCGGCGACAATGAATATTCAACCGTCACCGACTTCATCAGCGCTTCCGGTATATAAACCGAAGCGCCGACTTTACCCTCGGTATTCTTGCCCGCAAGCACGCTTTTCGGGGTAATGGTTGCAGGTAATCGCACGCCGTCGCGCTCAATCTCCAGCTTTATTACGACTCCGGCGTGACTTTTTACATACGTCACCCATTGCATCCAGTCGTTTATGATTGTACCGTCAGCGCTGACAATCAGGTCGCCTTGTTTTAATCCGGCGGCTAATGCGGCGCTATCGGGAAGTACTTTGCCTATAATGGGCTGTAATTTCGGAGACCAGGGTTTAAAACCTAATCGTTGATAGAGTACATCGGGATTTTCACTATCTTTATCAGTAAGCTTAAGCGTCCTGATAGTTTGCCGATCATCAAAACTTTTTACCGTAACCTTTATGTTCTGTTCCCCATCAAGCGCCGAGGATACTAACACGCTCATTGCCTCAGTCCAGGTGGGTGTCGTCTTGTTGTTAATCGAGATAATCTCATCGCCGTCGACAAAGCCTGCGGCTGCGGCTAATGTGCCTTGCTCTACCGAACCGAGTATCGGTTTTATGCCGGTTTCGCCGATAACCAGCACACTCCAGAACAGCGCAACAGCAAGTATCAGGTTAAACACGGGACCTGCGGCGACTATTGCGATTCTGGCCAATAACGATTGCCGGTTAAAGGCATACGGCAAGTCAGCTTCCTTAACTTCACCTTCCCGCTCATCGACCATTTTGACATAACCGCCCAGCGGAATTGCCGATATTGCATACTCTGTCGCATCAGGACTTTTTTGATACGCCCATAAAATCTTGCCGAAACCGACCGAAAACCGGAGTACTTTTACCCCGGCTTTACGCGCGACCCAGAAATGTCCGAATTCATGAAATGAAACCAGTACACTGATGGCGACTATGAAATAAAACAGCGTATGCAAAAAATCCATCAATTATTAAGCTCTCCAATAATCTGCGCAGATACCAATCTGGCTTGTTGATCCGCGTCTAAAATAATTTCCAGGGTATCGGCGGCCTTGGCCTCGAATTTTTTCATGCAGCGTTCGATAATAAGCGGAATATCGGTAAAGCGAACCTGTTCATTCAAAAACGCTTCGACTGCGATTTCATTGGCCGCGTTTAACACCGTCGGCATGATGCCGCCTGCATCGATAGCCTCATAGGCCAGACGTAAACAGGGAAAGCGCGCCAAATTAGGTTCATGGAAATCCATACGCCCGACATCAAAAATATTCAACGGTTCAACGCCTGAATCAAATCGCTCCGGCCAAGCCATTGAATAGGCGATAGGTATGCGCATATCGGGATTGCCCATCTGCGCCAAAACCGTTCCGTCCACATAATCAACCATCGAATGGATGACGCTTTGCGGATGGATGACCACTTGGATTTGATCTGGGGTCATATCGAATAAAATACAAGCCTCGATCATCTCAAGACCCTTATTCATCATGGTTGCCGAATCCACGGAAATCTTCCGGCCCATATCCCAGTTAGGGTGAGCGACCGCTTGATCCGGCGTTACATGGATCAATTGATCAACCGGCGTTTCCCGAAAAGGGCCGCCCGAAGCGGTCAATAAAATGCGTCTGGCTTGTTTTGCCTGCACGCCGGTTTTATAACCGGCAGGCATGCATTGGAATATCGCATTATGTTCGCTATCAATCGGCAGCAATTGCGCCCCCGACTCCGTAACGGCCTGCATAAAAATCGAACCCGACATCACCAAGGCTTCTTTATTGGCCAGCAATATGGTTTTACCCGCTTTTGCCGCGGCCAGACTCGGTAACAAACCCGCCGCGCCGACGATGGCGGCCATAACCGAATCGACATTGTCCAGCGTTGCGACATGCTCCAGCGCCTTGGCGCCGGACAACACTTTTATATCGGCAATTGATGAGTTTTTAAGTTTTTCTTCAAAAATTTGAGCTTTCTGCTCATCCACTACCACGACAACTTCAGGATGGTGTTCCAGGCATTGCTCATAGAGGGTATCAATGTTGGTATTGGCCGTTAACGCAATAACTTTATACAGACTGGAATGCCTGGCTACCACATCTAAAGTGCTGACGCCGATTGAGCCTGTCGCTCCGAGTATGCAAATGCCTTTCATGACATAAGCCCAATCACTGCTATACCCGCATAAAAGAATGGAACGGCGGCAATCAAGCTGTCAATTCTATCCAGGACACCGCCGTGACCGGGCAGTATTGAACCGGTGTCTTTGACGCCGCGCTGGCGTTTGACCACACTGAAAAATAAATCGCCATAAATAGAAATCAACACTGTCAGCACAGATAGCAGTATAAAATCGGTTATTCTCATCCAGACGAAACCATCACGATAGCCATAATAGCCAATAAAAGCAGAAGCCCAAACGGCGCCGGCTATTAAAGCGCCGTACATGCCTTGCACTGTCTTGCCTGGGCTGATTTCGGGCGACAACTTGGTTTTACCGAATTTCTTGCCTGCAAAATAAGCGGCAATATCCGCCGTCCAGATTAAAACCAGAAAATACAAAGTCATTTCCGAACCGTAAAAAGCTCTTAATCTGCTCAAAAACAGCCATGTTGCAAATAAAACAAGCCAGCCTATCAAGGTCTTATAGCGAGTTTTCATTTCCAGCTTTAAAACACCGTCCGGGGTGTTCCTGATTAATATCATAGCCAATATCCAGAACAGCACCGGCGCTACAACCAGCCATTCCAGAGCGCCTGAATAATCCCTGATGTCGGGCCAATCCAATACTTGCGCAGCGACTTCCAGAAATTGCGTCCAAAAATGCAGCCATAACATGGGCAGAATCAACGCAACCAAAAATAATCCGCGTTTAACCGGCGAATTAATGCCGATAAGATGAGTCCATTCCCATGCCGCTAAAAGCGTGATTAGCCCTATAAGCAGTGAAAAATACTCTGAATGCAGCTGGAAAACGGCAAGTACAACCAGAGGAACCAGAATGAGTGCAGTAATAATTCGCTGTAGTAACATTTTTATAATTATTAGATGAAGTTGGAAGTAAGTGTCTGTTTTCAGTAAAAAACCAGCAGATTATTTTAAGGTAATCGATTTATCAAGCAGTTGCTCTCCGGTATGGCCAAAGCGTCTTTGCCGTCCCTTAAAACTATTGATAGCTTCTTCAAGTGAGTTCTGGTTGAAATCCGGCCATAACGTCGCAGTAAAGTACAGTTCCGTATAAGCCAATTGCCATAATAAAAAATTACTAACGCGTTGCTCGCCGCCGGTTCTGATAAACAAGTCGGGTTCGGGCAGGTCTGCGGTTGATAAATACTGACTGATCAGCTGCTCATTGATATCCTGATCTTTCAATTCTCCGGACGCTATTTTTGCCGCCACCGTCCGGAACGCCTGACACAGGTCCCAGCGCCCGCCATAATTTGCCGCGATAACCAGCGTCAAGGCCTTATTTTCCTTGGTTTGCGCCTCGCCTTCGGCCATTTTGGCCTGCAACTTGTCGGAGAATGCCGATCTATCGCCAATAAACCGCAAGCGGATATTATTACGATCAAGCTTGTTGATTTCCCGTTGCAGAGTCGCCATAAACAGCCCCATCAACAATGACACCTCTTCATCCGGGCGACGCCAGTTTTCACTGCTAAAAGCGAATAAGGTCAAAACTTCAACCTCTTGTTTAACGCAATACTCTACAATTTTTCGAACCGCTTTAACCCCGGCCTGATGACCGATAGCCCGAGGCATAAACCTTTTTTGCGCCCAGCGGCCATTACCATCCATGATAATGGCAATATGGCGCGGATTGTTATTTATACCCTTGAGGGTACTTATTGATTCCAAATTACTGTCATCCGTAGGCATTACTTAAATCCCAATTACATTGACAGTAAATCGGCTTCTTTTGCTTCCAGCAATTTCTCAACGTCTTTTACATACTGATCAGTCAATTTTTGAATTTTTTCTTCAGCTGCGCGAGCCTCATCTTCGGAAATCATTTTTTCCTTTAAGGCCTCTTTGATGGCTGAATTGGCATCGCGACGAATATTTCTGATCGCAACCCGGCCGTTTTCCGCTTCATTCTTGACGACTTTAACCAGACTACGACGACGCTCTTCAGTTAATGGCGGCAACGGAATACGAATAACCATCCCGTTGGTAGCGGGATTTAAGCCCAAATCCGATTTCATAATCGCTTTTTCAATGGCCTGTACCATGCCCTTTTCCCACGGCGTAATCGTCAAGGTACGCGCGTCTTCGACAGCAATATTGGCAACCTGGGATAATGAGGACTCGGTACCGTAGTATGAAACGTTAATCTGATCCAATAAGCTGGGATGAGCCCTGCCCGTCCTTATTTTTGAGAATTCATGTTTTAAAGCTTCAATACTTTTGCCCATACGGGTTGAAGCGTCCTGTTGAATATCATTAATCATTATCTGTTCCTCGTTCAATAAGAGATCCTATCTCTTCGCCCATCATCAGTTTCATTATTGCGCCTTTCTCGAAAATATTCATCACCCGCATCGGCACATTATTGTCCCGGCATAATACCAGCGCAGTGGTGTCCATCACATTCAGACGCTGATCCAACGCTTCATCATAAGTTAATCGCGGATAGAATTTTGCGTCCGGATCTTTTTGGGGATCGGCGGAATAAACGCCTTTGACTTTAGTCGCCTTAATCATCAACTCGGCATTGATTTCAATGGCCCGGAGACTGGCGGCAGAATCGGTAGTGAAAAAAGGATTTCCGGTGCCTGCTGCAAAAATAACAACCCGGCCTTTTTCCAAATGCCTGATTGCTCGGCGGCGAATATAATCTTCGCAGACTTGATTGATTTTCAGCGCCGACATCACCCTGACCGGCTGGCCGTGTGCTTCCAAAGCATCCTGCATGGCCAAGGCATTTATTACCGTAGCCAGCATCCCCATTTGGTCGCTGGTTACTCTATCCAAGCCTTCGGAAGCTTTTTCAGCACCGCGCAATATATTACCGCCGCCGATAACCAAACCAACCTGAAGACCAACATCGCATAACTCTTTAATTTCAGTCGCTAAACGCTTAACAATATCCGAGTCAATACTACCACCGGTCTCACTCATTAAAGCTTCACCGCTTAATTTAAGCAAAATTCTCTGGCAAATTGTGTTAGTCATTTTAATTATCAGGGCCGGTATTTATTATTGATGAAAAAGAGCTGTCAGGTGAAAAGTTCAAGGTTGTTTGACCTTGAACCTTTCGACTTGCGCCTAAATTAACTGCCTCTAACTTGTGCCATAACCTCTTCGGCAAAGTTTTCTTCTTTCTTCTCAATTCCCTCGCCGACTTCCAAGCGGGCAAAACGAATAACGCTGTTACCTTTTGAGGCAAGCAGTTTGGCGACAGTCACTTTATCATCCTTAATAAAAGGCTGGCCCAACAAAGTGACTTCAGCCAAAAATTTACTGATCCGCCCCACAACCATTTTCTCAATAATTTCAGCAGGTTTTCCGCTTTCGGCTGCTTGAGCGGAGAAAATTTCTTTTTCTTTTTCAATCAATTCTGCCGGCACTTGCTCGTCAGAAACGCAAGTCGGTTTACTTGCTGCAATATGCATGGCGATGTCTTTACCTAATTCGGCATCAGCTGCGGCCAATTCAACGACCACGCCGATTTTTTTACCGTGTAAATAGCAAGCAGTGCCGCCGGTAGCCGTCTGGTATTTTTGAAAGCGTCTGACAGTAATGTTTTCGCCCAACTTGGCAATCAGGCCGCGACGGACTTCGTCCACAATCGTGCCGTCAGCCAATTTCATCGCCAGCAGTTGTTCCTCTGTCTCAATATCGGAAATCAACAAAGCTTCTGTGACATTATTGACGAAATTTACGAAATCATCCGCTTTAGCAACAAAGTCGGTCTCGCAGTTAACATCAACAATCACCACGGTTTTTTCGTCATCACTGACTTTAGCGCCGATGATGCCTTCAGCAGCGATGCGGTCGGATTTTTTATCAGCCTTGGCCAGACCGGATTTGCGCATATTTTCAATAGCCAGTTCCATGTCGCCATTGGCTTCAACTAATGCTTTTTTGCACTCCATCATGCCGGAGGCAGTT
>DAINRH010000183.1:0-422 GCA_036741905.1 Methylobacter sp. | reverse complement strand
ATTGCCGCACTAATAGTAATACTCATTCTTTGTCTTTCCTCATTATTCATAACTGTAAAAACGCCCCCGTGAGGAGGCGTTTTTTGCCTAACTTTAAGTACTTATTTCACAGGGAATACCTGTAAAGATAAGATCGTACTTATTCTGCCGCCTCTTCAACAAAATCATCAGCTTTTGCTGACAATCCCAAACCTGCTGATTTAGCTTCCATGACTGCCGCGGAAACACTTTCGCAATACAGTTTAACTGCACGAATCGAGTCATCATTACCGGGAATAATGTAATCAATTTTTTCCGGTGAGTTATTGGAATCCACGATACCAACAACCGGAATACCTAATTTCTTGGCTTCACTGATCGCATTCTTTTCATAACCGACATCCAATATGAAAATCACATCAGGAACGCCTTTCATGTCTTTA
>DAINRH010000182.1:0-8255 GCA_036741905.1 Methylobacter sp. | reverse complement strand
CAACGCTTTTGTCGTGCGCTGGCGCAAGCGCGGCCCCATGATAATCAATACCGCGCCGCTGCCCCGGCTAAACAGGATTTCCGCCACGTTCAAACCGGCCAACAGCAACAACGGCCCGCGTAGACTCTCCAGCACCGTCGCGCCTGACAAATGGGTCACGCCGTCCATAATGGCTTTAATCGCATAAGGCACCAGAATACTGCATGCCGCCTGCCCGGTTTCAAGAATCATCATCAGGAAGATCCAGCCGCGAAAACCGGCTAAGCAGTAGACAATAAACTTAACCGTACCGGTGGGCAAAGGCGGGGCGTCTGCGGCTCGCTGAAAGGGCGCGTTGTTAGGCATGGCTCAAGAAATATCGGGGAAAGAGCCGACATTATAATGGAAAGTGCGGCCTTGCAGGCTTTCCGGCATTGCCTTAAGTCATTGGGAGAATAAGAGACCGGGCGACTGCAACTGGGTTCGCCCTGCCCTGTAAACAAATGTATCAGCTATCGATAATTTCCAGACAGACGGTCATCGTATGACGGATTATGAAAAACGTCATCGCTATCGGGTACAGCATGTAGTGGCGGGTAATCAGCAGGCTAATCAGCACAAACACCACAATCGTACCGATATTAAAATAGCTGTTTTTTTCCAGGTGTCGCAGATGCCGGATAGATTCCAAGTCGAAATATTCACTCTTATTGATCAAGGTTATCGTCACGATTGAGGTTAAAAACGCGAAATACAACGGGAAGAAAAAGAACATCGGCGCATCGTAGTTGAACTCCTGCATCCAGTACGCATACCAGACTAACAGGCCGCTGGTGGCAAATCCGTCGTGCCAAATAACGGTGGGAGCTTTTTTAAAATAGCCTGCCAGCAAACTGGCAGCCATCACCGTCAGGCCGACGCCCAAAGCTACCGGAGTGGCAAGTAGCGATAGAAATTGGTTTTGGTTCTGCACCAGGGCCGCCAGAGACACGCTGCAAAGAATAAATCCGATCATGATCAAATACCGTGTGAATTTTCTCGGACTATAACATCGTAAGGGGGGAGAACAAAAATCCAAAGCAATCAATTATCCAAAACGTGTTGTGGTTGATAGTATCGGGTATTGCAAAGAGGGGAGTGTCGTTTTTCGGCCATTATCTGCCGTAGAAAAATCTTTGGTCACTGACTGTAAACTAGCTCATTGCAGCCAAAACCTAACATCACTGATTTATAAATCCAAAGGACTTTTAGCTTCTTTAATCGTCACACTGGGTACTGTATGAGTGTAGATCATCGTTGTTTTCAAATCGCTGTGACCAAGCAATTCCTGAATGGTGCGAATATCGACGTTGGCCTGTAAAAGATGACTGGCGAAGCTGTGGCGAAACGTATGCGCCGACGCGCGTTTGGCGATGCGGCTTTTGCGCACAGCTAATTTAATCGCGCGTTGCACGTGAGTTTCGTGCAAATGCCAACGCCGATAATCCTCACTGACTGGCATCAAAGTGAGCGATTTGGCGGGGAACAACCATTGCCAAGCGAATTCTTTTGCCGCGTTTTTATACTTGATGTCCAGCGCACCAGGCAAGAATACCCCAGCAGTGTTAGCCGCCAAATCCTGCTCATGTAAGATCGCCACTTGCTCTACTTGGGCGGCAAGTTCGGCAGTCAAAGTTGACGGCATCGGCAAGGTGCGGTCTTTCAGACCTTTGCCGTCATGCACCGTCAATACTTGCATATCGAAATTCAAATCCTGTACCCGTAATTTCAGACATTCGAACAAGCGCAAGCCGCAGCCGTACAACAGTTTGGCGATCAAATCATAAGGCGGTTCCAGCAATCCGATAATCCGATCCACTTCAGGGCGCGACAATACTACCGGAATGTAAGGCCGCCGTTTGGCCCGCACCACGCCTTCAACCTTACCGAACTCCTTTTGTAACACATTCTTGAATAAAAACAGTAGCGCATTGAACGCTTGGTTCTGGCTAGACGCGGCGACCTGTTTGTTCACGGCGAGATGACTCAAAAAGCCTTTGACATCGGCCATGCCCAATAAGCCGACATCCTTGCTTTTGGTAAAGGTTTGAAACTGTTGCAGCCAATAGCGGTAGGCTTGCCAAGTCTTGTTCGAATAATGGCGTACCTTGATGGCGTTTTTCAGTTGCTCATAAATGGCTTCCCAGTTAGAACCGGTCAATTTCTGCGGTTCAGTCGCATCGGCAGGCAACGGAATTGCGTGTTTTGCAGTCGGCAAATCGGCCTGTTTGGAAGACGTCTGATTTGGCGTGTCTGACGCCACCCATGACGAAGGATTTTTAGCGGATGAATTGCCGGAGGTAGCTTGCGGGGATTTAATGACGCCAATTGTTCGGTAATAAATGGCAATGGACCGACGAGCCAGTTGTCTTTGCGCATCGGATTGTCCTTTGCTTTTTAATTTTCCATCAAACCCGGCAAAGCTAGCGGTAAGTTTCGGGTCCAACGTGTACTTAGCGCAAAAATCCAGATAAAACCTAAGCCACTTATGAAAATCGCGGCGTTGCTGATCCGGGATATTGCGCTGAGAAAGCTGTGACTCGAATGCCTGACTCAGGGATGCGGGAACGGGCAGCATGACAACCTCCAAAAGCGATTTTTAGCGCAGTTTGGATGATATACGGAAAGAAAAAACCCTTGCAGTTCACAAATTTATTGTTGCAACATAGGTTTGGTGGTAGATATACTGTTAACAGCTTAATAACTTGTTAGGCTTTTCCCCAAGCAGAAAAGGAGCACGCCTTGAATTCAGAAAATGACAAAATGGGTTTCATTTATAACTTCGACATGAGCAAAGAAATAGCTAACTTCAAACGCATGCCTGAGCACATCCAGTCAAAAGCCGAATGCAGCGCCGTTGATGTCATTTACGAGTCTTTTGTGGTACCTGGCGATCAGGATTATTTGATGTCCCGACTGCTAGCGCAAAAGGGGCTGCCACGGGGATTTTACTGGGCAGCGGCACAAGCTATAGAGAAATACTTAAAGGCTTTCCTGCTAATGAATGACGAGGGCGTCAAAAAATTTAAAGCCCACCCAATAAAAGAGCTCTTTAAGGCCGCAAGCAGAATCGACACTTCTTTTGCTGACCTTAGCATATTGCCACACCATAGCATTCAAGTAGACCATAGCGTTTCACATCATTTAAAAAGATTTACCATCCAAGACTTCATCGACGAACTTGAAAAGCACGGCAGCGCAGACAACAGATACAACACCATCGGCGTGGAATACAACACAGGCCATCTCTGCGCAATGGATAGCCTGTCATTTCAGGTGCGAAGAAAGATTGGCGCGATACCGATAAATGAGAGCTTCAATAAATTAAGCCCGGACTTAATAACCACTTTTGAGAAGCTCAACCCCTGGTTCCAGACTGGCATAGATCACGCTCCCAGCCAAATTCCAAGCGATGAATTCCCAATCCAATATTCATCTAACGTCACAAAATTTGAGATTCTCACTAAAAACGAGAGCAACCCTGCTTACAGCCTAGCCTTGCAGTGGCTGAGGGCGAAAATGAAGCTCCCAAAGTAAGACAGCAAATAATCATGCCAATCACCAATAACTGGGATCAGGGTAAAGTTAAATTTCTGTTCCCTAGCCTAACATGGCGCTCAACCGGAGCGCGGTTATAATGCGGTTTTGTTTATTCAGCTTTCCGGGCCGCGCCCGGTTAGCTCTACGTTAGGTAACATGAAACTTTCTTCGAGCCAAACCAATGTAGAATCTCTTACCAAATTTGGCCAGGAAGCAGTTGCCTTGGTTGCGAAACGTGACTTTTCTGCCTTAGCCCAGCAATTTGGGTATGCACTCTCTTATGGGCGCAACCCAGCACAGGCTATCGAGAGTGATTTTGCTCAATGTATTGCCGAAGCCGAAAGTCCTTCAAGCGATACCAAGCAGTCAATCCAAGTTAAATACTTCAAACCCAATAGCATTCCGCTGTATGCCTTGGTTGAGTGTGTTACTCAGGTCAGTCAAAATGCGGCGGTATTAGTAGAGCTGGTTGTTACTGGTGAAGGTGAAGAAAAACACATTACGTTGGAGCAAATAAGCTATGTCACCTAACCCGGCGCTCAACCGGAGCGCGGTTATAATGCGGTTTTGTTTATTCAGCTTTCCGGGCCGCGCCCGGTTAGCTCTACGTTAGGGGCATTCAAATTAGCAGCCCATAACATTAGCCATATTGACGGGATGATCCCCACAAAAGACCAAAAATCATCATGAACATTACTGGACCAGAAGCTACTATATTCGGATGTATTATTACTGCCGCTGTTGCTCTTTACATCAGGCACAAGAATGTTGTTACAACAGCCGTCAAAGACTTTAGGGAGGCTTTCGCTCCCGCATTGGGACGGCTTGAAGCCGCTCGCAGGCACGGTTCCACGCATAACGTCCCCGATGTCGATAACTTTCTCAGGGACAATTTCGAAGCTATGGCTACCGCTATTCATAATTTCGCTCCTTTCGTTAGCAAAGCTCGCATTAAAGCTTATCATCAAGCATGGGATCGCTATTGCCAACTTGCGCATAATCAAAATCTTGAAGCAACATGGAATGCAAGCATTATTTGTGACGACGACCCTTTGTCCGTCATCGAAAAACATATTCATGATATTCTCCATTTTGCTAAATAATAATCAAACCCCTAACATAACAATCAACGGGAACGCGGAATCAATCTATGCGTCACCGTCATTCTTTGTACCGCGTCCCGTTATTTCTACGTTATGCACTACCTAGGAAATCACTATGCCACTACACATTGAATGGGAAGGCGAGAAGCCTATTCACCCGTCAGCAGAACAAGTTGAGGATGCAGTACAGGCCGCGCTACAGCATCCAAGAGATTTAACTCCACTTGCAAAACATGTGGTGTCACTGCATCTTCGGCAAGATGCGATGCACCGAAAGGCCGAAGGTGTTGGCTACTCAAGTGATGGCAAGCCGCTCGTCACGTTTCACTATTCTCTGGTGGAACCATGGTTTTTTTGGTGCGAAGCTTTTGATCAGCCATCAACTCCACAACAATGATGTCCTCTAAATCTTCAACTTTGAAGATAAGCGCATCAATCGGCTTTGCTGGGTTTGTTGGATTCCAAGCAGAAAGCGTTATTACACCGCGAGCAATCTGCAAAGTCTCGAATGGGTACATGCAGCGTATCGGTTCATTGACTCGGCTCACCCCAAGAATACCAGTTGGTTTATCCATTACACATCCATTTTTAATAAAAAAGCATAACATTGCGCTCAAGCAGAGCGCGGTTCTGCGGCGGTTTTGCTTACCAAGCTACCAGGGCCGCGCCTGCTTAGCTCTACGTTATGCGCTTTCTTGTGTCGGGCCAGTTTCGGCGGTTGCTTGCCACGGTATGTCGGCATGATTTACCGCTCGCAGTAAGGGCAAATATAGGTTCCGTCACCCATCTGCATGCCAGAGTCATCGCCTCAAAATTCATCCCAGCTATGCCATGCTGGTTCCATTCCGCTGCTAAGGCACCATTGCCATCCGCTCAACTCGCCAGTCAACGCGGACTGGCCGGTTTCTTTCTAAAACGCATTGGAATATATCCAGTGTGAATAAACCTAAATCTGCCCCACATAATACGATTTTGTCGCTTAGCTTGTTGTAGAGTTGTTCTGCATTCTATTTCTTTCGCCTTAAATCTCATTTAATAATCCAAATGTAACTATACGGTCAAGGCCGACCCGCCGCCCTAAGCGCGGTTTGAGGTTTGTGTTTTTCAAAGTTCTTCGTGCTTTTCGGCTTCAGCTGGCGTCGGTCGCCTTACCGTGGCGTTAGGCGCACACATTAAAAGTGGTATTCATTGTAATTAGCGCAATCACGGTCGCCTGCTATAAATTCGTCATATAGTTCCAAATACTCTTGATGACTTATAATTTTGTCCGGCTCAACCTCTACTTCGTAGTATTCGTTATCAGAAAATAAATGCCACCTGACACGACTAAAATGAAGTTTTATTATGGGTGCGAGTGACAGGATACGGTCGTAGCATTCAAGATAAGTATTGCCATACATATCTTCACGCTCACGCATTGTATGTCTGTGTGAGCTGCCATGCGCATAAACATTTGAAGTCATGCAAATTAAAAAAACAGTAAACATTATTTTCATAAGTAGGCCTAACAGTTAGTTCCAGCGGAACCGCGCCCTCTGGGTCGTTTGCTTAAATTAATTTTGTTCATGGCGCGGCCCCCTGAACATAGCGTTATACATACGCTTGTTTGATCCGGTTGTCTCTGTCCTGGGCGCTCATTCCATTCCATGCGTCAAATTCAAAATTATGCTGATCCAGACTGTTCTGGTTTTCGGCTCTGCACTCCTCGCAATATCCTTCGTTCAGTGTTTCTGTGTCGCTTTCGCATTGTGGGCAGAAAAACATTTTAAATTCTCCGGTATAACTATGCGTTCAAGCGGAAAAGCCGCCCGAAGCTCGTTTTGTTTATTAAAGTTCCGTGTGTTGCGGCTTTCCGCTTAACACGGCGTTATACGCCGGAAACGTGAGGGCCTATAAGCATCACCCACTTGAAAAAATGGATCATTAGACAGCCTGTTCCGTCCTCGTCCCATGACCACGAAATTCCGATTATCAATGTTTTCGGCCATGAGCGGCGAGCGCTTATCCATTTAGTTTTACGCATAACTCATAGCTCCAGGCGACGCAGTGCCGCGTCATGGTTTTCGTTAAATTTAGGTTCAGTCGCGCGGCACTGCGCTCCTGAGCATGGCGTTAGATGTTTACTTTTCACCAACCGAAGGAGTACCACATGCCTCAGTTTTTGTTTGTTGTCGAAGTTCCACCCGCCGAAGGAATATCCAATTCCCCAGGTTACTCTCAAAAATGGCTCGATTTCGCCAGTGATACCAATATTCTCTTAAAGACCGTGAGAGGCACCACAAAGCTTTCCCAAAATGTTTGGCTGCTGAACCAAGAAAAAGCTTTGCCGCTACTCGTGGAATTGTGTGCTCTGGCCAACCATTATAAATTGTCATATTCTTCCATCCTTATTCCTGATGGCGCTGTAACACTGGCTCTTGACGTAAAGCCAAGTCCATAGTCATGCGCCACAACACATCTAACATTTCAATCAACGGGAACGCGGAATCAATCTATGCGTCACCGTCACTCTTTGTACCGCGTCCCGTTATTTCTACGTTAGGCACTTATGCAGCCCTTTGCCTTATCTGTTAAGTAAACAAGCCCTTCGCGTTCGTCGAAAAATCCGCCGGTATCGTCAAGCGCCTGTGATCCTGGATAGGCGTCTGTCGGGCCGTTACGACCGGCAGTCATCACTTTCCAGTAATAATCATTCTTGAACAGCTCTTTTGGCACTCCGCTTTCGAGGGATTCTGCTGCATCCAGAAATATTCTTAATTCCCCCTCGGTTTCGCTCGATCCGGTAAAAACTCTTTTGTGTTCCATAATTTTCTCCTAAGTAAAAAACGTGTCTAACCCGTCGCTCAACAGGAGCGCGGGGATAATACGGTTGTGTTGCTTAGCTTTCTGGGCCGCGCCCGGTTAGCTCTACGTTAGGCGCAACATAGTTCCGGGGGTTGCTCCGTCTCTCAGCTCACCAAATCCTAAGAAGGTATAAATATGGGCTATCTCGACGCAATGAACGATTACGAATCTGATTATCACGGATCAACTGATATGGTTGTTTACTTGATTCTCTTACTCTCATACTTGTGGATTACCGAAAAAGTTCTAACTTTTGTCTCAAAGTTTTCAAGCAAGACCTTGTTTTTATGGGGTGTGGTAAGCCTATTTATTTCAATAGTTATTTTTTCATATAGCGTTGAATCGTTTGGCGCATTTGTTGTAGCTAGTATTGTTGGATATGCAAACTTCTCATGGGGCAAATATATTCTGAAAAATAAATAACTGAGGTCAAAGCAAACTTAAATACCTAATCGGGTAGCCGAGGGTCTCTAACCCTCAGCCCCCACAACACCCTGCATGCGGGTCCGCACAGGGCGTTTCACTTGGAATGGTGAAGCTTGATCCATCCATCGCGTAGCGCATATAACCCCTGAGACTTGAGATAGGCATTGGATAATGCTTGTTGTATCCCCGGAGTTTTTGAGCTACGCCATGGGCCTTTGCTGGTGATGCCACACGAAAGCCTGGGGTCAGGTCTTGCAATCATGCATTTGGCCTAATCGGGTAGCCGAGGGTCTCTAACCCTCAGCCCCCACAACACCCTGCATG
>DAINRH010000181.1:6995-8280 GCA_036741905.1 Methylobacter sp. | reverse complement strand
GTCGACCGGGCTATTTTAACATCTTTCGCACTGCTAAATCCGACAGTCTCCTAGCTGAAGCATCTTACTAATCAGGTCTTGTTTTAAGGGTCCCCATTTTGCTAATGGCCCTCCCAGCGGTTATGTACCTGTTGACGGATTTTTCTAGCTTTCTCTAATTCCGGGTTAATTTGTGCTACTTTTGGGATAGTTTGGCCCTTTGTCAGCCGGTTGCCCATGTTTTGGCCTTAACGCCTGTTTTTGCTTCAAACATTGGCCGGTCAAATCCAAAACGTTCTCTTCGTTTTCTGATTCTATCTTTCATTTCAAGATTTTCAAAATTTACACAGAAATAGAACGCGGGCTGCAATCCACCCAAATCAGACTGTCGAAAGCTGACGATATAAGTATTCGCACATATCCCAAAACGTTAAATTAACGCTTAAGCTATCCCCTTCATCCATTGATGATACTTTGGCCATAGGGGGAGCAAAGCAATCTCCTGCTCCCCTCTTTTTTGTATTTTAATTGGGTTTATCAGCGTGGAACGTTTGCCATTTTCGCCAATAAAAAAGCGTCTAAATTGACTGGAAATATTTTTTTATAATACAAACCGGCTTTCTTGATTGGAAAAACAGGCGCTGCCAGTGGAAAAAAATTTGGAACTGTTTCACATCAGGCTAACGAGTCAAATCCGCCGGCAAGCGGGTATCCAGTGTCATGGATGTGGCGAGCTGTGTACGTCCATGTAGCCTGAACCGCTCTGCGGCTCGGGACGCTGGAGCGTCCCTGACCGGGTTTTCACGCAGAGCGTGGGAACCCTAAGCGGAAGTTATTATTGATGGAGTCGTTACGGAGAGGGGAGTCAACATAAAGTAACAACACCCCCGTTATTTTCATAACGGGGGTGTTGTTTCAATTACCTACGTTGCCAGTGGTGTTGCTGGTTTTTCTCTTTTCTATATTCTGGAAGGTTTCAGATTGCAACTGCTCTACCGCGCCACTTTGCAAATGCTTGGTTTCGTCCTTTTTCAGCAGCACAACTAAAACAATAACAGCAGCAATAGCAACACCAGCGATCCACCATGTGTAGTCTTTTTCTGTTTCTTCAGCCATTTTAAAATCCTCGTGGTTTATTTAATCATAATTTGCCCCCTTTTCTCAAAGGGGGCTTGGCTGGACAAAATGATATGCAGGTCTGCAATTGGCCGATATTATCAGGTCAAAAATTGCCGATCTATCACCCCGTCCATCGTTCAACAATATATATTCAGAACTGAATACACAATATGTAATGATACCTATA
>DAINRH010000181.1:0-6895 GCA_036741905.1 Methylobacter sp. | reverse complement strand
ATCGTTCAACAATATATATTCAGAACTGAATACACAATATGTAATGATACCTATAACTAGCTCAAAAAATAGGCGGCTTTTGTATGCATGCAGGCAATTAATTGGAAAACATCAGATTTCCGGAGAAGGCTAGCGCTTGTTTTTATCGGCATACACAGTATCAACCAGCTTTTTAAACCAGATAGGACGAAAGATCACTATAAATAATCCTATCGTACCGGTGATGGGAAGTATCGGTATCAACATGAAAATAATAAGAACCAGAGCACATTTGATTCTGGCAACGATGGAGATTGCTATCATTTTTTCCTTCCCTCGTCTGTTTTTTTGAGAATTGCATAATATAGCCTTGTTTCCTTAAATCGCAGGCATTAAAAAGTTCGTGAAATAGTATGCCGTCGACCAGATCAACCGGCGCTTTCCGAAGGCTATTTCAGTCGCGGCAACCGGTTTCGATAAGATTCGGAAATCGAGAACGGAACGGGTTTTGCCCAGTTTACGACAAGCTGGAATGAGTCGGTGCGGGTTAAGTAAAAAGAGCTGTTTATAGGTGGTTTCTTTCAACGCGTGGTGATTTTTTAGTTAAAACTGACAGTCGGATTACGACCGAGGCTGTGTCAAAACGTAAAATTTCCAATTAGGGTGGAGATAATCAACGAATTATTACCCGAAGATTATGAAGAAGTGGTGACTGTCATTATCTGTTGCACGTGTAATCCGGCTTATATAGATATAAACTGTCCCGATGTAACAAAAAATCTATGGAGTGTAAAAATGAAAGCGTCAACGTTAATCCTAATCGCTACAATGCTGATGCCAGTCTCAGCTAACGCTGGTTTCAATGCGTTTATAAATGGCCAGAAGCTTCACGACAAGTCAACTGCCTATAAAAGCGGCGATATAGACAATGCGGAGCTCTATGATGCCGGGGCTTATGTTTATTATGTAATGGGTGTCGTTGATGCAACTATTGGATCGGGTTTATTTTGTCCGCAAAATATCACTTCAGATCAAGCTGCAAATGTTGTGTCTAAATACCTAAATGAGCATCCTGAATTATGGAGTTCAAGTGCGGAATCACTTATTAAAGCGGCACTCATGAAAGAATGGCCTTGCCCGAAGTAATCGTAGATGTAAAAAGACAAGATTAACGTAAGTTACGTAGGGTGGTGCGATGGTCAAAAAGGGCATTGCCAATTCAATGATAATCATCTGTTCAGGAAGGATATAGTTGCAACATCGTCAGCAATCCACGTTGCGGTTATCATATGCTCCGGTTATTTTTATAAACAATGTGTGGGTAGGATAAAACAGATGATTCGTGCAGGTATTGTGGGCGGAACCGGATACACCGGTGTTGAGCTATTGCGGATTTTAGCGTTGCATGCGGATGTTGAGGTGGCGGTCGTCACATCGCGTGCCGACGCCGGTGTTAGGGTGGATACGCTTTATTCCAGCTTGCGGGGCTCTATCAATGTGCTATTTAGCCTGCCTGAAATTGAAACCCTGGCCGAATGCGACGTGGTGTTTTTTGCGACGCCGAACGGCACGGCGATGCTGATGGCGGAGCAGTTGTTGGCGCGCGGGGTAAAAGTTATCGATCTGTCCGCCGATTTCAGGCTGAAAGATGTCAAGGAATGGAGTCAATGGTATGGCATGGAGCACGCCTGTCCCGATTTAATCGCGGAAGCTGTTTACGGCTTGCCGGAACTGAATCGCGAGGCGATTAAACAGAGTAATTTAATCGCTTGTCCGGGCTGCTATCCAACTGCTGTGCAGTTGGGATTTTTACCGTTGCTTGAAAACGATTTGATTAATGTTGATCATTTAATCGCTGATGTTAAATCCGGCGTCAGCGGGGCAGGGCGTAAGGCGGAGTTGGCGACTTTAATGAGCGAAACCGGGGAGAGTTTTAAGGCTTATGCGGTCGGCGGTCATCGGCATTTGCCGGAAATTGTCCAGGGACTTAAACGGGTGGCGGGCAAATCGGTCGGATTGACTTTTGTTCCGCATTTGACGCCGATGATTCGCGGGATACACGCTACTTTATATAGCCAGGCGAATGGAAGTTTGGATGATGTGCAAACCTTGTTCGAAAAAAGATACGCAGATGAGGTGTTTGTCGATGTATTGCCGCAAGGTTCGCATCCTGATACCCGAAACGTCCGGGGTAGTAATAATTGCCAGATTTCGATTCATCAGCCGCAGGGCGGTCAAATTATCGTGGTGTTGTCGGTGATCGATAACCTGGTTAAGGGCGCGGCGGGCCAAGCGGTGCAAAATATGAACCTGATGTTTGGCTTAAAGGAAGACGCCGGATTAAAGATAATTGCGCTTTATCCATAATTCTTGACTAAAAAGCTTGGTATAGTCATAATTTATTTAACTTCATTTTTTATAGTGTTAAACATATGTCTAATCCGATAGTTTTTACTGACAGCGCTGCCTCCAAGGTGGGTGAATTGATAGCCGAGGAGGGTAACGATAATCTGAAATTGAGGGTTTATGTCTCAGGCGGCGGCTGTTCAGGGTTTCAATACGGCTTTACTTTTGACGAAGAAGTCAATGAAGATGATACCTGCGTTGAAAACGGCGGCGTTACGGTATTGATTGATGCGATGAGTATTCAGTATTTAACCGGTGCTGAAATCGATTATAAAGAAGATTTGTCCGGTGCTCAGTTTGTTATCCGTAATCCTAATGCGACTACGACTTGCGGTTGCGGGTCTTCTTTTTCCGCGTAGTTATTTTATAGTTTCTCCCCCTTGTTGGGCGACAGGCTGTCGCCCTTTTTGTTTCCCGGATAGATTCCTCCAAGAACGACGGAGTCGGTTGCTCCTGTTACTTCTTTCAAATTGCCAGGCAGGTTGTTTAATGTCTGTCTGGCTAACCATGCAAATGCCATAGCCTCGACATGATCGGGATGAAGCCCATACTGCTCTGTTGATTCAACCGGACATTCAATGTTCTGTTGGATGAGCGCCAATAAATATTCATTGTGAATGCCGCCGCCGCAAATCAATACTCGCTCAGTCTCCGGTGCATGCTTTTTGATGGCATCGCAAATCGTTATCGCAGTCAAAAAACACAGGCTGGCTTGTATGTCTTCGGCTTTGTAACTGAATGCGTCGAAATACTGATAAACCCAAGGAAGGGAAAAGTATTCTTTGCCGGTGCTTTTGGGCGGAGCGGCGTTGAAATAAGCGTCTTGTTTCAATAGCGCTACCAAGTCATGATCGATGTTGCCGGTCTTGGCCCAAGCGCCGTTTTTATCGTACGACTGGTTTCGTTGCAGCTTGATCCATAGATCCATTAAGGTGTTGCCGGGACCGGTATCAAAGCCGATGACTGCGGCGGATTGCAGTTTAGGTAACACGGTAATGTTGGCTATGCCGCCGATGTTTACGATACAGCGATGTTCATCCGGATGATGGAATACGGCGTGATGAAAAGCAGGGACCAGTGGAGCGCCTTGACCTTTGGCGGCAATATCCCGGCGCCTGAAATCAGCTACGGTGGTAATGCCGGTAAGTTCGGCAATGATATTGGGATCGCCGATTTGCAGGGAAAAAGGAAATGGCTGGCGTCGGTTTTTAGTCGATTGCGATGCGTCAGTTATCCCCGGTAGTCGAATGTCGGGGGCATGGTAGATGGTTTGTCCATGGCTGCCGATGGCATTGACCAATGAAGCGGGAATGTTGGCTTTAGCAAGCAAGGTATTAACGGCCTCGGCGAATAAGTGGCCGAGCCGTGCATCCAGGGTGCCGTATTCTTTGAGCGAGATTAGCGTGTCTGGCTTGCTAAGTTGCTGGATTGTATTTTGAATGTCGCCGGGGAAGGGCAGGTATTCAAATTCGACAAGACGGGCTTTAGTGTTTTTAAAATCAACAAGAGCGGCGTCGATGCCATCCAGGCTGGTTCCGGACATGAGTCCAATATAAAGTTCTGACATCGATTTTGGTTAATCGTAATGAGAGGGCTGCATGGATGCAGGTGGTGGGACAATGTCGGGAGCAATTGCCGAAGGGTTTTTTGCAAATAAACTTTTTGCTTTAACTTGAACAAGTTGAGTAAAGAATGGCTGGGTTTGGGTGTTGAAGTCGTCCAGTAATGCGCTGCTTATAGGCATTGAATGCGGTATTTTAACCGTCTCCGGGTCGCGATAAAGCCCGTCCACATGAAACTCATAATGTAGGTGAGGGCCGGTGGCTAGGCCGGTTTGGCCGACAAAGCCTATAACATCGCCCTGTTTAACGTGATTGCCGACTGCTAAGCCTTTTTTAAAATCGGACATGTGCGCATAAAGTGTTTCGTAGTGGTCGTTATGTTGAATAATGACTACTTGCCCATAAGCGCCTTTGTTGCCACTGAAGGTGACGATTCCGTCCCCTGTTGTTTTTACAGGCGTACCGATTCTTGCAGCATAATCAATGCCTTTGTGAGCACGAATTCTGTTAAGTATGGGGTGCTTACGGTGCATGTCAAAAGGTGAGCTGATCTTTGCAAAGTCAACAGGCGTCGTTAAAAAAGCCCTTTGCATGGACTGTCCGTCGGGCGTGTAATAACTGGCAATGCCGAATTCATTGATGTATCTGACCGCGGTGTGTGCCGATCCTTGGTTAATAAACTCAGCAGCAATAATTTCGTCGCTGTTGGTTTCTTTGCCGTCCACTATTTTCTTGCCATAAACAATCGTGAATTGATCGCCAGGACGTAGATTGGTGGCAAAATCGATGTCCCATGCAAAAATATCGGTAAGTTGCAGGATCAGCTCTTTTGATAAGTCGGCTTCGAGTCCATCCAGAAACAAGGAGGTTTCTATAGATACATGAGCCGTATTGATTTTTGTGATTTGCGGATGTTTGAGTATGGTTCGGTGGATTTGTCTGTCATTATTGGTACGGATGATTTGATCTGATTCTGCATTATCCACGTCCAGGTTAGCAGGCATGTGCTTTTGCGGTTTCTGGTCGATGATTGACTTGATTGATACAGATTCGATTGACTTGGAAGAAATAACGGTGTGTTTTCTGGTGGACGGATCAAGATCAGCCTCGTTAGCTTTGTGACTTGACTTGGACGAGATAATAGCTCGCTTATTATGTTTTAACTTAGCAGAAACGATGGTTTGCTTTTTTGTAGTAGATTTAGCTGTTGCAGTAGTTTTTTTTTGCGGTGATAGCTTGGTTGTAGCAATGGGGTCTTTTTTGTTGGCGGACTTTGGTGTGGCGGGCGTTTTTTTATTGCTTGGCTTGGCGTTAACGGCCGTCGCAGCCGTTTTTTTCTTATTATCCGGTTTGGTGTGATGGGGGGCGGAAATAATCTTTACAGGTGCGTGTGTTGGTTTTGTTTGTGTGTGGCCGGTTATGGAAAAGGCTACGCTAATTCCAAAGAACAAGGATGTATAGATTCTATTTTTCACTAGGCTATGCTAAGTAATTGAAAATTATGTAAATCAGAGGGGATTTAATGATTTTGTAACTTCATTTTAAGTGGTTTTAAAGGTTTTTGCCAATTAATTAGGTTAGATAAAAGTTTTTATTCAGCGGAGCTGATTATTAATTCTATAATGGATTATTTATAGATATTTGGAGAAAGAAATTGCAAGAGGACGTATTGGCACACCTTCTTAGAGGGACTGATGAGGTTTTAATTAAGCAAGAGTTAATTAAAAAAATGGAAGAGGGACGGCCTCTTCGAATTAAGGCGGGCTTTGACCCGACTGCCCCTGATCTGCATTTGGGGCATACGGTGTTGATTAACAAGCTAAAGCAGTTTCAGGATTTGGGGCATGAAGTATTGTTTCTGATTGGCGATTTTACCGGGATGATAGGTGATCCGACAGGGAAAAACGTGACGCGCAAACCGTTGACTCGGGACGAGGTAATTGACAATGCAAGAACCTATGAGGAGCAAATATTCAAAATCCTGGACCCGACTAAAACGCTGGTGATGTTCAATTCAAGCTGGATGAATGCAATGTCGCCGGCTGACTTGATTCAATTGGCTGCAAAACATACTGTGGCGAGAATGTTGGAGCGGGATGATTTTAGCAAGCGCTTTAAAGGTGGGCAGTCCATTGCAATACATGAATTCTTGTACCCTTTAATTCAAGGCTATGATTCGGTGGCGATGAAAGCGGATGTGGAACTGGGGGGGACGGATCAAAAGTTTAACTTGCTGGTTGGGCGGCAGTTGCAAGAAGCTTTTGGGCAAAAGCCTCAGGTTGTCATGACGATGCCTATTTTGGAAGGATTGGACGGTGTGCAGAAAATGTCCAAGTCGCTGAATAATTATGTCGGTATAGCCGACTCTGCCGATGATATGTTCGGTAAATTAATGTCTATATCAGATGAATTGATGTGGCGTTATTTTGAATTGTTAAGCTTTCGTCCTATGGCTGAAATAAAGCTATGGATGGAGGAATGCAAGCAAGGTGCGAACCCGAGAAACTACAAAGTAAGATTAGCTCAGGAAATTATAGAAAGATTTCATGATGCATCTGCTGCTGTTAAGGCATTGGAAAATTTTGAAGCCAGATTTCAGCGTGGTGCAATGCCTGATGAGATGGAAGCGTTAGAATTAAAGATTGGCGGTGCCAGTTACGGTATAGCGAATCTATTGAAAGATGCCGGATTAACGGAAAGTACATCTGAGGCTAATCGTATGATAAAACAGGGGGCGGTTAAAATCGACGGAGAAAAAGTTTCCGACCAAAAACTGGAGATCCCCGTTGGCACCAATCATATATATCAAGTAGGAAAAAGAAAGTTTGCAAGAGTAAAAATAACTTCTTGACGTATTCTGAGAAGGCTGTAGAATGCGCAGTTCTTTCGGGGCAGGTTGCTCTGAAAGAGTCGGTAGGATAGCTGGCAAGAAGATAAATTCAACAAGT
>DAINRH010000180.1:0-8339 GCA_036741905.1 Methylobacter sp. | reverse complement strand
CCACCAAAAATCCATTGGACATGCAATAAGCAGAATGCCGAGCCCTATCCGACAGCCTCCTAGCCTTAATAGTTATGAATGGAATATAAAAACTGTGATCGCAGGTGCTATATGTTTTTGTATTTTGATTAAGTATATTCAAAACCGGTAATGTGCGGAGAGTAATCGCCAATGAGTAATAAGTTAACAGAAAACCTTGGATTCACCCTGATCGAACTCATCGTTACCATTTCCATTGTCGCTATTCTTGTGGGTGTAGCCATACCCGGTTTTACATCAATCATAAACAGCACCCGGTTAACAACCTATGCCAATGAATTGGTTGCCTCGTTAAATCTGGCCCGTAGCGAAGCCGTTAAACGCGGAGTGCAAATTAGTGTCAGAAGAAAAGGAAGTACCAATCAAAACTGGGATTCAGGCTGGGATATTTTTACCGATTTAGACGGCGATGGCGCGCTTGATGCCGCGGACACCTTGCTTAAAACCTATCCGGCTTTAAGTAACGGTTTTACCTTAAGAACCGGTACTGTCGGCTATCAGGACTTTGCCGCCTATTTGCCCAGCGGCTTAAGCTTAAATTCCAGCGGGGACACATTCAGATTGTGCGATAGTTCAGCCGATACCGGGGACTCCCGTGCAATCGCAGTAAATGCAGTGGGTCGCCCAAGAACTTCTGAAGGAACCACAGCATGCCCTTAATCCGGTCAAAACACGTTGCTTGCCGGCATGATGCCTTATGAACAAAAATAAGGGATTCACCTTAATTGAAGTTTTAATCGCGACATTGGTTTTAGCCGTCGGCCTACTTGGGTTGGCAGGACTTCAAGCTGCCAGTATTAAAAACAACCTGAGTGCCTATAACCGTAGCCAAGCCACGCAATTGGCCTATGACATGGCCGACAGAATGCGCGCCAATAAAAATGAAAGTCTGAATCCGGCAACCGGCAGTGTTATTGCCGCCGGCACCTATCTGACTATGGCCGCGACAGCTGCCGCAGTTCAGGCAAACTGCGCAACCGTGACCGGCTGTAGCTCTGCGCAAATGGCCCAAAATGACCTCTTTCAATGGAACGCTGCCTTAACCGGCACTCTGCCCAGCGGCACAGGAACAATAACAGTTGACGCTGCAACGCGGGTTTTTACCATTACTGTCAACTGGGACGATAACCGCGATGGGGCTGTCAACGCTTCCGACCCGAGTTTTTCAGTGAGCTTTCAGTTATGAAGCATTCTAAAAGTTCACAAACAGGCTTTACACTGGTAGAACTTATGATCGCCATGCTGCTGGGCCTATTTTTAATAGGCGGAATATTGCAGATTTTCATCGGCTCCAGACAGACTTATAGAATGCAGGAGAATCTGTCCAGGCTTCAGGAAAATGGCCGCTTTGTCATGGATTTTATTACCAAGGATAACCGGATGATGGGCTTTCAAGGCTGTGTATCCCGATCAATTACCCCCAACATTATCATTGATCCCAAAAACCCCAATCCGAACCCTGTCCCTGCGACGCTTGCAGGCGGCCTTAGCACGCCGCTTGCAGGTGCCAATAACGTTGCCAATAATTGGAGCGCCGGCGCATGCGGCGCTGCCAACGCCTGTGTGGCCGGAACCGATGCGATCACTTATCATTTTGGCGCAGGTTGCGGTGGGTATTTGACAGGCAATATGGGAACAGTTAATGCCAATATTCAAATACCTGCCGCTAATACCTGCAATATCAATATGTATGATGTGCTTATGCTTTCCGATTGTAGCGCAACGGACATCTTCATAGCAACCAGCGCCTCATCCGGCAGTGGAGTTCAGACTATCGCACATGCCAATAACCAAAACACTACAAATAACCTCAGCAAACTCTACGGCTCCGATGCCGAAGTGCTGGCATTTCGGTCATATAGCTTTTTTATTCGTAACAATACCGACGGCGAACCGGCATTATGGCGGTTGGATAATTCTCAACCTACAAGCACAACCAATCCCATCGAGCTGATTGAGGGCATTGAGAATATGCAGATTTTATATGGCGCCGATACTGATGCAACACCGGATGGCGCGGCCAATTACTATGTGTCTGCGGGCACAGCCGGACTCAATATGAATCAAGTGGTCAGCATTCGCGTGAGTGTTTTAGTAAGAAGCATGAATGACGGTTTAGCCGCTCAGCCGATAGCTTATACATATAATGGCGCAACGGTTACGCCGACAGATCGACGAATCAGGCGGGTTTTTACCTCAACCATTGCTTTGCGCAACCGGCTGCCATAAAAGGAAGATGTTAATGATGAACAAACATTTTTCATTTAAGCATCAATCCGGCGTGGTGCTGCCCGTCAGTATGATTATGTTGCTGCTGCTCACCTTAATCAGCATTACCAGCAGTCAAGTAACCGGCCTTGAAGAGAAGATGGCCGGCAACAGCAGGGATTCTAATATTGCCTTTCAAGCCGCGGAAGCGGCCTTGCGAGCCGGTGAGGCCGCTACGGCAGGAACGCCCACTTTATATGCCGGCGCTCAGCCGATTGATTGGACCAATGCCGCAGTGACAACGTATAGCGGTGGAACCTTGACGGGTACTAGTCAGGCCCCGGTTTATACCATTGAAGATTTAGGCAGCACCGGCGGTACTGCTGAGTGTTCTCCTTGTGAAGGCGGAACTCCCCCTCCATCAAGCGGATCCCGGCTATACCGGATCACAGCCCGCGGCACGGGCGGTACCACCAATGCCGTGGTAGTACTGCAATCTACTTACACGCGATGAGAAATCAAACCTTGTCTTCACAATAATATATCGGTATTTAGGAGATCGGCATGGACATTTATAAAATTCGCAAGGCGACCATGACGCTCTTATTCGGGGTCGTTTTAAGCGTTGTGCCGGAGCCGGCGGCGGCGATTACTCCGGCGCAAATACCTTTGTATATAGGCGTTTCTGCCGCTAAACCGAATATCATGCTGATGGTCGATAGCTCTGGATCAATGACCGAAGACGTAACGACTGCCAGCACTACCACCTCCCCCAGTGATGCGCCTGCAAGCTACAGTTATAGCTGTCCTTCCGCAAACGAAATTTCCGGCGGGATAAGCCCTCCGGCCACACCCTCAACTACGATCAATATGAAGGTGAACTCCAGTGGGACAGTGCAAGTTTGTACTAAGAGCTCCTGTTCTAAAACAGCCACTTTTGGCGGAAAAAAGAAGGGCAAATGCTTTAATAATACCCAAAATTACACCGTCGCCTATTACAACGGCTCCTCATTGGCGGGTGGGCCATATACAGGCCTGAAACTTAATTGGTATTTCAGTACCGGGAATTTTGCATCCGGGAGTTTGATTGCTACACAAACAACCACTAGCACCCGTATCACCATTGCCAGACAAGCGGCTACCGATCTTGTAACATCGTTAACGCCGGATTCCGGCGCTCAGCCAACGGTAAGAATGGGCTTAGCCAGATACGACGGCGCTACTGATGATGGCGGTATGTTGTTATCTGAAATTAAGGATCTTGATTCAGCTCACTCCACCGTACTCCTAGGCCAAATTTCCAATATTCCTGCAAACGGCTTTACACCGCTTGCAGAAACGCTGTCCGACATTGGCAAATATTTTGCTACGGGGGAAGCCGGCAATCTTACCCTACATCCGACGACCACTCAAGTCACCGCAAGTGCTGCAAGCATTTTTAGCAAAGCCGATGGGACGAGCCGTTCCATCAAAAATTCTACCGGCAACGCAAGCTTGGCTGCACCTATTTTAGGCTACTGCCAAAAAAGCTTTGTGATACTGGTGAGCGACGGTCTTCCTACTAGAGATACTGAAATCAGTTCTTATCTACGAAATTACACTAACGGCGGCGAATATCTGGACGATGTTGCTCAAGCGTTGTATGAGATGGATTTACGTCCCTCTTTAGATTCTACCCTCAAGGCTAATACTCATACTAAAAACAATATAACGACTTACGCTATTGGCTTCGCAGATTCTAGTCTTAATAATAGTACTTCGGTATTAAGCAATGCGGCGAAAGTAGGTGGAGGGAAGTTTTATTTTGCCGAAAACGCCAACGAGTTGGCATCTGCGCTTGATGACGCCATTTCCGATATATCCAGCAAAATTGGCTCATCATCTTCTGTGGTGGCCAATTCTGCAAAATTGGATGCCAATGCTGCTGTTTATCAGGGCAAGTTTGATAGCGCCGATTGGACGGGGAGTTTATCAATGTTTCCTCTCGGAATTACTGAAGATACCAACGGCAACGGTATCTTGGATTCCGGCGAGGATACCAATAGCAATGGAATACTGGATGGCGGCGCTATTGGAACTGCGCTATGGAATGCTGCCGAGCGTATTCCGGCTTTCGACTCCAGGAATATTTTTACTTATGATCCTGCCGGCACTCCAAAGGGAGTAACTTTTGCATGCGCCAATTTAACCGCCGGCCAGAAAACGGCGCTGGGCATATCCAATTGTTCCAGTACGACGGATCAAGGTGTGTGGCGATTAAACTATATACGCGGCGATTGGAGCCATGAAGAAAAGAACTCGGCACGCTCCGATACCGATACTATAAGGTCAGCGACCGCTACGGATAGAGTTTTCCGTAATCGTACACACCTCGATAAGACTACTCTTGCCAAGATTGCGCCCGACCCATGGATGTTAGGGGATATTGTCAACTCCAATCCCGCGTATGTCGGCGCCGAAAATTACGGTTATGACAAATTGTCAGGTTCGGAGGGTTCGACTTACAAAGCCTTCGTTACCAGCAACGCCACCCGACGCAAGATGATTTATGTCGGCGCTAACGATGGCATGCTGCATGGTTTTGACGCCAGTTCATCGGGCACCGATGCGGGCAAGGAAATCCTTGCTTATGTGCCTAACGCTATCTATAGCGGACTTAGTGCATTGTCGTCACCCGGCTATAGCCATCAATATCTGGTAGATGGTTCCCCGCGAGTAGCCGACGCGTATTTTGGCAGTGCTTGGCACACGATGCTGGTCAGTTCGACCGGCGCAGGCGGCAAGGCTGTGTTTGGTTTGGATGTGACCAACCCGAGCAGTTTTAGCGGCAGCTATGTGTTATGGGAGATTAGCGATACCAACAGCCCCGCCGCCTCCGATCTAACCACGGACACAACAGCAAAGCGCGGCTTTGCCAACAATTTGGGCTATACCTTGCCGCAAACGGCTATTGTGAAGATGCACGATGGTTCATGGGCGGCTATTGTGGCCAATGGCTATGGCAGTGTTAACAATTTGGCGGTTTTATACATTATTGACGTACAGACAGGCCAACTCATTGCCGCTATCGATACCAAAGCCGGAAGCTCAACTGCGCCGAATGGTTTGTCCTCGCCTATTGCCGTTGACACGAACGATGACCGAGTCGTGGATTCCATTTATGCGGGCGATTTACTCGGTAATATGTGGAAATTCGATGTAAGCTCTTCGAATAAGAACCAATGGAAAGTAGCCTATGGAACAACGGCTGCGCCGGCGCCTTTATTTAGCGCTTGTACCAATACAAGCGCTTGCGATACCACGAGACAGCCGATTACTGCTAAACCGCAAGTGGGTAAAGTAGGAACAGGTCAGTCTGCCGGTATTATGGTGTATTTTGGTACGGGTAAATATTTTGAGGCAACAGACATTGATGTAACTAATGCACAAACTCAGACTTTTTACGGTATTTGGGATAATAACGCCACCGTTGCGAAAAGTGATTTACAAGTTCAGTCTATTACACAGATTGTGACCGCCGGCGGATTTAATTTACGGGCAACTACCAATAACACGGTGAATTACCCAACCAAAAAGGGTTGGGATATGGATTTACCCACTGCCGGTGAACGTGCCGTCAGTGCGCCACTGATACGTAATGGGCGCATTATTTTCGCTACATTAATTCCTATTCCTCCAACTGGAACGGAGGTTTGTGGAGCTAGTTCTGAAGCAACCAGTTGGTTAATGGAGCTGGATGCCTTGACAGGCAGTCGCTTGCCTGACACAGCGGGCGGAGCTCCGTGGGATATTACGGGGGATGGAATGATAAACGCCGATGATCTGATAGCACTTCCCGATGGCACTCATGTTGCGCCGTCAGGCGTACAGCTTGATGGCGGCGCTGGTACGCCGGCTGTGGTTTCAGACGGAAAACGGGAAGACAAAATTTTCAGCCTTACTAAGAATGCAGATCTTCAGTCAATAAAAGAGCAAAATCCCTCCAGTTCGTCGGGGGGGAGACAATCTTGGCGGCAGTTTCAATAGGCTTGTCAAAACACATATGACTACTTTAATTATATTGAGCGGCCGATATGTTTATCAGTTGCTCCCGCGCGTGCCCTTTAGGAGAAATAGGTAATGAAACAGCTGCAACAGAATGGCTTCACACTGGTAGAACTAATGGTTACCGTAGCAATCGTCGGCATTCTTGCAGGCATTGCTTATCCCAGTTATCAGGATAGTGTCAGGACATCGCGTCGAGCGGATGCGAAAGGGGCGTTATTGGGGCTCGCTAATGCGATGGAACGGCATTTCACGGAAACGAACAGTTATTTAGGGGCTGGAACGACCAGTGGTAATACCGGAAGTCCGACTATTTTTTCAGCCACCAGTCCTGTCGATGGCGGAACCCCGTATTACAATTTAACTATTAATGCGGTGACAGCCAGCAGCTATACGCTGAATGCGGCGCCAACCGGGGCCCAGGCTAATGATCAATGCGGTACGCTGTCATTAACGCAAACCGGCGTTAGAGGCATTTCAACGGCTCTTGCGGTGACGGATTGCTGGTAATTGCCGACTTATTTATCGCTGTCCCTCAAGTGCCTTTCTTAATGGTAAAAAAACTTAATTTACTCACATTCTTTTTGACCACGGCTCTGGTCGGCAAGGTGAATATAACCGTCACTTTCAAGCCGCCCAGTTCGGACTCGTCCAAGACAAGTTCAGCGTTATGTATCGCTGCAATCCGTTGCACGATCGAAAAGCCCAAGCCGGTGCCCTGCGCTTTGTTGGCGGTTTCAACGCAGCGATGAAAGCGTTTTAGCGAGTTTTCGTATTGGTCGGGCGCTATGCCCGGTCCCGAGTCCTCAATGCACAGTCTTAATTGATGCTCCGTCCCTGTCAGGCCGACTTTTACCATGCCTTGAGCCGGGGTATATTTGATCGCGTTGTCGATAATATTCCTGATCAGAATATTGATCAGCAGGGTGTTGGCTACGATGGGCGCCGCATTAACTTCATCGTATTCCAGCTGGATCCGTTTTTTATGCGCGTCGGTATCCAGTTCGGCAATGATGCGCGGCACTTCGCGACTGAGCACCGTGGTTTCCTTGGCTAAGTACTCGGTGCCGGATTCGATGCGCGAGAAGGTCAATAGCTGTTGCACCATGTAGGTCATCCGGTTAACGGCTTGCTCAATCCGCTTGAGCGCCTGATGTCGAACCGTTTCGTCACGGGTGCGCATGGCAACCTGGGCTTGGGTCAGCAGTCCGGCCAACGGCGTTCTTAACTCGTGCGAGGCATCGGCGGTAAACCTGCGTTCATGTTCAAAGGCCTGTTCAAGCTGGGCGAACAGGTTGTTGATCTCATTGACTACCGGGATGATTTCCTTGGGCAGTTTTTTGCTGGACAGCGGTTTAAGGTAACTGGCTTCCCGCCGGGATAAGGCTATTTCCAGCCGGTTAAGCGGTTTTAAGGAGTGTCCGACAATAATCCAGATGACAATGCCTAAAATCGGCAAGCCGACCAGAAACTGCGTCACCAATTGCGCCGATATTTCATCGGTTAGTTCGGCGCGGATTTCTTCCTTTTGGCCGACATGGATAACATATTCGCCGTTTGAGCTGGAAATGCTGAATACATGCCACAGATGCTCGTCGATATTGGTTTCGCTGAAGCCGTTAGCGGCCGAGGAAAAGGCAAATGTCGGCGCGCTTTCCGAACGCAGCAATAAGCCGTCCGTCTTGGACCATAGCTGAAAAGCGACTTTTCTTTCGTATTTGTGGCCTAACGCGCTGGCTTCCAACAGTCCGTCAAATACGTCCCATAATTGATCGTCAATATTTTTTTTGCTGAAACTATGTACCGCAAATTCGGGTGAATTTTCCGAGCGCAGTAATAAACTGTCGCCCTTAGCCCAGAATTGAAAGGCGCTTTGCTTTTTGTTTTTACGCCCGGTATAGGGGTGCAAGCGTTCATCAGTCTGCGTTTGCGCCCAATGCTTGGATAGCGAGCCTTCCCGTACCAGGCTTTCCACAAACACATGCAGCACTTTGGCCGATTGCGCCAATTCCGCATCAAACAGGCTGGCAACTTCGTCCCGGGTGACT
>DAINRH010000179.1:0-8509 GCA_036741905.1 Methylobacter sp. | reverse complement strand
CTAACCTTTTTCTTGTCCGATCTGTGGCGATTGCACTTATGAGTTGAATCTAAGTTTTTATACGGGATTGCGTGGGTGGGTTCGCTTTATTAATCCGACAGTCTCCTAGGAGGGCCATTCAACTCATGGAAGACTACGGCGTGGAAACCGCACAGGGTTTAGTCAAAGTACCCAAGGGGCTATTGCGCCGCCCGACAGTCAATCGCTATCTGTCTTTGTTACGACTGGATCAGCCTCGATTGTTACGTGAGCCGCCCGCCGTGCGATTCCAGGCCGAGCAAAGCAACGACTGCTGGCAATTTGATATGTCACCATCCGACCTTAAACACATCGACAAACCTGAATGGATCGATCCATCAAAGGGACAACCGACCTTGATGTTGTTTAGTGTGGTGGATGATCGTAGTGGTGTGTGCTATCAGGAATACCGGTGCGTGTATGGCGAAGATGCAGAGTCTGCACTACGCTTTCTCTTCAATGCAATGGCAGCCAAAGCAGATACCAACTTCCTGTTTCAGGGGCGACCCAAGATGATCTATCTGGACAATGGGCCGGTAGCCAAAAGCATGGTGTTCCAGAACGTTATGCAGGCCCTCGGCATTGAATGGGAAACCCATATGCCGGCTGGCAAGGATGGAACCCGCACAACGGCCCGCTCAAAAGGTAAGGTCGAGCGCCCATTCCGAACAGTTAAAGAGACGCATGAAACGCTATACCATTTCCACAAGCCGGAAACCGAGCAACAGGCCAATGAGTGGCTAATGCGTTATCTGCTGAGTTACAACGATCAGGATCACCGCTCCGAGAAACATTCCCGTCTAACGGATTGGCTAACCCATTTGCCAGCAGACGGTTTGCACGACATGTGTACCTGGGAGCAGTTCTGCCGCTTCGCGCGTGAACCGGAATCGCGCAAAGTAGGCGTTGATGCACGGATTACTGTTGCCGGCACCGTTTATGAAGTGGAACCCGACATGGCTGGTGAATCTGTTGTTTTACTGTGGGGCTTATTCGACGATCAAATGATGGTTGAGTTCGACGGCGAAAAGTTTGGGCCTTACTATCCTGTGTCTGGCCCTATTCCACTGCATCGGTACCGTGCATTCAAACGCGGTAAAGCTGGAGAACGTGCAGATCGAATTCGGGCATTAGCTGATCAACTTGGCCTGCCGATTTCGGCGCTGTCCGGCGATGATGTGCGCCTGGTACCGTCTGCGGTGGTTATAGATGTGCCGAAACAGCCCTTTGATACTCAGATACTGGAATACCAGTTTCCCAATACGATTGCCGCCAAGTTGGCCATTGCGGATGACCTTGCCAAACCCTTAGCGAAACTTTCGGCATCTGACCGCGCTTTTATCGACCAAATTTTGGCCGACACCCTGGCACGTAGCGTTGTGCTATCACGGGTGCGTAGCTACTTTCGTGAACAGAAAACAGGAGACGAACATGCGGGTTGAAGTGATGCAGCATTACGGACTGACACAGCCACTCAGTCAGGCCGGTTATTTCGAAACAGAGCTGCACAAGCAGTTGCTCAAGGACATCAAGGGGGCAATCCAGGAAGGCCGGTTGATTGCTGTGTGCGGAGTTGTTGGCAGCGGTAAGACCGTGACCATGCGGCGTTTGCAGCAGCAATTGAAGGAAGAAAATAAAGTCACCGTATCGAAATCGCTGACGGTCGAGAAGCACAGCGTTAAACTGACTACGCTAATTGCGGCCTTATTCTACGATCTTGCCACCGACAAAAAAGTGCAGATACCCAAGGGCGAACAGCGCGAACGGGAATTGCGTGAATTAGTGCGCAAGAACAAGCGACCAGTCGCCTTGTTTGTTGATGAAGCACACGATCTGAACAGCCATACGCTGACCGGCCTAAAGCGCTTAATAGAAGTGATCGAGGATGGCGATGGCAGGTTGTCTGTGATTCTTTCCGGACATCCGAAGTTGCGCAATGATCTACGGCGGCCAACGATGGAAGAAATTGGATTTCGTACCGATGTGTTCAATCTGGATGGTATTGCCGGTAGCCAGCGTGAATATATCCATTGGTTGATCGGTTCATGCACGAAAAGCGATATTGCCGTTGAATCCATCCTGACACAGGAAGCCATTGATCTGCTGGCAACGCGACTGCGGACACCTTTGCAAATCCAACTGCATCTAACGTTGTCGCTCGAAGCAGGCTACCAAACCGGCGAAACGCCGGTATCTGCCGACTTGGTGGAATCCGTGCTGTCACGCCAACTGGACGATCTGGAACCGACACTAACCCGCAACGGCTACCGCGTCAAAGACCTGGTAGAGCAATTCGACACCAAACCAGCGGAGATCAAGGCGCTATTCAGTAATAGCCTGGACGCCACTCGTGCGGCTGAACTACGCAGTCAGTTTCTGGCTGCCGGTTTGCCTATCTGATTATGGTCTGAAGCCTGAATTTCATTTGCAATTAAAGTGAGCCCGCAACAATGGAATGCGAGCCGGTGCCGATCAATGCAAGCTCATTGGCAGATAATGTGAGCCCAAGGGCTTTTTCATTTGCAATTAATTCGAGCCCAAAATTGCGCTAAATGCGAGCCCGACCGGTTTCAAATGCAAGCCGTTACACGTATTAACCGGGGTTAATAACAGACGCTTTTTTGAACAGCGCATCGGTGAAGAGTTAAAACGCAGCCAACGCAATGCGGGGCCGCTATCCTGTCAGTTTTTCGATATAGATTTCTTCAAGTCGGTCAATGACAAGCATGGTCATCAGGGCGGCGATTTGGTGTTGTCGCTGGTCGCCGCGACCATAAAGCACCAGTTAAGAGACAATGACGTATTTGTCCGTTACGGCGGAGAAGAATTTGTCGCCTTGTTGTCCAATACCGATGAAGTCAGGGCGATGGAAACAGCGGAACGAGTACGTAAAGCTATTCAGACGCTGGTTATTGCCGTTAATGATATTTCGGTATCGGTTACCGTTTCTATCGGCGTGTCAACTTATGTGCCGGATGGCACATCTATTTCAATAGACGGGGAAATCGCTACCCGCTTGGTGAAATCAGCTGATTCCGCCTTGTATAGAGCCAAACATAATGGCCGGAATCGTGTGGAAAATGGTGGGGTTGTTTGAGATAGGCAGGTATTGTAATACAGTAATTAAACGACATAGCGAGTTTGACTTTGATGATAAAATGAAACGCTTAATGAATAGGCTACCAGCAGGAGAAACGCATGTTATTGCCATCATTTTACCTGGAAAATTTTAGACTTTTTGACAAGCTGGAAGTTAAGCGGCTTGGCAGGGTTAATCTGATAGTAGGCCGCAATAATGCAGGTAAAAGCGCTTTTTTAGAAGCTGTTTATATTTATGCGGCTGGAGCAGACACAGAAGTTTTTTCTGAGTTAATTCAATCCCGGCAAGAGCATTGGAACCCTAGGGGGCAAGATAATATAAAAGGATTTTCTTTTAGCCCTTTTCGGCACTTTTTTAAAGGCCATAAAATTCCTTTACCCAATGAGTCTGGGTTTAAATTGGCTATAAGCAAGAATGTCACGGCATTACATGTAAAAACAGCTGCTTATGTTTCTGAGGAAACCGATAATGGCTTTTCCAGAAAAAAATTGAACGATTCAGAAGAAATTGAAAATCTTAGTACTGAAGTTGAAGTTGAAGTTTATGTTGTTGCCGAACAAGAAAACAATACGCAGTTGTTGTTTTCCGAAGAACGCGGCTTTGATCCCCGAAGAAGATTATTGTTGAACAAAAAGCACTCTAATTCATTTAGTGCTATTCAATTGGTACCCACTCAAGGTATTTCAGACCGTAAGACTGCTCAGCTGTGGGATGCAGTTAATTTAACCGATTTAGAAAAAGTGGTGATTGATGGTTTAAAGCTTATAGAAACTCGCCTACTAGGCTTGGCATTTGTTGAAGATCCACGCAACGAAAGGCTTCCGCTAGTCAAGCTGCAAGATCAGGAAGAGCGGGTTCCTTTAAAAAGCTTAGGCGACGGTGTAACTCGTGTTTTTCATATTATGCTCGCTTTAGTGAATGCTAAAGACGGAATTTTACTGATTGACGAGTTTGAAAACGGCTTACACTGGACAGTTCAGGAATCCGTATGGCGAGTGCTGTTCCAAATGAGTGCAAGACTTAATGTGCAAGTCTTTTGCACAACCCACAGCCGCGACTGCATTATGGCGTTTGATACGGTGTGGCAGGAATTTGAACAAGAAGGTGCTTTTTTTCGGCTCTATGCCCATGACAGCGAAATCCGCGTGCGAGAATATGATTTGGAAACCTTATCGGACTCTTTAGAGACCGATGTGGATGTAAGGTAGTCTTGCCGTGTCGAAAACATTCGTTTCAATTGCTCCAAAAATATTGCTTACCGAAGGCGATAATGACTGTCATGTGATAGCCGCTCTTTGTAAACACTACAAATTGCCTGAAAGCTTTGGACTTGATGCCTGTGGCTCAGACGATAAGGTTTTTAAGAAACTGGGGGCTTTGCTAAACACCGAAAATAAAGAAGTAATTGGTGTTGTGCTGGATGCCGATAATCCAAACTTTGCCGCCAAATGGCATAAGTTTCAAACAACGATGGATAAAGTGGGCATTCATTGTGACGATCAACCCAATCCCCACGGAACCATTATTCCAGCGACAGATATTTATCCCAAAATTGGCCTTTGGCTGATGCCCGATAACCGTGTGGGCGGCATGTTGGAAGATTTTTGCATGACAATGGCAGAACCCGGCGCAATCGATTTTTCACAAGAATGTGTATCGACAGCACAAGAAAAAGGCCATACTTCGTTTATTGCCAATCATCATAGTAAAGCCGTTGTGCATACCTATCTGGCTTGGCAAAATGAACCTGGACGACCGCTAGGTCAAGCTATAACCGCTAAGGTTCTTGATCCCCGGCATCCTTTGGCAAAAACCTTTACTGACTGGTTGATAAGATTGTTTGCCGATACTTAAATCGATTGAAATCACGAAAGACACGACATTTTCTCTTCGTGTCTTTCGTGGTGAATGCTTTACCCCTTTAACGCCTTCAATACCGCCTGCATAGTTGCATTGGCATCGCCGAACAACATCCGGGTGTTTTCCAATACAAATAACGGATTACCCACGCCGGCATAACCTGACGCCATACTGCGTTTAAGCACCACTGTGGTTTCGCCTTTCCAGCACTCCAGCACCGGCATACCGGCAATCGGGCTGTTAGGGTCGTCCAATGCCGACGGATTGACAATGTCGTTAGCGCCGATCACGATCGATACGTCAACATGTCCCCAATCTTCATTGATTTCGTCCATTTCATAAACAATGTCGTAAGGCACTTTGGCTTCGGCCAGCAGCACGTTCATGTGGCCGGGCATCCGTCCTGCAACCGGATGGATGCCGAAACCGACTTTCTTGCCTTTATCGCGCAACAACTTGGTGATTTCATTAACCGTATGCTGAGCTTGCGCAACCGCCATGCCGTAGCCCGGAATGATCATGATGTTTTTGGCATCCAGCAATAATTGCGCGGTTTCTTCGGCGCTGATCGGCGTGACTTCGCCTTCAATCACTGCGGCTTCGCCACCCGAGGTGCCAAAACCGCCGGCAATAACGCTGATGAAGTTGCGGTTCATCGCCCGGCACATGATGTAACTCAAGATCGCGCCGCTGCTGCCGACCAACGCGCCGGTTACAATCAACAAATCGTTGCTTAACATAAAGCCGGTTGCCGCAGCCGCCCATCCTGAATAACTGTTGAGCATGGATACCACCACCGGCATATCGGCGCCGCCGATAGCCATAACCATGTGTATGCCGAATGCCAGCGCAATGACGGTCATCAGCAATAAAGGCAAGGTGCCGCCGCCGGTTTCGGTTTGTTGTAAAAACATCCGGCCCAGAATGACGGCTGCAATCAGCAGACCTAAATTCAACCAATGGCGGCCCGGCAGTAACATCGGTTTGCCGCTGATGCGCTCGCTGAGTTTGCCGAACGCAATGACCGAACCTGAAAAGGTAACGGCACCGATCAGAATGCCGATGTAAATTTCCACTTCATGGATATTTTTTTCTACGCCGCTTAAGGTTGTAGAGGCGTCCATGAAATTGGCATAACCGACCAACACAGCCGCCATGCCGACCAAACTGTGCATGATAGCGACCAGTTCCGGCATTTGCGTCATTTCGACTTTTAATGCGGCTTTAGCGCCGATAGCGCCGCCGATTAACAAGGCAACGATCAAAATAGCGTATGAGGTAACCGATGCGCTTAACGCCGTAGCGATAATGGCAATCGCCATACCCAGCATGCCGTAATAATTGCCGCGGCGGGCAGTTTCCTGATTACTTAAACCACTCAGGCTGAAAATGAACAGAATGGTGGCGACGATGTAAGACATCGTGACTAAACTATGGGACATCATATTCTCCGGTTATTTTCTGAACATTTCTAACATACGGCGAGTGACCAAAAAGCCACCGGCAATATTGATAGATGCAATGAGTATCGCCAATCCGGCAAGCACGCTGATGGTAAGGCCCGGCGCGGAAACTTGCACCAGCGCGCCGATCACGATAATGCCGCTGATCGCATTGGTCACACTCATTAACGGCGTGTGCAGCGATGCCGACACATTCCAGATCACCTGATAACCGATGAAACAGGCCAGTACAAACACGGTAAAGTGCGACATGAACGAAGCCGGGGCAATCGAACCGATGCCGAACAGCGCCAAGCCGCCAATAATTAAAGGAATAAATTGCTTAACCGAGTCGGGAATGACGGATTTTTTCGGTTCTTGTACGGATGCATAAGCGGGAGCTTCGGTTTGCGGGGCAGGGGCGGCGGAGAGTTTGGGCGGTGGCGGCGGCCAGGTGATTTTGCCTTCTTTAATCACTGTGGTGCCGCGTATCACCTCATCGTCCATATTGACATTAATCGTACCGTTCTTTTCAGGGCAAAGTTCGGTTAACAAGTGCCTGAGGTTGGTCGCATAAAGCTGGCTGGATTGATTGGCCAAACGGCTGGGCAAATTGCTGTAACCGATAATGGTCACGTCGTGCTTGACCACGACTTGATCTTTCTCGGTCAGCGCGCAGTTACCGCCTTGTTCGGCCGCCAAATCGACAATAATACTGCCCGGCTTCATCGACTTAACCATGCCTTCCGTAATCAGCTTAGGAGCCGGTTTGCCGGGGATCAGTGCGGTGGTGATAATAATGTCCACTTCCATCGCCTGTCTGGCAAATAGGGCCATTTCAGCTTCGATGAATTCCTTGGACATGGTCTTGGCGTAACCGCCCGCGCCGGCGCCTTCTTCTTTAAAATCCAGCATCAAAAACTCGGCGTCCATGCTTTCGATTTGTTCTTTAACTTCGGGTCGGGTATCGAACGCCCTGACGATAGCACCCATGCTTTTTGCGGTACCGATCGCGGCTAGACCTGCAACACCGGCACCGATCACCAACACCTTGGCAGGCGGGATTTTACCGGCGGCGGTAATCTGTCCGGTAAAAAATCGTCCGAAATGCTGTGCGGCTTCAATAACGGCACGATAACCGGCAATATTCGCCATGGAACTGAGCGCATCGAGCTTTTGCGCCCTGGACATGCGCGGTACGCTGTCCATAGCCAGTACCGTTGCCTCTTTGGCGGCCAGCTTTTGCATTAATTCTTCATTTTGCGCAGGCCAGATAAAACTGATTAAACGGCCTCCTTTGGATAACAGGTCGATTTCGTCAAGCGCCAGCTCGGGGTGTCTCTCGGGCGCGCGGACTTTCATCACAATATCCGCTTTTTTCCACAAGTTCTTGGCATTGTTAACGATTTCAACGCCTACTTCTTTGTAGGCTTCGTCGGAAATATTTGCGGCAAGCCCCGCCCCGCTTTCGAGCAGGACGGAAAAGCCCAGTTTTATAATTTGTTCGGCGGCCTCAGGCGTAGTGGCCACACGTTTTTCACCTGGGTGGATCTCTTTAGGTATACCAATCTTCATACAATCTCCAATGGGAGTAGTTTAAGAGCATAGTGAGCAAAGGTCTTAACCTCAGTCAAAACCTCAGCGGGGAGAATAGGAGATTAGGCGGTGTTTTTCAATAAAAAACATAAGACGGTGGGGGAATGTTGGTTTTTCAATGGGTAGATGCTTTTTTACCTGTATGAAAGCCGCCGTATTCAATTTGGATCATTGATGGCTCTTGGCTTACAAAAAATCAGTCCAAGCTTATAGGAAAATCAGCTCTAGCTGACATACCTAGGCAGTTTTTTGAGCCACAATCAGGCCGTCGCTTAATCCACCAACTATACCGTACTTTTCTGTCGGCATTTTGCGGGTTGAGTTCAGGTCATGAGTACCCGGAGTATAGTCGCTAACGTGATGACAAAAAGTGTCCGGATGTAGCTTGAATGTTCTCAGATTAAGGAGCCGAAAAGATTTAGCTTAGCAAAGCTTAAATGTAAGCGCCCAGCCGTCCCAACTATGAACTCGCTTTCATATTTGGCATCCTGTG
>DAINRH010000178.1:0-8509 GCA_036741905.1 Methylobacter sp. | reverse complement strand
GTAAATTATTCCTGGATTCATGTCAATATTTTATTTAATCGATTTTAAAAGAGTTAGAACAACTTATTTGGTTTGAAGATTTTTGGAAAACCCATGAATATCAGTATGATTTGCAGGATATTTAGCGTTTTAACCTTAACTTCAGAAAAACTTCGGTTCATTATTCCCCTAAAATCCTTAATCGCTGTTTGAATAAAGGCATCGCAAAATGCCAAAGGCTAGAATCTCCAAAACAAACTTTCAGTGAAAACAACAACTCTCCAGGGACTCATAATTTTTTTGGCCTTCGTCATCGATAAATACATAATCGCAAACGGTTTGAATCGCTTGAATATCCGCTTGAGTTTTAATATCAAATTGCTCGAATAAAGACGATTGACCCTCAATGGTTTCCAGGCGGGAAATACACATACCTATACGCAGCTCATAAGCATGAATCTTGATTATTCCACTTTCTATCTTTGGCATATTTATCTCCTCTTCTGCTTTATAGGAATGTTTTGTAAATCTGGATAATGCTAAAAAAATACCGCCCCTTAAATCGAAACTTAAAAAGAGTACGGTCTTATATTTATTTGAATATCGAATGGCGCAAGCTATCGGGCAAACAATAAAAACGAACGATAGCTGCTGGACGCAAATCACACGGCATCTTAAGTCCTTGGCAAATATATTTCGTTGCGCAGCGGGAGATAAACCGTAAATGTGTTAACAGATCAATTCAATCCTAATCAATCGAATATCCGTTAAGTTAAGGCTGCTTGATTCTGTGTAGACCGCAAAACGGGCGTCATGTGGCAATGGAGATCAATCATATAACGCGAGTCAAAGCCGTTACAGCGGATTTGAAAGCCGAATATAAACGGGTTATGACAAGCCGTCAGTCAGATGAAAAACGTGGGGAATCCAATCGAACAACCGTTGCCGTTGTGTCTATGTTTGTTTGAACGGGGCAAGGGTGTTACTAAGCTGAAGCTCATTGACTTCATGGGGCTGAATTGTTTTGCCTTTAAATTAAACGTAGACCCAACATTAACAATCTACATCATGTTTCTGGCGACATCAGAGTTTGTTACTGATGCCAAGTTTCGAACAGGCAAACTAACAATCGCTGAAAATTTACTGCTGAATTTGATAAAACGAGGAAAAGCTTGCGTTATCCCGAGGCTCTCAACGAATACTGCAACATTTTCGTGAAAAAGACCAAACAGGTCGTGTGATATGCGCCATCCCTTTGGCACCCATTGTATCCTTGTGCCGATGACGGCAACCGAATAAGCCCTAACGGCTTATGGTGCGCAACTATACCAGATATTTCCGCATAAGCAATAGGATATAGTATAAATTAAAGACCAAGGCCTGAGTATCAGTCAGGTTTGCCAGGATATAAATCAGGCACTTCCGAACAAATAACAGGGCTAGCCTCTTCCAATACAGCAGGAGCCGTGGCAACTGTTGGGACAATGCGGTAATGAGGGGGGGGCGCTTCTCCTAAACCTGAAAATGCAGCGGGTTTGGCGGCAAGACTATGCTAATCATCAAGAAGCAAGTCGCGATGTAACTGACCGCATCGTTGGCTTTTATAACAGTCGGCGTCTGCATGCAAAACCGGACTACTTGTCACTTAGGAATGCGCATGAAATAACTTTTGCAAATAGCATCGCCACTATCCCCAGACCTGGCAGGTTTTAAAAACCTGCCAGGTCTAACTTGTGAAGTTATTTTATGCGCATTCCTTAACGTTTCTAATCGAAAAACGGCAAGCGATTTTCGCTTCTCTAAAACGCCGCCTGTAAATTAACGCCGGCCGATTTGCTTTCGTAAGAGGCTATCGGGTTGTTGGAATCACGCTTCTCGTATGTCAGCGTCGGGCCGATACTGATGCTTTCCACCGGGTGGTACATCACATTCAAACCGACGTTTCCGACATTGTCTTTTTGCTGTTCAGAGCCCACGGCGCTACTGCCGGTTCCGCCCAGATATTGTTGCTGTTGGTAGGATAGCGGCAGGCTCAGTGCGATTTTAGGCGTGGTCTGCCACTTGAGGTTAAACCATATCCCCTGCGTCAGTACAAAGCTGCTAAAGCGGTTGTCGGCTTGATAAATATCTCGTCTTGCGGAGAGCTCTAACACTGTTTTGTTGCCGGCTTGCCAGTTCAAATTAAGATGGGCAACGATGTCGGAAAAATCAAGGGCGCTTAAATGCGCGTAGTTTTGATATGTATAGCCGACCAGCGCATCAATACGCGTTTTACTACTGGCATGCCAATCCCAGATCGCCGCATAATTCATACGCGTATAGGCATTATCCTGGGTACTGCCGGCGCTTAATTGGCGTTGCGGATATTCTCCATCGGTGGCGAGCACCCGCGCCTCTAAAATGCTACCGGTGGGACTTAGGTATTGCAGACCGAGTTCGGCATTATTTTCAGTGTTGTTGCTGAATTGCCTGCTATTATCGTCAAACTGCCGCTCTGTCCTAAACACGCCAAGCTTGATTTTGCCGTTAGGATGAAACAGGTAACCGGCGTTAACAAAGGATCGTTGGTTATTTTGCAGGTTGCCTACCAAGCTGTTCAACTGAACAAAACTACCCAATTCTTGAATGTTGCTGTAACCGATTTCGCCATCCAGATTGTTCCTAACGTGCCATTCCCATTTGGCCTGCGTGTTCCAACCGGTGTAATCCAGACTGCTGAAAGTTTGAAACCAGTTCTGGTTAACATTGGCTTTGACGATGATATGCTGCCTGCTGATGGTCCAGTCCATATCAAAGCCGGCTGCGACCTGTTTGATAAATTCGCTTTTGTCGCTTTTGCCGGTTACCGCCACCGGATCGACAGTATCGGATAAGCGTAAAAAGTTGCTGTCGTATAGCAAGCTGGAGGCAACGTAGGGCTTGATGGTATCGTCCGACGAGGCCACCGCATGGCTTTTGCTTGGCAGCCCCCCTATCAGCAACAGAAAGCACGACAAGACGTATCGGTTTTTCGCCGCATTATTTTTGCTGAATCTCATAAGCGCTGACTTCAATATATTAACTTTAATAAAAACAAAATCTTACTATAAATTGTTAATATAGTTTGTTTTATATAATTAAGCAATTACGCGTTAGTTTTTTATTTTTAAAAATCTGTTAATACCACGCCAAGGCATTGACTGCCGGTGTCTTGCAAAGCGTCTTTTAAGTGTTGCAAATCATTCATCCGGGTTTTGTGCTGCCGCGCCACTAAAAGAGCGCCGCCACAATTTGAGGCGATCATTTGCGCGTCCATGTTCTGCGCTGCTGCCGGCGTGTCAATCAGGATAACGTCGAATTGCGTTTTTAATTGTTGCAAACAGTGTTTTAAGCCGCGGCCGATCAATTCGCCCGGATTGGGCGGCACTGTGCCCGCCGGCAAGACCGATAAATCCCGGAACGCCGGAATGCGGGTAACCGCGCTGAGATCGGCGCGTCCGGCTAACACATCCGAAAGCCCATAAGCGCTTTGTAGCTTGAATAACGCCTGCTGCCGCGAATTGCGCAAATCGGCATCGATTAACAGGGTGCGTTCGCCAAGATGAGAAAACACAATCGCCAGATTAGCCGCCATGCAACTGCGGCCTTCGCCGCGACCGGGACTGACTACCGCCAAGGTTTTACGGGCATCCCTAAACCAGCGCAGCATCAATTGTCCGCGCACAGCGCGCAGCGCTTCCACTTGGGCGCTAAAAGGCTGGTACGCGGCAACCAGTTCCCGACTGAAATGATCGTCGCTTGCCATCAGGAAGGGGAAATCAAATTGATGCGATAAGGCTTTTTGTATGTCGTCCTCGTTGATCAAGCCCAGTGCCTTGGCCGCCTCGCCAAAGTGCAGGCCTTGCTGTTTTTGCAAAAGGATAATGCGTTCGGCATCGCTAACACTGATTTTTCCTGCGTCCAGTAATAGCGCGCCCATGGACGCGGCGCTTTCTGTTTCGTTCATTTCGTTGAACATTTTGTTATTGATTATAACTTTCGCTGTTTGCATTTATGCGCTACCTCGTTCGCTAGATCCGTCAATGATGTTACCGATACTAGACAGCCGGGCTATCCGCTTGTCCTTGGATGCCGTGGAGGAAACGATGGCGAAAACGGGAACCGCCAATAACTCCGAAACATCAAAAGCGGATCGCACTCGCCGATCCCTTAATTCTGCCAATAACGCCGACCCCACCCCTAACATCCCGCCCAGAAAAACCGACAAGATCATGTTTAACAACACTTTGGGCTTAGCTGGTTTTTGCGGAGGCAGGGCGTAACTGAGCACCGCGATATTGGTCTGGCTTATTTCGCTTTCCATACGGCTTTGCACCGCTCGCTGCATGGCGGCATCATAGACCCGCTGTGCGTTTTCCACTTCTCGATTAAACACCATGATTTCGTCATGCTGTTTTTTCAGCTCCAATACCTTGGCTTTCTGTTCAGCCAGGGCATTGGCCGCTATCTTGTCGCGTTGGACGGAAGAAGCAACGCCGCTGGCGATGCTGCTTAATACCATGCTGGTTTCGGAATGAATTTTCTGTTGCAGATTGTCCAGTTCGGCTTTCGCTTGCTTGTATTGCGGATGGTTTATATCAACCCGCTTGGACAATTCGGCAAAACGGGATTCTACTCGCGCCAATTCGGTCTTCAGCGATTGAATCAATGGATTGCCCAATACTTCCTGTAGCGATTCAAATGAGCCGCCTCGCTTAACGGTGCCGGTCAACAAATCTTTTCTGGATTGTAATTCGCTGGTGCGCGCCTGCCCTTCCACCAACTGCTTCGATAAATCGGCCAGACGGGAGTTTTCCAGATCGAGACGGTCATCGGTCGCCACAATGCCATGTTCTTGTTGATAGGTAGACAGTACTGACTGCGCATGTTCCAGACGCTCTCGCAAAGTAGTCATTTGCGAGTCGAACCAATCCGCGCTCATCTTGGCCGGTTGAACCTGCAATTCGGTGCTGGTTTGAATATAAGTGTCGGCAAAGGCGTTGGCGATATTCGCGGCCAGTTGCGGGTCCGTAAAAGTAAAGTCGACCTGCATGACGCTGCTCTCGCGCGAAGGCCTGATGTCCAGTTTTTTCAGCAAAACCTCCGCAATCCAATCCTTGATGTCGCCACTGGCCTTGGATTTTACAAAGTCATCCTGTAGTTTCCGGTTCTCGTCGAGTTTTAGTTTTTCGACCACTTTTCGCGCCACCTTATGACTGGAAATCACATCGACCTGTGTCGCTATATAGCCGGGCAGCAACTGGACCGGCAAGGTCAGCCCGGTCACCCGATCGACGCTGCGTTGATCGACCACCATCGAGGCGGTGGCGAGGTATTGTTTGGGCCACAACAGGCTCACCGCCAAGGCTGTAATGACGGTGATCATCAATGCCGTCAGGACAACGCCTTTGCGGAACCAGAGAAGGTAAATAAATTGTTGGAAATTCATACTGTTCCTTTATTGCGCTATTGATTCAAGCTATGTATGGAAGCCGAAGTTTTTGAACTGCCCTCACCCTAGCCCACACCCAAAGAGCGTAAGTATCTACACAACTTTTTTGCATTGGAAATACAATGAGTTACAAAGCGGTCTAACTCCCTCTCCTGCTGGACGACTGCAAGGATCCAGGAGGTGTAGAGCAACCTTCTCCCTCAAGGGAGAAGGAACCGGTACTTATGTAGATACTTACGCCCAAAGAAAGGGCGCTTTGTGTCGCTTTATCAGCTTCGTTATCTATAATCGAATGAGGCACTACCTTAAAACCACCGTTCGCCCACATAAATCACATCATCTTTTAATACCGCGTCGCCCAACTCCACATCGACTTCCTGTAAGTCGCCGCGTCCATTCTTGCGTTTAACGACGATGCCGTTTTCAGTACCGCGCAAAGTCAGGCCGCCGCCGATCGGCAAGGCCTTCACCACCGAAATATCCGGTTCAATGCGATAGCCGCCGGGACGCTGGACTTCGCCATAGATGTAGAACAAAGGCGCCTTGGGTACATACACCACATCACCTTGACGCATCTTAAAGGGCGCGATGTTTTGGCCGTTTTCCATATAAGTCCTTAAATCCAGCTCCTGCTTTTGCGGTTTGCCGTCCACAGCGCGGGTAACCACTACCGTGGTGTCGCCTAATTCGTCAATACCTTCGGCCATGGCGATCAAGTCGACGATTGAACTATCGGAATCCAAAGGATAACGCCCCGGTTTATTGACATAGCCCAGCACCGAAACCTGCTGGCTGACATGCTCCGACACCGTGACATTAACCTGAGCATCCTGAATAAAACCGCCGCTGATCAGAGCAACCGCAATCGCTTCCTCCAATTCCATAGTGGATTTTCCGCTCGCCGCCACTTCGCCAATGAGCGGAAAGCTAATCCGGCCATCGGCGGAAACGCGCGTTTCCGTTTTTAAGTCGTCATAACCGTATACAGTGATATGCAAAACATCGTCAGGACCAATGTTATAAGCGGCAATGCTGTGCTGAACAGGCAACAGCAGCAACACTGCCAACAGCAAGGACAAGGAATAGTGTTTATCGAGCCACTTAACTCTTTTATCAGTACGCATTTTTATCCTCGATTACCACGCCGATGGTTTTAAAAATGATTAATAAGTCTAGAAATAAAGACCAGTTGCGCAGATAATCCAGATCGTAATCGATCCGGCGCTGCATTTTTTCCTCAGTATCGGTTTCCCCCCGAAAGCCGTTGACCTGCGCCCACCCGGTAATGCCGGGCTTTACCTTATGCCGGACCATATAGCCTTTGATGAGATTGCGATATAACTCGTTATGGCTGATAGCATGCGGTCTCGGGCCGACCACGCTCATACGTCCTTGCAGCACGTTGATAAACTGCGGCAACTCATCCAGCGATGTTCTGCGTAAGAAGCCGCCAAACCGGGTGATGCGTGGATCGCATCGAGTTGCCTGCTCAATTTTCTCGCCGTCGTCCATCACCGTCATGCTACGAAATTTATAAACCACAATTTCCTTGCCATCAATCCCGTAACGACGCTGCTTGAATAACACCGGGCCGGGCGAGCTGAGCTTTACGCCAATGGCAATCAACAACATCAATGGGGCAATCAACAGTAAAATCGGAAGCGACAACAGCACATCGCTGATCCGTTTAATCGCGCTGTTAATACCCACAAACGGCGTTTCGCAGACTGTCACGATGGGAATGCCATTGATGACGCTGATGTTGGCCTGAATTAAATCAAACGGACGCATATCCGGTACAAAGTAAATCGATGCCGTGGTATCGCGGCGTAAATCATCCAACAATGCCAAAACCCGCGGTTGCGCGGACATTGGCAAAGCAATGTAAATGTGCTGAACGTTATGGGTTTTAACAAACTCAGTTGCCGAATCAATGTCGCCCAGCAGCGCTTCGGGTCGGCGCTGCTCATTTTTCGACCTGCGGCGGCGTCCAGGGCGACGGTCATCGAAAACCCCCAGGCAGCCCACTCGCAATAACGGGTTTTGCTTAAATTGATAGCTCAGTTTGCGACTTAAATCACTAACGCCGACAATGACCGCTCTAGTCATCCCGGTCTCGGCCAATGGCCATCGATGCAACAATAAGCCATCCATAATTTCATCCATAAAGGTTTTGTCGTCGGCCTTAAAAAACAGGTTGTCACTTGCAGAATTTAAATGCCATGTCGCGCTCTTGCCGCTTGTGCAACGCTGATCGATACTTGCAGGTACGAGCGGGGTTACAGACAACAATCCTGCTTTGCTAGATTTCATAATACGCTCCTAAAAGAATTATGAAAAAGTCCGCTGCATCCACTAATCGGCTTAACGTGGGCCTAGATTGGAATCTAACCGCTAAGGCTCAATCAGACATGATGCAAAGATTCCTTTTATCCTAAAAAAGCCGCTTGGCAAGATTAGGAACAGGTCTCCAGATTATAGAAAGCAGCCTTTTTGCACAATTAGTAGAAACACTTAGCGGCAGACAGCAGGGGATTGCGCAAGCGTGTAGAACAACGGGAGTATGCCTAGGTGGAAGAAGATTATGATTCGCTAATCGTCAGTTAATGAAGTTCTTTTTTCGACTTATTTCAGACAATAACTCAAGCTGTATTTCTTGAATCTTCACTAAGCGTTCCCCTTGATGGAAACGCAGATGGTCCTTTTTTTCATGGCGATGGCGTATTTCCAGTTCCGCCTTCAGATTAACCTGGTAGTCGTGTTGCGAACGAATCCGGTCTTTCGCTTCCTGGCGATTTTGACTCATCATAATAATCGGCGCTTGAATGATAACTGATGTTACGCATGCTCATAATAAAAAGCGTAGTCCACGGAAAACACGACAATAGTTAAAACACATCAGAACGTTGCCAAGCAGACCTTCCAGGTTTTAAAAAATCTGGAAGGTCTGCCTATCGGCCTGCTTCTTGCCCAACGCTAGGCCAGGGACTATCGGAATGACGACGCATCCCGTAAATACGTGTGTAACACGAAGTTTCACCTCCCTGTGCCTGGGTTCCG
>DAINRH010000177.1:0-8553 GCA_036741905.1 Methylobacter sp. | reverse complement strand
TCATGTCGGGCTTTCCTGCCCGACACCCTTCGGGTAAATGCAAATCTGTTCCAGACAGCTTTGTCATGCGTTCCTGATCTTCCTGCAACTCTTTTAAAACCGCTTTGCGCACCGCATTGAGGCTGCGACCGGAATAAATGGAATTCAAATAATTGGCTGCCTGCTGTAATTCGGCGGGGCTGAAAACTTTGGAGGTATGGATGATTTTGTTATGGACTTCCTGCTCATTGGTAACAAAAATGACCAATACGCGGGTATGGGATAAAGACAGGAACTCGATATGCCGCAAGCACACCTGTTCTCTTTTAGGCAAGGTCACTACCCCTGCCATCTGCGTTAATTCCGACAGCAGGCGAGAAGCGACGCCGATTACATCATTGGCATCCTCGCTTAACGACAAGCCTTGATGCAATCGGGTTAAATCTTTCGATTCCAACGGTTTAACTGTCAGTAAGGTATCGACAAACAAGCGGTAGCCGCTGACCGTAGGCACCCGTCCTGCCGAAGTATGCGGTGAATGCACCAAACCCAGGTCTTCCAGGTCGGCCATGACATTGCGAATAGTGGCCGGACTTAAGTTTAAATCCGAATCTTTTGATAAAGCCCGCGAGCCCACCGGCTGACCGTCACTGATATATCGTTCGACCAGCGTTTTTAACAGCTGTAACGACCGCTCATTTAAAAACTGCGTATTACCCACACCAACCTCTGCAACCAAATTTAGCACTCCATTAAGACGAGTGCCAGCGAGGCAAAGTATCAGCTCATTGGGCCATTGTCAACAAACCTGAAATCTCAGTTAATGTTTATCTTTCCTTGATATAGACAGGTCTTGTCGCCCCGGAAACTTACTAACGTCTTTTCCGGACGATTTTATTTTTGCTTGATCGAAACGACGTTATGCTTCCTAAAAACCGTCCCGACCCTTAAGTACGCTATTGGTCGGCATGTTAAACATCTTGTTTCACATACTCCCCGACAAAATCGATTGATGAGACGATGCCTTTTATTACTTTATTTTCTGTTATGACTATATGATTGATTTTATGCTTTACCATTAGCTTGGCCGTTTCCCTGGCCGATGTATCGGGGCTGACTTCAATAACCTTATGCGTACACAATTCCCATGCCCGCTCGGTTTTTGGGTTTTTTCCCCGCTCATGGAAATGCACAATGTCCGAATAACTGATTACGCCAAAACAGCCCTGATTCGAGTCGATAACCAGCGCAAATTTTAATTTATGCAAATCCATTATCTTTTCAACTTTATCGATAGTATCGTTAATGTCGACTGTCGCAATGTGTTTATTCATTAACGATGATATTGGGTTATCCATAGCATTAATGCCTAACGTAAAATCAAGAGAAGGCGAGCGCCGGCCTTGGCAAACCGTTTTATCCAGGAGAAAATTTGATTCACAAAAAACACGAAAAAGTCTTAGCTGACACATTGTAGACCGCATTTTTCCCGCGGCATTACTGAGGGTAATTCTTTATCTAAAGCCCAAACTGATTACACCGGCCTGCGCGCCTAGCCCATGAACAGTCCGACTGCAAGCAACTGTAAAAACACCAAGCCCCAGAAATAAAGCCCGAACAACACGGCCTTGACTGGTATCGGTTGCTGAGGAGAATTGCGTTTGACCATAACGACACCGCCCAGAGTCGCCGTCAGCGCAATGGCGACTCCGATCAACGCAATGTTCATCGTTAATCTCTTACCGGCGGCGGCGCCAGCACAACTCTTGAGCCATTGCTTTCCGCAGCGCTGACAACACCGGCCGCTTCCATGTCTTCAATCATCGTTGCGGCGCGGTTATAGCCGACTTTAAAACGTCTTTGTACGCTGGATATTGAGGCTTTACGGGTTTCTGTGACAAATTGCACGGCTTCGTCGTACAAGGCGTCGGTTTCGGCATCGCCATTGCCGCCACCGCCGCTCATGCTATAGCCGTCGCCGGAATCGGAAAGCTCGCGGGTGATGTCTTCAAGATAATTCGGCGGCGCGGTTTGTTTTAAAAATTCAACCACGCGATGCACTTCATGGTCATCGACAAACGCACCGTGCGCACGAATGGGAATGCTGGTGCCTGAAGGCAAAAACAGCATATCGCCATTGCCTAGCAAAGTTTCCGCGCCGCCTTGATCGAGAATGGTGCGCGAGTCGATGCGCGATGACACCTGAAATGAAATCCGGGTAGGCACGTTGGCTTTGATCAGGCCGGTCAATACGTCAACCGATGGGCGCTGCGTGGCCAGAATCAAATGAATGCCCGCCGCCCGCGCTTTTTGCGCCAGACGCGCAATCAGCTCTTCAACTTTCTTACCGACGATCATCATCATGTCGGCTAACTCGTCGATGACGATGACGATGCTGGGCAGGGTGCTTAAGGTGGGATACTCTTCGCCTTCTTCCAGCGGATTGATCATTTGAAACATCGGGTCCCTGATGGTCTCGCCTCGTGCGGTCGCGTCGTCTATCAACTGGTTAAATCCGGCCAGGTTTCTGACGCCCATTTTAGACATTAGCTTATAACGTCTTTCCATTTCCGCAACCGCCCAGCGTAACGCGTTGCTGGCTTCCTTCATATCGGTTACTACGGGCGTCAATAAATGCGGAATGCCTTCGTAAACCGACAACTCCAGCATCTTCGGATCGATCATGATCAAGCGCACCTGCTCCGGCGTCGCTTTATACAGCAGACTGAGAATCATGGTATTGATGGCGACTGACTTACCGGAACCTGTGGTACCGGCAACCAGTGCATGGGGCATTTTGCCAAGATCGGCAACCATCGGCGTGCCGGAAATATCCTTGCCCATCGCCAGGGTCAGCAGGGACTTGGATTTTTCAAACGGCGCGGACACCAATAATTCGCGCAAGGTCACCATTTCCCGTTCCCGATTGGGAATTTCAAGGCCGACTACCGATTTGCCGGGGATAATTTCCACGATACGAACGCTGGTCACCGACAAGGCCCTGGCCAAATCTTTGGACAGCGTACTGATGCGACTGACTTTAACGCCCGCGGCAGGTTGTAATTCAAAACGGGTGATAACCGGTCCCGGATGAAAACCGACCACGGCAACGGCGACATTAAAATCGGCCAGAATTTCTTCCACCAAGCGCGACATCTCTTCCAAATCGGTTTGCGAATAGCCTATAACACGGGTGTCCCGGTGATCCAACAACTCCAGGGAAGGCAGTACGCCTTTGCTGGCGTCGTATTTAACGACCGGATGTTTTTTCGGAGGGAGTGTGTTTTTTGCTGTTTTTTCTACAGGCTTTTCAATAGCCGTTAGGGCTTTGGCGCTGATTTTTTTCTTAAGCTCCGCTTTTCCAGGATGCTTAACCAATGTCTGAATGCGATTAACCGAACGTTCCTGCAACAAGCCCAGTACGCCGTTACAAAAAATCCGGCATATACATACGGTATATTTGCCGATGACATCTATCAGAGCGACCCATGACAAGCCGGTAACCAGGGTAACCCCGGCCAACAAGACCACCAATAAGAACAGCGTCGCGCCCGAATTACCGAATACTACCAGCAATGCATTGCCGGTCTCCTGGCCTAAAATGCCGCCGGTATTGCTGGGTAGTTCGATGCCTATTCTTAATAGATATAAATTCAATAATGCCGCGCCTGAAATAATGGTCGCTATCGACCCTATCCATTGCAGCGCGATAATCATTTTTTCGCGGCCTTGCCGGCCCTGAGTGTAAATGAGATAACCTTGCCAGAAGATAATGACCGGAAACAGGTACGCGACCAACCCGAAACAGCTGAGCATAAAATCGGCGATCCATGCACCAAAGACACCGCAAGCGTTAGAGACAGTCTGCACTGATCCGCTGTGCGTCCAGCCCGCATCTTCGTTACTAAAAGTGATCAGCGAAATTAAAAAAAATAATGCACCTGCAATGAAGCCTAATAAAGCGACTTCACGCAAGCCACGAAAGGTTTTTTCTTCCATTACAGCAGCCATATTTCACAACTCGTCACATAAATTACCAATAAAACATAATTATAGATTAATAATACGATGTTTTACATTAGTAATGTCAGCAATGAATTTCTGTTCGCATTTCTGTCATTATCCCCGGCTATGCTGATAAAACAGTTTACGAAACACGCTTTCCTCTTCATAATTAATTTTTTTATCTGCCCCTGCAAAGGATTTTTAATGAGTGATTCCAAACATTGCCGTCTGTTGATTTTAGGCTCAGGCCCTGCCGGTTATACGGCCGCAATCTATGCCGCACGCGCCAACATGAACCCGGTCATCATTACCGGCATGCAACAAGGCGGACAACTAACTACAACGACCGAAGTGGATAACTGGCCCGGCGATGTTGAAGGATTGCAAGGACCGGCACTCATGGACAGGATGCAGAAGCATGCCGAACGCTTTGCTACCGAGATAATCTTCGATCACATTCACACCGCCGATTTATCCGCTCGGCCTTTTAAATTAACCGGCGATTCGGGCGTTTACACCTGCGATGCACTGATTATTGCAACCGGCGCTTCAGCGCGTTATTTGGGCATGGATTCCGAAGAAGCTTTCAAAGGCAAAGGCGTTTCGGCTTGCGCCACCTGCGACGGATTTTTCTACAGAAATAAACCCGTTGCCGTCATTGGCGGCGGCAATACGGCTGTTGAAGAAGCCCTTTATCTATCCAATATCGCATCGAAGGTCATTGTCGTGCATCGCCGCGACAAGTTTCGCTCCGAAAAAATCCTCTCCGACAAGCTGATTGAAAAATCGCAAAACGGCAATGTCGTCATCGAATGGAATCATCACCTGGATGAAGTGCTGGGCGACGACATGGGCGTTACCGGTCTTAGAATCAAGAATACCCTGGATGGTTCGACCAAAGAACTGGATGTTCATGGCGTATTTATAGCCATCGGCCACACCCCCAACACCGGTATTTTCGAAGGCCAGTTGGATATGGATCACGGCTATATTAAAGTCAAAAGCGGCATTCACGGCAACGCCACGGCAACCAGCGTCGAAGGCGTATTTGCTGCGGGCGATGTAATGGACTCCGTCTATAAACAAGCCATTACTTCGGCGGGCGCGGGCTGCATGGCGGCGCTGGATGCGGAAAAATTTCTTGATGAACTGACAGCTTCATAATTGAAACCACATACCCGCTACGAAACCGGTATTAAAAATCAGGCGAAGGGCAAACGAAAAAACCCATGCCCCAACTAAAGCCGTCTTTAGCCTTGCAAAAATGCGACTGACTGTTCTTGATCCTAAAAACCCGGAGCAAGATTTTCCTTTGGCAAGCAAAGCCCTCCGCGAACCGGACGGCTTACTTGCGATCGGCGGATGCCTGTCCCGAAATCGGCTGTTAAACGCTTACCGGCACGGCATATTTCCCTGGTATAACCGCGGCGAACCTATCTTATGGTGGTCGCCGGACCCCCGCTTGGTTTTATTTCCCGATAAACTGGTTATTTCCCGCAGCTTGCGTAAAACCCTGCGGAAAAATATTTTCTCAGTAAGCTTTGACCAAGCTTTTAATGAAGTCATCAGCGCCTGCGCAGATCCCCGCAAAGACGCCGACGGCACCTGGATAACGGCAGAAATCAACGCCGCTTATAATCAACTGCATGAAGCCGGATTCGCCCATTCGGTTGAAACCTGGCTTGACGATGAACTGGTCGGCGGATTATACGGTGTTGCCCTGGGACAGGTTTTTTTTGGCGAATCCATGTTTCACACCAGAACCGATGCCTCCAAAGTGGCTTTCGCTACCCTGGTGCAGCAACTTAACGCCTGGGGCTACCGGCTGATAGACTGCCAAGTGCATACAAGCCACTTGGAAAGCTTCGGCGCTCAGGAAATTACTCGGGATTATTTTACAAAATTACTCGATCAATATTGCGACATCCCCGCCAACCCGTCGGCCTGGCAAACTCAATAACCGCCATCCTGCTCAATCCCGCTATCTTTTTTTCCGTTAACGGCGCGCTGTATGCGATACATGGTAAGACCTATGTTGGCCTGTTGAGCAAAATACTTGAAGGTATTAAAATTTTCTTCGCTTAACGGTTGGTTACAGATTCCGCGATCGGTATAAATTAGACCGATCGGTATTTTGTTGGAAAAAATCGGCATCATAAAACATTCGTTTTTGCCGACCACATTAATATCCCCCAGCGCATACAGCTTGCTATTATCCAATGGCTTAGCCCAGAAAGCGCGGCTACCGGACAGGGCATGAAAAAAAAGATTGGCCGGCGTTTCCGAGATATTGAACATAACCTTGTGCTCATAGGTATCTTTACGCCAACCCAAAGACAGCCTTTCTTTAAGGGACTGTTTATCGGGAGACAATAGAGACAAGATAGTTCGATCCATACCGATACCGCGATGAATTCCCTCAAGCACCGTTTCCAGTAACAGATTAATATCAAACTGGTCGCTTATTATGGACGCTATATCCTGTGAAATCTGAAGTTGCAATTGTGTTTTATCAATAACCGGAGCAGGCTCGTCCATGACGATGACTTGATTTAGACGGCTTTGCAGCAGCAAAGCGGCATCAGTGGCTCCAAATTGACAGGCAATATCGGACGCAATACCGGTGTTACTTTGAATCTTTTCATTGATAGCTTTTTTGGATTGCCTGGTAAGCGCTTCAATTTTCCTGACACAAAGCGCATATTTTTCTGAATAGACCCCCTCTTTTAAGGCTTCAGTGATTTCATAACCCAAGTGAACCAAGTCAACTCTGGGATTTTTATTTAATATCTTCGGCTTGATCGATTCTTCAACCAAACTGCCTAATTTCCAAGACTTACTTAAAGAAGCGCCCAGCTCGGTCAATGTAAAGCCCAGCACTTTTTTCTCCGCCTCTTCGCCAGTGTATTTTCCTTTATTGATCAGGTCTTGAATTTGCTCTCCCTGTTCGCCGCAAAAGCACCAAAAAGAAATACAGCCGATATGATTAAGCAACGTGGCAATAAAAACCTCTTCCGGCGATTTATCGTTGACCTCAATCGCTATGGACTTGGCATGTACCGCCGCATGAATAGCCTGGGCTATTTCTTGGCTGGCCTGCTGTTTGTTGACCGCCGACAGAATGGATTCAAAAAAGGAACAAACCAGCGTTAATTCACGAATAACATCGGAACCGATCATGATAATAGCCCGCGATACCGTCACCATTTTCTGACGCGAAGGATTGTAATGAGGCGTATTGCTGATTTTTAATAACTTAACCGTCAGATTCGGGTCCTGCAAAATAACAGAGGCCAATTCCATAGCGCCTTTCCTGTCATCGCTCAAAATGTCATTAATACTCAGCGCTGTATTGGAAAATATCGGCATCTCTTCATTGCACAGCACATGCGTCCAACCATGAAGGGTAAGGGGTTCCGCTATAATTTTGGGGGGTACTACTTCCATGCTCATGTCTATTAAATTGAGACTTAAAGGATCGTTCGTCACTGTCATTTATTTTTTTACCCGTAATACCTTTAACCTTAAACGCTGACAAAACGAGTCAAAACGCAATTTTTTACTGCCGTTATGGGTTCCGGTCATTACGCTAATCATGTTTCATGACAAGATGCTTATAGTTTTTCGGCGATTGTTGTTTTAAATAGTTTGTTAAGAAATCTTTCCAGGTAACGATACCTAGAATAACCTTGTCATTGCCGACGACAGGCAGACAGGATATATCCGCATCCAACATTTTTTGGACCGCAATGTTGCAATCGGTTGAGGGCGTCACGGTATCGATCTGGCGTGACATAATTTGATGAGCACGTTTTTGTAATGTTTCTATATCGCGTAATGTTTCGGAAGCCGTATGAATATAAGGACTTAAAGCACTCAATAAATCACGGTCCGAAATAACGCCGGCAATCGTTTTGTCCGCTTCATTCTCAACCAGCAGATGATGAAAATAGACGTGATCGAAGATCTCCTTAATCTCAAATAACTCGGTATCCATGTTAACCGTAACCGGATTAGCGGTCATAATGTCAGCGACAATCATAATCTGAATCTCCTGCTTTCAATCGAATTTTTTACAATAGCATATCAGTAAATGTAGCTGTTTTTACGACATTTCAGTTCAATTATATAGTGCTGAATCTCTATTCATAGCGCTTTTACGCGGCATGTCTTCAATCGCGGCTTTCGAACGAACGCGACCGCCGGAACCGACTGTTTTTATCTCATGACATTATCTATAAAAAATAATATCGCCTTGCCGCCGAATAAAGCGAGGTCCGTATCGCCAAGGCTCAAGGCGCATACTTAATTCAATATACCGACGTCAAATGACTAAATAGATTCAGCTATTTTAATGCGCCCTCAACACAACGCATGGGTTTTCTATGTTTTTACAAAGTTTTTAGGTTAAAATAGAGAGCTTTCGAAGCTGGACGAGTGAGCAGCGATGGTGACCCCGAAAATGCACCTCACTCGGCTTTGAGCTACCTGCAATGTATCCGACGCATTTCATCCACTCCGATGGCTACCGCCACCGCGGTCTTAGGTTGTGTGACTGCGGTTATTGAT
>DAINRH010000176.1:0-8724 GCA_036741905.1 Methylobacter sp. | reverse complement strand
CCACCGACCAAATCCAAGCCCTAAGCACCGATCAGGTCGTGGCGCTGACCACCGCGCAGGTTGAGGCGTTGACTACCGATCAATTGGCCGCCTTGTCGACCGACCAAATCGGCGCGATGGAAACCCGCGATCTGGCATCCTTAACGACCGCGCAAGTATCTGCGTTGACCACCGATCAAGTCCAAAGCGGCCTCAGTACGTCGCAAGTCGCTGCGATGCGTTATACTCAAGTTGCCGCGTTTACCACCGATCAAGTCCAGGCCCTGAGCACCGATCAGATCGTGGCGCTGACCACCGCGCAGACCGAAGCTTTGACCACGGATCAATTAACATCCTTGTCGACCGATCAAATCGGCGCTATGGAGACTCGTGATCTGGCAGCCTTAACGACCTCGCAGGTCGCAGCTTTGACCACCGATCAAGTCCAAAGTGGCCTTAGGACGGCGCAAATTGCTGCGATGCGCTATACCCAAGTTGCCGCATTGACTACAGATCAAGTCCAGGCCTTGAGCACCGACCAGATCGTGGCGCTAACCACTGCACAGGTCCAGTATTTGGAAACGGCTGATCTAGCCGCGCTGTCGACCGATCAAATTGGTGCAATGGAAACAAGCGATCTGGCATCCTTGACAACGGCTCAGGTCGCCTCTTTGACCACCGATCAAGTTCAGAGCGGTCTAAGCACGACGCAAATCTCCACAATGACGACCTCGCAGATAGCATCTTTAACAACCGATCAAGTCCAGGCATTGAGTACCGACCAGATCAGTAGTTTGACTACGAGCCAGGTTCACTCGCTGACATCGGATCAGATCGGCTCGCTGTCAACGGATCAAATTCAGTATCTAACGTTCTAGGCACAGCGCTTAAAGTTCCCGTAGCGTCGTCTCCAGCGGTGCAATGCACACACCGCTGGAGACTTTATGTGCATCATTTCCAAGCAACATTCAATGTGCGCAATCTTCCCTAAGGGAATTATCGTGTCGTCTATTAAAGCTGATTTCACCTCTGCATTACTGCATGCTTGGCAAGGAGAGCTCGACTTCGGTCAACTGATTAATTATGCGAACGAACTGCAAGCAGTTGGTGAGTCACCGCTCGCCGCAGTACTTTACCAAACATGGTTACGACGTAACCAATCCCCGTATAACCATCTGGTGTGTTTCAATTTAGGCACAGTGCTTTTCAATTTAGGGGATTTCCCTGGGGCGAAAGAGGTATATACCCAAGCCATTCAATTGGCGCCTTCATTTGTGCAGCCGCACTTTAATCTTGGCTTGACTTACGAGCGTCTTGGTCAGGCCGAGGATGCGATCGCTCAATGGCGCTGGATCGATGACAATGTTACCCCTACTATCGCGGAATACCGTCAGATATTACTGTTAGCCCTCAACAACCTTGGCCGCATCCTCGAAACCCGGAAACAATATGCCGGCGCACTGGATTATTTGGCGAGAAGCCTGGCAATCAACCCCAATCAGCCGGACGTAATCCATCATTGGGTTTATTTACGAGAAAAGCAATGCATCTGGCCCGTCTATGGATCTATATCAAGTGTCAATTCGGAGTTGATGCGTCAGTCGACTTCGGCTCTAGCGATGCTCAGTCTGTCGGACGATCCGGAGCAACAACTTACGGCTGCGCGTAATTACGTAAAAAACAAGATCAATTCGAATGTTCCAAAGCTCGCTCCGGCAAAAGCGTATGGGCACAAGAAAATACGTATAGGCTATTGCTCATCCGATTTTTGTTTGCACCCGGTAGCCATGTTGACCGCCGAACTGTTTGAGTTGCATGATAGGGAAAATTTCGAAATTTATGGCTATTGTTGGACTCAACAAGGCCATTCGCCGCTACGCCAACGGATAATCGATGCGATGGATCACTTCGAGCGTATCGACAGCCTAAGCGACGAAGCCGCAGCTCGACTAATCCTGGAGCAGGAAATCGACATTCTTGTCGATCTGCAAGGCCAAACTCTGGGAGCTCGCGCCAATCTGATGGCTTATCGTCCAGCGCCGATTCAGATCACCTACCTAGGTTTGCCGGCAACCACAGGGTTGCCTTCAATCGATTACGTCATTGCCGACCGTTTTCTGATCCCGGAGGAACACGCCCATTATTATTCTGAAAAACCGCTGTATATGCCCGATGTATACCAGGTGAGCGATCGTCGACGGCAATGCGGCCCTATTCCTAGTCGGGAAAATTGTCACCTGCCGGAGGAAGGCTTTGTATTTTGTTCGTTTAATAACAACTACAAGTACACTCCCGACGTTTTCAGTGTGTGGATGAATATCCTGCGCCGTGTTCCCGGCAGTGTGCTGTGGCTGCTCGCCGACAATCCCTGGGCCGAAACGAATTTGATAAATGAAGCTAAAACTCGCGGCATAGATTCTGACCGACTTGTTTTCGCGTCCAGAGTTGACCCTGAACACTATTTAGCTCGCTTTGCGGTAGCCGATTTGTTTCTCGACTCCTTTCCGTTCAATGCCGGCACTACCGCCAATGATGCTTTGTGGATGGGCTTGCCGGTGCTGACCAGAAGCGGATGCTCCTTCGCGTCCAGAATGGCTGGCGCTTTGCTGACAGCGGCAGGCTTGCCCGAATTGATTACTTATAACCTGCACGACTACGAGGACAAAGCTGTGGCGTTGGCTCAATCCCCGGAGCAATGCTTACGGCTCCGGGAGCATTTGAAAAACATCAGAAGCAGCGGCGTATTGTTCGACACGCCGCGTTTTGCGTATAACCTTGAGCAGCATTTCAAGCGTTTGATTGCCGAGTTAAATTGAGCGTTGATTTCCCGTTCATTTGTTCTTTCATAGCGCCACGGCTCGGATTACATATTGGAAGGCCATAGCATCCTTCGCAGCCTGCTCGGGATCAGCGCCGCTTGCAATCGCCATTCCCCGGATATGCGGCATATATTTATCCGCATCCACCCCCGGAAAATTGAAAATCCTGGATATGGCCGTGTCAATGTGAAAACCGGTTGTTTCGAACATTTCGAAAATGGTCTTGCGGGTAAAAAAACGCAAATGGGTTCGGTCGAATAATCCGCTATCTTCGTATTTAAATTCGCCGATATTGAGCCGGGCTTGAAAACTCCAATGTTGCGCATTGGGTATGCAAGCGATTACCTGATTGCCTGGCTCCATTCGAGACTTGAGTTTTCGCAGTAACTGCCAAGGGTCACGCAAATGTTCAAGCACATCGCCAAAAACCCAGACATTGGCGGGAAACAAGGCATCTAATTCCGCATCGCTCATTCTTTCAATATCGGCGCAAAACGCTTGCGTACATTCCTGATTGGCAATTTGAATGTTCTCTTCGTCAATGTCGATGCCGGTCCATTGGCAATTAGGGTTGGTTTTTAGATATTCTTTGGCCAGGGTTCCACGCATGCAACCAACTTCCACCACCTTTTCCAGGTTGGGAACCAGCATGGCCAATATCGAATCGTTGAATAAGTCATGTGCGGGCGTTTGTTTCATAATGGCCTCTTGGGGCTTGTGGATGGACGTTTTCGGGAATACTTGTTGACGAATTTGATTGTAAGCGGCGGTATATTCCGGAAATCCTTGTTGAGTCATCGCGATTTTCAGCGCATCGGCGATAATCGCCTGCTGCTTGAATTGACCCATTTGGTTGGACCAATTCATGATAAAGGGATTACAAATTTCGGTTTTCCAGGTATTTTGGCTCAGCAGTAACGAAGCGATCCCTTCGACTACAAACACTTTGCGCGCTACCGCGCCGGGATAAGCGGTTTTATGGGATAGCTGTTGCGTTAATTCATCCTCATTACCTTGTTGCTCGGCTATCGCGAAAAGTTTTTCGGTAAGCTCCAGCCAAGCACGCCAAAAGCGCGGTTTGGCGGCGAAATAGTTACTGAAAACAATGTTGCGAGAGTCCATGACTAACGTCTTCAAATCGACATCGAAACCAACCCGGTCGAAAAACTGCTGGCAAGTCGCCAGAGCCCCCGGATCGGCGGTATCGCTACCTTCGAACACGTTCTGAAAAAAAGCGCCAATGTCCGGCTGAGGACTGAAAAGGAAAACATCCGTCCAGTCGTCACATGATTCGATAAACGCCACCACATCGCTGTAAGACAGGCGAGTCTTATCCCGAAAACGTGGAGAAAAGAAACCGTAATAGGCGGATTCATCGAGAGTAGGAGACTGTTGAAAAAACTTGCGTATCGGCCAGTACTCATACCAGTCCGGCCGTTCGTTTTCGGTGTTGTCGAGCAGCAAATATCCATCTTCGATGGCATCTAACGTCTCGGTAGAATAAGCAATGTGATAGAGAAAAGCCTTCATTTTATTCATAATCGATACATGTTGAGTCGGTTCATTGTTCGTTTTTGATCCTCGCCGCTATCATCGCGCTGCGGCAAGCTCCCATCTAAGGATACGGTCATTAATAACTTCCCGATATGGATCGAGTAAAATTTTTCCGTTCGCCCTGAGCTTGTCGAAGGGTGTACGGAAAAATTTCTGCCTCCCGCGTCAAGCCGATCATGCTTCGACAGGCTCAGCACGAACGGCTTGATGACCGAAGACAGTGATTTCGGGAAGTTATTTTTAACCAAATCCTAAGATCCCCATTTGCCGAAATATAGGATTCGGCCATTTTCCCAGTCCTGCGTTGCAAAAGCGCCACCGCTCTGATGCGTGAGACAAATCGGCCATGTCCCTATTTTTAAGCCGAATTTCGTCGCGTTACGGCAAAAATCCAGATCGTAAAAATGAAAGTTGAAACGCTGATCGAACAATACACCGTGTTGTCGTAGCATACGCTTCGATGCGGCCAAGAATAATCCATCCAGCAATTCGCATCCCGCCGGAGCGGAACCATAGATGTTGATCTGCCCAAAAGCCTCGGTTCCGTGCGCCACGGAACCGCTAAAATTTTCCTGGTTATCGATTTTAAGTTTCCCATCACTTTGTACGAATGCCCAGCTAGGTTGGTACGGCTGCCTTTGTTTATTGCCGGCCACGCCGATGACATCGTAACATTGCAAACCTTCTATGACCCGGTCCGCCAGAAAGAAATCGTCAATCCAAACATCGTCATGCACAAACACCAAAAAATCGGCGGCATCGTCGGCGAGAACGCGGCGATTGTAAATCTCCGGCAAGCCGAGTCGGTTTTGATAGGTGATACGCGGGCGCAAACGCTTGTCTTGCTGCAAGCGTTGCAAAGATAAACCCAATGGGGATCGATTCCAAAAATCATCTTCGGTCTTCAGGGTAGCGCTGACGATCTCAATAATCGGATAAGCCTCATGCTCGGACGAAGCGCCATCCTGAGCGCAAATGCCCAATAACGCCTGCTCCAGACCGCGAACGAAGCGTTTGGAATCGAACAAGGGCGTTTCAAGCTTATGGTTGCGCAGATAGTTTTTATAATAGGCGATTTGTTGTGGCTGTTGCCCAAGCAGTACGGCCCTCTCTTCATAGGCATGCCAATTCGGCATGATGAGCTCGGATAATCCCACTGCGTTCAACAAACTCCCGGCCATGCGGGAAGCGAAGGAGCTGCCGGGGCAGGTCAATACCGGCAAATCCGCCCAAAGAGCATCGCTGGCAGTCGTTCCGGCATTATAGGGGCTAGTGTCGAGCAGCAAATCCGCCAGTCTATAACGCGCGAGATATGCCATGGGTACAACTTTTTGCGCAAAGATCAAACGTTCAGGATCGACTCCGCGTTTTTGCGCTTCGTTACACAGATTGGTTTTCGCTATTTCATTGTCCGCGACCAGCCACAAAACACTGTTGGGAACGCGGTCAAGTATGCGCATCCAGATGGCAAAGACGTCGGGACTGATTTTGTAACTGCCATTGAAGGAGCAGTAGATAAAACCGTCGTCCGGCAAGCCGCAGGCTGCCCGGCTTGGCGTTTCTCCAATCACGCGCTGGGTATCGTTTACCTGATAGACATCCGGGAGGTATAAAGGTTGCTCGACAAAGTGTTGCGCCAACGCCTCTGGAAAGACAAATCGATCGGCCAGAATATAGTCGATTTCCGGCATGCCCAGTGTTCCAACAAAACCCAAGTAGGAGACCTGTATCGGGGCAGGTTTATGCGCCAAAATGGCAACTCGCGCACCCGATGTCAAGCCGGTGAGATCGATCAGCACATCGATTTCAAGGTCTCGTATCGCCTGCGCAGCCTGTTGATCGAGCAAGCCATGAATCGGTACATGATGATCCATTGCCTGCAACACTCGCTGCCTGAGAGCGCCCTTGTCGTCTACGCTGTAATCAATGGCATAAATCTCGAAGCGCTGTCGATCATGCAGCTCGAACAGCTCGACAGTCAGAATCGATACGGCGTGCCAGCAAAAATCGCCTGACAGATACCCAATGCGAATCTTATCGTGGCTGTAGCCGTTTACAGGCGATAAACGTGGCAAATTTCTTGGAATTTTACGATTGACCCAGGAAGAGATGACATTTAACTGCACAGCTGGATCATCGGAGAGAGCCAATATGCCCAATGGACCGCAGTTCTCAAGCAGCCTCTGTTCGGAAATACCGGCGACTGCTTCAAGAATAGGCCATTGACACATTTTTTGTCGAATATGGAGATAGTGCTGAATGACGTCGGGTTGCTCAGGATTGACCGTCAGACTATGCTTTAACATCGCTTGCGCTTGATCGTAATGTCGCGCGTTCTCATGAACACGGCCGCTATGATTCAATAAAAGGGTTTGCGCCTCGACAGATTGTAGTGCTCGTTGCCAAACATCAAGCGCTTTTTCGGTGCAGCCTATGGCCTCGTGCGCTAAACCTAAATTTACTGCGGCCTGGTAAAAATCGGGCTTGAGTTGCAATGCGGCTTCATAAGCGCTAATAGATTGTGCCAACTGGCCCAGCAATCGCAGCAAACGGCCCATGTTATAAAACGCTACATGGCGCAAGTGAGCATCGTCACTGTTTGCAGCAGACAACCATTCTTGGTAGAGCTCAACAGCAGCAATAATTTCACCCTGATTTTCAAGCTGTTGCGCCTGATCCATCACGGTGACTAGTTGCAGTAATTTCATTGTTTTCGTTCCAAAACGTCCAAGTAAATTGTGTCTGACAGGCTAAGTTAAATCGCCTCAGGACCCCCGTCTTTCGCCTTTCGAATCTCAGGGCGAATGGTTAGTCTTTAACTTAACGATAGTGCGGGAAAGCCAAGGGATATTGAATTTGCCGATGTCGATCATGGTATGGGGTGGGTAATCATTCGGATTGCTTTTTATTATACCTGAGCTGGACTTGGTGTAAAACAGCGTCCAATATTAATTACTCGGCGCCTGTTTTACTAGCCAATACTTCTGTCGTGAAAGAGGGCATCCCAGCGGTCAAGTTGGCGAATACGTTAATATTTTAGTCGGAAGTTGAAACGGTAGCGATACGACTGTTGGGAATCTTGTGTCATGCAGCCGGACGATTAGCCCGATGCTTCAGCTAGCGCCGTCATACTGGCATGGATGCCGGTATCCAGTCACATGGATGTGAATGGATGACTTGGCATAATGCCTAAATCGGATACGGGTGCCATGAATAGTCACCCTCCCTGGCTTTAGATTCCGGCATCCATGCCGGAATGACGGCGTTTTTTGCGTTAGCTGAAGCATCTTTATAATCAGGTAAACTTAAGATTGACATCTTGAGCGGGCAATACAGGGGAGTCAGCTTAAGCAATTTTAAGAATTTGTCGTTTTTCCGCTTGTGCTACCGCTTTATTTAATTGGCGAGCAATGCTAAAGTAATTGTTTATTAAAACACTTGGTATTTTTTTATTACCGGCTGTTTGCACTCAACACCTTATGACAACTTTGATTTAGGAGAATCTCATGGCTTTCGAACTTCCTGCCTTACCTTATGCTAAAAATAGATTGACGCCTCATATTTCTGAAGAAACTTTGGAGTATCACTATGGCAAGCATCATCAAACTTATGTAACAAACCTGAATAACCTGGTTCCAGGAACTGAATTTGAAGGTTTGTCGCTCGAAGAAATCATCATGAAATCTTCCGGCGGTATTTTTAATAATGCTGCGCAAGTCTGGAACCACACTTTTTACTGGAACAGCTTGGCGCCCAATGCGGGCGGCGAACCTAGCGGCGCTTTAGCCGATGCGATCAACGCAACTTTCGGTTCATTTGCAAAATTCAAAGAAGAATTTACCAAATGCGCGGTCACCACATTCGGTTCAGGCTGGGCTTGGTTGGTACAAAATGCCGACGGTAGCTTGGCGTTGGTTAGTACCAGCAATGCAGCTTGCCCGTTAACGACAGGTCAAAAGCCTTTGTTGACTTGCGATGTTTGGGAACACGCTTACTACATCGATTACCGTAATGCGCGTCCGGCTTATCTGGAAGCATTTTGGGCATTGGTTAACTGGGATTTTGCTGCAAAAAACTTTTCAGCTTAATCTTTTAACCGGTATTGCGTAAGTTATAACAACCGCGAAGAACGCCAAGCTTGTTTTTCTTCGAGGTGAGATTTTTTACCTATTGCGCGACATCCGTTTTTAAGTAGTATAAGAAACCTCCTGCATCTACTGATGCAGGAGGTTTTTTTATGGGAGAAATAAAATGGCTACAGTGTTAATTACCGGCTCTAATCGTGGTTTGGGTCTGGAGTTTTGCCGTCAATACGCCGAACAGGACTGGCATGTCATTGCTTGTTCCCGTAACCCTGATGATGCGTTTGATT
>DAINRH010000175.1:970-8774 GCA_036741905.1 Methylobacter sp. | reverse complement strand
AAAGAGAGGGACGCCGCATGATTACTAGGATTGCACTTCGGAGTTGAATCCGCCCTGTTTTGAATCGTCGTGACATTGCCGATGCGCTTCGTGACTTCTTTGTTACGTTTGCTTAACACTTAAGACGCAATAACGTAGCGTATTGAGCCACATGGAGAGGTCATTCTACACACTGAAACAGGAAGTCATGTAGGGTACGCTGTGCGTACCATTGATTGCCGAAAGGTACGCGTAGCGTACCCTACATTCCTTACCAAATTAGTTGTTACTTTTATCCAGGATAATCTTTATGCACACCATACAATTAGACCACCCCACTGAACAAGCCTTAAACCATGTAGCCACTAGACAAGGACTGTCGCCTGACACAATCATTAAAAATGCCTTACTTGACTATTTAGCGGAAGAACAAGCGATAACGAAGGCAGATAATGCTTATAAAAACTATCTGGACGGCAAAGAATCTATTCATGATTTTGATGATGTGGTGAAAGAACTTGGCTTGGACGATTAAAATTTTAGATAGCGCAAAACAAGATTTAAAGAAGCTTGATAAGACCGCTCAAAAAAGGATTGCTTCATTTTTACGAAAACGACTTGCGGACACTGCTGATCCGAAACAGCTGGGAAAAGCGCTACAAGGGCAATACGCCGGTTACTGGCGATATAGAGTTGGCGATTACCGCTTGATCTGCCATTTAAAAAATGAAGAACTGATTATTATAGTTGTCGAAGTCGGGCATCGAAAAGACATCTATCGTTAATACACAAAGCTATGACCAAACTACTCCCCTTTCTAGCCTTATTATTCTCCTTCAACGCCTTTGCAGACCTACGCGCCACCGGCGACCTGAGCATCGTCATCGAACGGGAAGACGGCAATGCGCTGATCGTCAATACCACCGAGCATAAACGCTTAGCCAAGATCGAAAAGCTGGGCGATTTGTCCCACGCTTCCGTGGTTTTCTCCCGCGATCAGCGTTACGCCTATGTGTTCGGTAGGGACGGGGGCTTAACCAAAATCGATATGCTCAAGGACGCCATCGACAAGCGCATCATCCAGGCCGGCAACAGCATCGGCGGGGCGATTTCCCAGGACGGCAAATTAATCGCCGTTTCCAACTACACGCCGGGCGGCGTTAAAGTTTTTTCATCCGACACGCTGGAACTGGTTGCCGACATTCCTTCCGACTACGGCGAGGGGCTGCGCTCTAAAGTAGTGGGTTTGGTTGACGCGCCCGGACAGCGCTTCGTATTCAGTCTGTTCGATGCCGGTGAAATCTGGATGGCTGACTTTAAAAATCCCAAAGCACCTGTTATCAAAAAATTCCCAAATATCGGCAAACAACCTTACGACGCATTAATGTCGCCGGATGGGCACTACTATATAGCCGGTTTGTTCGGCGAACCCGGACTGGCGTTGCTGGATTTATGGAATCTTGATGCCGGAGTCAAACACATATTGCCCGACTACGGCAAAGACGACGAAAAACTGCCCGTTTATAAAATGCCGCATCTTGAAGGTTGGGCTGTAGCCGGTGACTACGTGTTTGCACCCGCAGTAGGCCAACATAAGGTTCTGGTCATCGACAAAAATACCTGGAAACTGCATGACACCATAGCGGTCGTCGGACAACCGGTCTTTGTGATGGCAAGACCCGATGCACGACACGTCTGGGTTAATTTTGCCTTCCCCGATAATAATCAAGTACAGGTTATCGATGTCAAAGACCTGTCCTTGCTCAAAACCTTGTCGCCCGGAAAAGGCGTTCTGCACATGGAATTCACCCCGCGCGGCGAACAAGTCTGGGTTGCGCTAAGAGACGATAACCAACTGGTGGTTTACGATACGGACACCCTACAGGAAATAACCCGCCTGCCGGCCAACAAACCCAACGGTATTTTCTTTAGCTCGCGTGCGCATAAAATCGGTTTATGATTTATAAAACAGTGAACGTATTACACTCGCCAAGAAGAAAAACCCGTTCCCATGTGTTGTGGCAATGCCACGGTAGGAGCGGGCCGCGCCCGCGATATTGCTCAGAAATGCAAAATCTTAGCCCTTTCATCACGGGCATGGCCCGCTCCTACATTAATTTTCTATGCTGACAACCCTCCACAAACAGCTGCTCAACGATTACCAGCACGACTTCCCGCTATCGGCCCGCCCTTATCGGGACATCGCCGACCAGCTAGGCGTGACCGAAGCCGAGGTTTTATCGGCATTTACCGAGCTATGCGATAACAACTTTATCAGCCGCATCGGCCCGGTTATTCCGCCCAATCATATCGGCGTCAGCGCCCTGGTCGCGATGTCAGTGCCCGAACAGCAGCTCCAGGCCGTTGCCGATAAGATCAGCGCTCATCCCGAAGTCAATCATAATTACGAACGCGAACACCGGTTTAACCTTTGGTTTGTGGTCATTGCTTCCGATGCCGAGCACTTACGCGCCGTGATCGATTCAATAGAACAGGAAACATCTTACCCGGCCATGCGACTACCGATGCTGGATGATTTTTTCATTGATTTGGGCTTTAAACTGGACCTAAATAATGCTTGATGCGCGTGACCGACAACTGATTGAGCATATTCAACTGGGCCTGCCGGTTTGTTCCAGACCCTACTTGGAAATCGGAAGGCTTTGCGATATGCCCGAAACCGAAGTAATCGAGCGCTTAACCCGGCTTAAACAGCAAGGCTTGATTAAACGCATGGGCGTTATCGTCAAACACCGGCAATTGGGCTACCGCGCCAATGCGATGATCGTCTGGAATGTGCCGGACAACCTTATCAAACAACTGGGCGGACATATCAGCCGGTTTTCGTTTGTGACGCTTTGCTATCAGCGCCCGAAGCAACCGGAATGGCCGTATAACCTGTATTGTATGATACACGGCAAAGACAAGGCCACCGTATTAAAGCAACTGGAGCAACTCGTTGACGCTTGCGGCTTAAGCGCTTTCGACAAAGAAATCCTGTTCAGCAACCGCTGTTTCAAACAGCGCGGCGCCCTTTATCAAAACCCTAGCCCCGCTTTAGCCGATGGATGAAATAGACAAACGCATTATTAACGCCCTGCAAGACGGCTTTCCGATCTGCGACGCGCCTTATCGACAAGTCGCCGCCCAACTGGGTCTTAACGAACTGGAACTGATAGAACGGCTAAAAACACTGTTAGATAACGGCGCCCTCACCCGCTTCGGCCCCTTATATAATGCCGAACAAATGGGCGGCGCATTGACCCTGGCGGCCGTTAAAGCGCCAATAGATCGCTTCGATGAAATCACCGAAATCATCAACAGTTTTCCTGAAGTCGCCCATAACTATGCACGCAACCATGAATTGAATATGTGGTTTGTGATCGCCACCGAAACGCCCGAACAGGTCCGGCAAACCATCAACGCAATAGAACGACAAACCGGACTAACCGTCTACAACATGCCGAAAAACCAAGAGTATTTTGTCAACCTGAAACTGGACGCCTGAGCATGCTGGATGAAACAGACCGTAAAATTATCCAGGCAACCCAAGCCGGTTTACCGTTAACGCCCCAGCCTTATCAAACTATCGCCGAACAACTTGGGCTGACCGCAGGTGATGTTATGATGCGATTGTCAGCCATGCACAACAGCGGCATCATTCGCCGGATAGGCGCGGTACCCAACCACTATAAACTGGGCTATCGCTTTAACGGCATGACCGTTTGGAATGTTCCCGATGAAGTCATCGACGAACTGGGGCAAAAAGTCGGACAACTCGAATTCGTCAGCCATTGTTATCATCGTCCCAGACATCTTCCCAAATGGCCATATAACCTGTTTGCGATGGTGCATGGCAAAAGTCAGGAAGCCGTCGATACACAGATTCAGCAGATTTCCGATCTGCTCGGCGACTATAATCTTGGCTGCGATGTTTTATACAGCACAAAAATTTTAAAAAAAACCGGCTTCAGGAGCAGCAAAAAATCCTAGCAATCCGGACGGGGCATGTCGCCCCGTCCGGAACGTTTTGCGCTAATTAAGCATAACCACTTTGCTTAGTTCTACTTTGTCAGATTATACGTAAGCTCGTCATACCCGCCGGGAAGCGGGTATCCAGCGCCATGGATGGCAAGCTCTAATCCATCCATGAAGCCTGGATTCGCTACGCGCTCTAACGGGTCCGGCAATCTGCCGGAATGACGACCTTGAATCGTGCAACCATGAAATCTGACAAAGTAGAATTAGGCATCGCAGAAACGTCAGGAGCGGGGTTGAACCCCCCGCCGCCCTACTTGCTGAAATAAAGCTGAAATTTTCATGTTTTTCGTGGACTGATTTATTCTAATCGTACAGATCGAAATTTTTTAACCGTAAATCCGCAATCGGAGCCACATGATGGGAACCACTTACGCAGAGTTAAAACTCACCAATCTATTCAGCAAGCAGAGCGTAACCATACGCGCCTTGGTAGACACCGGCGCAACTTTCATGTGCGTGACCGAAGAAATCGCGGTGCAGCTGGGATTCGATACCTCGGAGGTTACCCGGCATATCGTAACGCTTGCCGATGGACGACAACTTAAAGTGCCGCGTATTGCTCCGATTGAAATTATCTTCGGCAATCGCTCGTATATCACCGAGGCACTGGTGCTGGGGGATGAAGCATTGATGGGTGTATTGCCTTTAGAAGCAATGGACTTGTTAGTCGATCCTTTACGAGAACAATTGATTGTCAATCCCGCGCATCCGAATTTTCCCGTCGCACTGGCTAAATAAGTCATCATCAACCGTTGCTTCGAACCATAAACTCGCCCCTTAGGCATCTTAAATATGTTCAGATTAACTCAAACCATGCGGGAACTGATAGACCCAACACCGTTAAAACCCCCGCGCAAACCGGCGGCTCCGGTAGTTATCTGGAACCTGATCCGCCGCTGCAACCTCACCTGCAAACACTGCTACACGACATCCGCCGACATCAATTTCCCCAACGAATTGAGTACGCCGGAAATCTATACGGTCATGGACGACCTAAAAGCTTTTAAAGTGCCAGTGTTGATTTTATCCGGCGGCGAACCGTTGCTGCATCCCGACATCTTCAACATTTCCCGGCGCGCCAAGGACATGGGCTTTTATGTCGCGCTATCCAGCAACGGCACCAAAATTTCTGCGGATAATATCGACGAAATCGCCGCCATTAATTATCAGTATATCGGCGTCAGCCTGGACGGCATTAAAGATACCCACGACCAATTCCGGCGAGTAAAAGGCTCATTCGACCAAGCCCTGCACGGCATCCGCCTGTGCCTGGAAAAAGGCATCAAAGTCGGCCTGCGTTTTACGTTGACACAGGATAACGCGCAGGATTTTCCGGCCTTGTTGCAGTTGATGGATGAACACAATATCGACAAATTCTATTTATCGCATTTGAATTACGGCGGCCGCGGCAATAAAAACCGCAAGGACGACGCCCATTTTGCAATGACCCGAACCGCGATGGATTTGCTGTTTGAAACCAGTTATCAGTGGCTCAAGGAAGGCAAAGACCGGGAATTCGTGACCGGCAATAATGATGCCGACGCGGTTTATTTTTTACACTGGGTGGCCCGGCATTTCCCGGATAAAGTCGGCCACATCAAAGCCAAGCTGGAACAATGGGGCGGCAACGCCTCAGGCGTCAATGTCGCCAATATCGACAACCTGGGCAATGTCCATCCCGACACCTTCTGGTGGCATTACGATCTGGGCAATGTCAAAGATCGGCCGTTTTCGGAAATATGGCTGGATACCGGCGATCCATTGATGGCGGGTCTTAAGCAACAGCCCAGACCGCTCGAAGGACGCTGTGCAACGTGCCATTATCAAGAAATCTGCAACGGCAACACCCGCGTCAGGGCCGCGCAAACCACAGGAAATTTCTGGGCTGAAGATCCGGGCTGTTATCTGACCGATAGTGAAATAGCGATTGGGCCGGCGTAACGGGATTGCGCCGATTAGCCCGCGAAAAACATTATGGGTATAGCGTCAAAAACCCTTCAAAGCCCGCTGCCGCCTGGCCTCTTTAGGATCATGAACCAAAGGCCGATAGATTTCTATCCTATCGCCCTCTTTGACAGGCTGATCCAATTTGCAGGTGACGCCAAAAATGCCTGCCTGAAGCTCAGCCAAGACAAGCTCGGGAAAAAGCTCCAGCAATCCTGAGGCTTTTATCGCCGCGTCAACGGTCGAGCCTTCTTCCATCGCTACAGTGATGATCACCTGTTGTTCGGGCTTGGCGTAGGCCACTTCGACATTAACCATAAACGGCTTTGGCCCGTGCGGTAAATGAACTCACCATGGTGTTGCAGATCTGGTTGAAGACTGCGCCGAAGGCCAAACTTGCCAGCTTGCCCGACATTTCAAACTCCAGATCCAGGGAAATCTTACTGGCATCGTCACGTAACGGAATAAATTCCCACCGTCCTTCCAAAGAAGAAAACGGGCCGTTCAACAGCGACAGCGTCATACTGCGGCCTTGCTCAATCTTGTTCCGGGTCGAGAAGGATTTTTTAAAGCCGCCTTTGGCAATCAACAGTTCGGCTTCGACAATATCGCCTTCGCGCTTGATGATGCGGCTGCCGCTGCACCAGGGCAAAAACTCGGGATAGGCTTCAATATCATTGACCAGATCGAACATCTGCTGCGCTGAAAATTTGACCAGAGCGCTTTTTTGAACAACGGTCATGCTTAAAGAACCCCGACCACATGCAGGAAGACCAGAAACACGGCGGCGGGCGACACATAGCAAATCAAAAAACGCCACACTCGATAGCTGCGCGCATCAGGCATGTCCAGTTCATGTTCGGTGTGTTGCTGCTTCATGATCCAACCGGCGAACACCGCGATGCAAAAACCGCCGATAGGCAGCATCAGATTGGCGGTTAAATAATCCAGCAATTGAAAAATGGTTCGGTCGAAAATCTTGAATTCGGACCAGACGTTGAATGAAAAAATGGTGCCGAATCCCAACAGCCAAGTTATCGAACCCGACCAGACACAGGCTTGTTGCCTGCTCATGTTTTTATTTTCAATCAGCCAAGCAACCGCCGGTTCAATCAATGAAATGGACGAAGACAGCGCGGCAAACACCAGCATTACAAAAAATAAAATGCCGAACAACCAACCGCCGGTCATGTTGCCGAAAGCAACCGGCAAGGTTTGAAAGATCAATCCGGGACCGGCCGCAGGCTCCAGCCCGGCGGCGAAAACAATCGGAAAAATGGCAATACCGGCCAATAACGCAACCGCGGTATCGGTACCGGCAATCAGGATTGCTGTTTTGGAAATTGATACATTTTTCGGCAAATAAGAGCCGTAAATCATGATCGCGCCCATGCCCAGACTCAGGGTGAAGAAGGCGTGTCCCATCGCGGTCAATACGCCGTTAGCGGTCAGCTTGCTAAAATCAGGCGTGAACAAGAATTTAATGCCCCGGTCATAATAGTCATCGAAGGTCATCGCATACGCCACCAACAACATCAGCAGCACAAACAGGCTCGGCATTAAAAAACGCACCGCTTTCTCCAAACCGGTATTGACGCCGCGAACCACAACCGACATGGTCGCCAACATGAACAGGCTATGCCAGAAAATCAACTGCGCCGGACTGGCCATAAAATCGTCGAAAAGACCTTTTATCGCTATGGCATCGGCGCCGAAGAAACTGCCGGTAAAGGCCTTAAGCACATAAGCCGAAGCCCAACCGGCGATAACGCTGTAATAAGAAAGGATTAAAAAACCGGCAATAACGCCCATCCAGCCTAAATAATGCCAGTTTTTATCG
>DAINRH010000175.1:0-941 GCA_036741905.1 Methylobacter sp. | reverse complement strand
CATCATAATAGGAATGCCGATCAGCAACACGCACAGCAAATAGACGATGACGAACGCCCCGCCGCCATTTTCCCCGGTAATATAAGGAAACTTCCAGATATTGCCCAGGCCGACTGCGGAACCTGTCGCAGCAAGGATAAATGCGAATCGTGACGACCATTCGCCGTGGATTGATTTTTTTGTATCCGTCATTAGTGTGCCTGTAAACCTTTATAATTATAAAATCACCCCGGTACATCCTTCGCGGTGAGCTTTTCTGACTCTTGCAGCAATATCGGGTAAAATAGCAAAATTATTCCTTTACGTCAGTTTAAAAAATCCTAACCCGCACTTATGGCCGATAAAAAGTCCAAGAAAAACACCAAGCAGCAAAATGCCACCATTGCCGTTAATCGCCAGGCTAAATTCGAGTATTCGATTGAGGAACGGTTCGAAGCCGGGGTTGTTTTGGAAGGCTGGGAAGTTAAAAGCCTGAGAGATGGGCGCATCCAACTCAAAGAGAGCTACGTGGCGATAAAGCGCGGCGAAGCGTGGCTGTCCGGCGCGCATATTTCACCGCTGATATCGGCATCGACCCATGTTAATCCGGATTCTATCCGCGCCAAGAAATTGTTGCTGCACCGCCACGAACTTAACAAACTGATCGGCTCGGTCGAACGCAAAGGCTACACCCTGATTCCGTTGTCCATGTACTGGAAAAACGGCAGGGCCAAACTGGAAATCGGCTTGGCAAAAGGCAAGCAATTGCACGACAAGCGCGCTACTTCAAAAGACCGGGATTGGCAACGCGAAAAAGCGCGGATTATGAAAAAGGGCTAAAGACCAAGGATGTGTTTTTAGCCTTTTAGCCTTTTAGCCTTCTCCCCTAACCCTTTCCTTCAAATTAAAATGACCACACACCCTAACCTCCTGTCGGTAAAAAACAGCCTGCTGATCGTCGT
>DAINRH010000174.1:0-8785 GCA_036741905.1 Methylobacter sp. | reverse complement strand
GGATGTTTTTTTCGTGCCTTTCGTGCTTTTCGTGGACAATGCGTAACATCAGTTACTTATAGCTTTGCGCAAAAAGCCGTAGCAAAATCAGCTGCAAACGAGGGTGAAATTGACGGATCTTTATCGACGGGCAAACCCAATCATATCTTCTTGAGGAGGCGTCATGGCGCTTAAACCCATTATGGTGTTCTTAAATTGCCAACGATGGACAGGACGCGCAGTTGGCAACAACGGCGGAATCATTACCTTGCTTGATCCTCAAGGCTTTAAACACCACGGTGTTTGCTATACCAAAGAACAAGCGCTTAGCGGCTGGACGGTTTTGTTTTAAACGACGGGTGGATCGCGCCGAACGCAAGTCAGGCGCATCGGGAATAAGGCCAAAAGGTTCCCTCGATTCAGCCTTGTTTTTTTTCGAGGTACAGCGTTTCAAGCTGTTTTCTCGCCCACTCGGTCTTCCTTAAAAACGTCAAACTCGATTTGATGCTCGGATCGTTATTAAAGCATCGGATGTCGATCAAACTGCCCAGCCCGTCCCAACCGTAATCCGCTACCAGCTCGGTCAGCATCCTTTCCAAGGTAACGCCATGCAGCGGATTTCGCGGTTGCTTGTCACTCATAACTTAATCTTCATGCTCATAACGCCGTTGCATCGCTTCATCTCGCGCATCATTGATTTCCCGCATGATGCTGCGCACATCGGCCACTTTGGTACTGGCCTTAAATCGACCGGTCAATTCGACTTGCGGAGTCAAATCGCCTGTCTCATAGAGCTTCCAGATCTCTTTGCCGTATTCGGTAGTCAACAGCTCGGGAGCAAAGCGGCCGAAATAATCGGCCAAGTTATCGACGTCGCGTTCCAGCATTCTGGCGGCATTATTGTTCGCCGCTGCGTCGACCGCTTGAGGCAGATCGATGATGACCGGGCCGTTGCCGTCAACCAGTATGTTGTATTCGGAAAGATCGCCATGCACAAGTCCGGCGCAAAGCATCCTGACCACTTCCTTAATCAGCAAGCCGTGGTATTCAAGCGCTTGCTCGCGGCTCAATTCAAGATCGTTTAATCTGGGCGCGGCGTTGCCGTGTTCGTCGGTAACCAACTCCATCAACAACACGCCTTCAACGAAATTGTAAGGCTGCGGAACGCGCACCCCGGCGGCGGCGAGACGGTATAACGCATCCACTTCGGCATTTTGCCATACCTCTTCCTGCTGCTGCCGCCCAAACCGGCTGCTTTTTTCCATCGCGCGCGCCTGACGGCTGTTTCGCACCTTGCGCCCTTCCTGATATTGGGCCTGTTTGTGGAAGCCGCGTTTGTTAACATCTTTATAGACTTTAGCGCAGCGTATCTCGCCTTCGGAAAGCACAACGTAGACAGCCGCCTCTTTACCGCTCTTTAACGGACGAAGCACCTCATCAACGAGGCCGTCCCGCACCAGCGGTTCAATACTTTTTGGAGTTTTCATAGCCGCCCTTGTACGCTACCCTGGTAAAAGTTAAAAACATTTGCGACCTTTTTCTTCGACATAGACTTTGATCCGGTAATTCTTTTGTTAGTATTTTAGTTTATTTTATGATGTTGACAGCGATTTACCTTCGCTCTGCAACCAAGCCGATACGCCCTCCCCTGCAACACGCCCGCTGGCAAAACAGGCGGTTAACAAATAGCCGCCGGTCGGCGCTTCCCAGTCAAGCATCTCTCCGGCAATAAATACGCCGGGCAGAGCAGTAAGCATAAGGTTTTGATCAAGGCTGTCAAAGCGCACGCCGCCGGCGGTGCTGATCGCTTCAGCAATAGGCCGGGTTCCGCGCACGGTGATCGGCAAGGCCTTGATCGTCGCCGCCAGCGTGGCGGCATCGGCAAATTGCTCCTTACTGAGCGCCTCATGCAGCAAGGCGATCTTGACGCCGGTCATGCCGACGCGGCTCTTCAAGTGGCTCGATACGGACCGTGATCCGCGGGGATGACTGACTTCGGCCAACACCCGTTCAACGTCGCGTCCAGGCGCCAGATCAAGCGTGAAGGTAGCGCTGCCATGCGCATTTAAGTACTCGCGCATGCGCCCTGAAAACGCGTAGATCAGGCTGCCTTCCACGCCATGCGCGCTAATCACCATTTCACCTTGCCGCTGCTCGGTATGGCCGCACATATCGGTAAATGTCATCGTCACCGATTTAAGCGGAGCACCGGCAAATTTATCGCGCAAATACGAACTCCACGCCACCTCGAAACCGCAATTAGCACTTTGCAATGGGGCGATCTCTACGCCCCGAGCCAGCAACCATGACACCCAGGCTCCGTCCGATCCCAGTTGCGGCCAGCTGGCCCCGCCCAGCGCCAATACCGTCGCCTGCGGCTTGATCAAAATTTCTCCGCCCGGATTGACCAGCCGCAATGCGCCATCGGCATTCCAGCCCACCCAGCGATGACGCACGTGCAGGCGCACACCGGCACTGCGGAGGCGGTGCAGCCAAGTCCGCAACAACGGCGCAGCTTTCATCTGCGTGGGAAATACTCGGCCCGAGCTGCCGATAAAAGTATCGATACCCAGCCCGTGTACCCACGCGCGCAAGGCGCTCGGCGGCAATCGGTCGAGCAATGCCCGGAGCTGCGGCTGGTGGTCGCCATAGCGAGTGCAGAAGGTGTCATAAGCTTCGCTATGGGTGATATTCAAACCGCCAATGCCTGCCAGTAAAAACTTACGGCCGAACGATGGCATGGCGTCGTAAACATCGACCTGAACCCCGGCACGACTTAGCGCTTCCGCAGCCATCAGCCCAGCCGGCCCCCCACCGATAACAGCAACTTGCGGGGACGTGTAATTTAGCATGGATGTGGGCTGAAGAAATTTAGACAGGGGCGCATTTTAACTTAAATACCGTGATTAAAAAATTGAATTAGCAAAAAAACATTTTAATACAATACGATATAAAAATTACTACTCACCACCGACAGGTAATCAGCATGTTACGCAATTTGGCTGATTTCAGTTGCGGAATTTAAGTTTAAGCCCCTGGTTTTGCTAAGTACCTAAAGCAACACTACTATACAATAGCATTTTGCCCTTGCCCGCCTCTATCGACTCGAAAATCGGATGACTGCTGTTAACTCCAACCTTTTTAAAAACGTACCGGACCCATTACCGGAAGAACTGTTTGAATGCCTTTTTAAGCGGGACAATATCCAAATTGAACGCATTATTTCCCAAGGCCATATGACTCCGGCAGGACAATGGTACGATCAGGATTGGGACGAATGGGTGATACTGCTTCAGGGACAGGCAACGCTCCTTTACGAAAAAGATCGCCAAACCTTTCATTTGAATGCAGGCGATTATCTGCTGATTCCCGCGCATACCCGACACCGGGTTGAATGGACGCAGCCCGACCTTCACACCGTCTGGCTAGCCGTTCATCTGCATTGATGTAACAAATAACGGCCTCATTCTAATTCTCGGCACGCCGCGCTACATAAAACCAAAGTTAGATTTATTTAAAAAATACAATCATAAAAACAGTATAAACGGTATATACTGTTTTTTTATTTAAGTATGCCGGAGAATAATGATGAGCCCAAGACAACCCAAATCCCAGAAAACCGCAATTGAACAACCCGAAAATCAACCGCTTGCCGAATCGTTAACAGAGCAAAAAATAACCAAAAAAACCTTAAAAAAAACATCAACAGCAAAAGACGGCAATACGCCTGAAACCAAAGAAGCCGTCGAGATACCTGAAAAAGATGCGGAGATTTCGGTTAAAAAGAGAAAAGCCATTAAAGAAAAAGTAATCAGGGATAGCTTTTCTTTTCCTGAACATGATTACCTGAAAATTTCGGAGCTCAAGCAAACCTGCCTGGCAGCGGGAATCCATGTAAAAAAAGGCGAACTGCTTCGTGCAGGACTCCAGTTACTTGCCCAATTGAGCCTTGCCGAACTCAAACAAGCTATCGAACAGGTTGAAAAAGTTAAAACAGGCCGTCCGAATTCTTCGAAATAATAGCTGCTGTTACGCAGTTAGGATTCCATCAATAATAACTTCCGCTTAGGGTTCCCACGCTCTGCGTCACTGCCATTAAGTTAAGAGAAAAGCACCCTCTCCTGCTGGAGAGGGTTGGGGTGAGGAGATACAAAGCTTTATTGTTCTCGTTCCTACGCGCCGCGTGCGAATGCCGTCAAGGCGCGCTGCGCCTCGAGTCACGGGCAACCTCACGTATACGAGACGCAGCGCGTCCAGCCCTGCATTCCCACGCGGCGCGTGGGAACGAGGTGTGCTTGAACATTTGTGTATAACGACGAGCGCAGAGCGTGGGAACGATACGTTTATGTTTCGGGAAGTTATTACCGACCCTATGCTTAGTCGGATTTATACTGATTTAACGCATACTTGTGTAACACGAAGTTTCACCTTCCTGTGTCTGGGTTCCGGCATCCCACAGACCTGGGGTATGACCTAAGGAGCTATGAATGGCGGGTATGACGCCGTCAGCGAGAGAAACCTACAGCGGATGTTTTTTCGTGCCTTTCGTGCTTTTCGTGGACAATGCATAACATCAGATAATAATGGATTAATCGCATTGTCATAAAGCCGTCAAAAAGCAAAGTTATACTTTCCGGCTATGAAAAAAGACAAGATCAAAAAACATAAGCTGCTGCTTCGTCATCTGACCCTTGACGATTACGATAATATTGCGATTTTAATGGAGCATGTCTACGGTAATTTGGGCGGGGCCTGGAAGAAAGACCAATATACCTCCCAAATCACCCGTTTTCCTGAAGGCCAGATTGTCATTGAAGATAACGGCCAGTTAGTGGCCGCTGCATTAAGCATGGTCGTAGATTATGCCCGCTTTGGCGACGTCCATACCTACGCTCAAATTACCAGCAACGGCTATCTGACCCATCATAACCCGCTCGGCGACACCTTGTACGGCGTCGATATTTTTGTCCATCCGAAGTACCGGGGGCTGCGCTTGGGCCGACGCTTGTACGATGCGCGCAAAGAATTATGCCGAAACTTGAATCTACGCCGCTTTATTGCCGGCGGGCGGATTCCCGGCTATGCCAAATACGCCGACACCTTAACGCCGGTGCGTTATATCGAAGAGGTCAAAAACCGGGAAATTTATGATCCGGTGCTTTCATTTCAGCTGTTTAACGGTTTCCATGTGCGCAAGCTGTTAACCGGCTATCTGCCTGTCGATGTCGATTCAAAGGGATTTGCGACCCTGCTTGAATGGGTCAATCTTGATTTTGTCGATAAAACGCCCTCGCTTGGCGGCTCCAAAAACATCATCCGCTTAGGCGTGGTGCAATGGCAGATGCGAACTTTAAGCAGCGTCGAAGAATTGCTCAAGCATGCCGAATTTTTCATTGATGCGGTAGCCGGTTACCATGCCGACTTTGTGCTCTTTCCCGAGTATATGAGCGCACCGCTGATGGGCTTGTTTAATGATAAAAGCCCTCCCGATGCCATTCGGGCCTTGGCGGGTTTTACCAGCGAAATAAGAAACGGCTTATTGGAAATGGCCATGTCTTACAACATTAATATCATTGCCGGTTCCATGCCCGAGTATAGCAACCACGAACTCTATAATGTGTCGTGGCTGCTCAGACGCGACGGCACGTTTGAAGCCCAATACAAAATCCATGTCACCATTGATGAAGTCAGTTGCTGGGGCGTTCAAGGCGGCGATGCGTTAAAAGTGTTCGACACCGATTGCGGAAAAATCGCGGTATTGATTTGTTACGATTCCGAATTCCCCGAGCTTGCCCGCTTGGCGACCATTCAAGGGGCGCAAATTATTTTCGTGCCGTTCTGGACCGACACCAAGAATGCCTACCAACGGGTGCGTTATTGCTCTCATGCCCGCGCCATTGAAAATGAATGTTTTGTCGCGATTACCGGCAGCGTCGGAAACTTGCCGCATGCCGAAAACATGGACATTCAATATGCGCAAGCGGCCATTTTCAGTCCCAGCGATTTTTCATTCCCGCATGATGCGATCTTAGCGGAAGCGACGCCAAACACCGAAATGACCTTGATTGCCGATGTTAACCTGGATTTATTAAAACAAGTCCGGACTCGCGGCGCAGCGCGTAATCTCGCCAATCGACGGCCGGATTTGTATCGCCTGGAGTGGTTTTAAAAACCCTCCTCAAAGACTGCGCGCGGCTGCAATCGCCGCCTGCCCCAATGCCAAACCGCCGTCGTTCATCGGATAGCGTTGCGGCGACAGCACGGTTTTGCCGTACCGCCGCAATTCCCCGGACACCCCTTCCAACAGCAAGCGATTTTGAAAGACGCCGCCGCTGAGCACTATCCTGTCAATACCGGTTTGGCGGCTTAGCTCGTTCAAAAACCCGACTGTCGCGGCGCTCAAGCTATGATGAATGCGCGCGGCAATGCGGGCTTTATCGACGCCGCGCTTAAGATCGGCCAACACGGCCAGCCATAATCCTTGCCAACTTAATACCGACAACTCGCCGCTACGGTCGATTGCCCAGGCTTGCGGATATGCTTGCTCATCCGCAAACAACGGCGCGGCCAGGATTTCCAGCGCAATCGCAGCTTGGCCCTCGTAATGAAGCTGTTCGCTGTGCAAGCCGAGCGTAGCGGCGAAAGCGTCAAACCAGCGACCGCAAGAGGTGCTGGGCGGCGAATTGAGACTTTTGGAGATCATCGTCGCCAGCAGCGCAAGCGGCTTGCTTTCCAGCAACTTGACGATGTCCAGATCGGCATAGTCCCGTTGCAACGTTTGCCAGTCGAAATAATGCAACAGCTGCGCATAGGCATTGCGCCAAGGCTCGCGCATAGCCGGGGCGCCGCCGGGCAAGGCGACAGGCTGAAAATGGCCGAGCCGGGTGTAGCCCCGATAATCGCCCAACAGGAATTCGCCACCCCATAATGCGCCGTCGTCGCCCAGTCCTAAACCGTCGAAGATGGCGGCCAATACCGGCGGCGCGCTCAATGCGACACCGTGCTCGGCCAGACAGGCGGCCAGATGGGCGTGATGATGCTGCACCGGCATAACGGATTCGGCCAATGTTTGGCCGTATTGGGTCGATAGATACCCTGGATGATTATCGACGGCGATACGCTCTGGCTTGAAGCCGTAAAGATTTTTGTACAACTCGATAGCATTACGGTAGTCGCGCTGAACGGCGGCATTTTCCAGGTCGCCGATATGCTGCGAAACGACAGCTTGGCCGTTTTTCAGCAAACAGAAACTGTTCTTAAGCTCCGCGCCCATCGCCAGGATATTGTCGGCTTGCTCGAAACCGGGCGGCAATAACAATGCCTCAGGGCTGTAACCGCGCGCTCTGCGTAGTAAGCGCAGGTTTCCGTCCATCAGGCGCGTGACTGAATCGTCCAGCCGGTTGACGATAGCTCTGTCATGCAGCAGCAAATAATCGGCAATATCGGCCAGTTTTTCCCGCGCCTCGTCGTTGTCGATACACTGCGGCTCGTCGCTGATATTGCCGGAGGTCAACACGATGGGCGCATCCAAATCCTGTAATAACAATGTGTGCAGCGGCGTGTACGGCAACATGAAACCGAGTTTATCATCGTCCGGCGCGACACCGGGCGCAAGCGTTTCACCCTGCGCTGCCAGCAACACAATCGGCGCGGCTTTATCGTGTAGGGCGAGCCTTTCCTGATCGTCAATAATGGCGTAGCGGGCGATGACTTCTATATCTTTAGCCATCAACGCAAACGGTTTGGCATAGCGGCGCTTACGTTCGCGCAGCCGATTGACGGCATCCGCATTGGCTGCATCGCAGGCCAGATGAAAACCGCCCAAGCCTTTGATTGCGACAATAAAACCTTGCCGGATCAGTTCGGCGGCGCGGCCGATCGGATCATCGTGCTTGGCTTTGGCGGATAAGCCCACGCGCATCCACCGATGCTGAGGACTTGCCTCATCGGTATTATCAGCCTCCAGCCAAACTTTGGGACCGCAATCCGGGCAGCAGTTGGCTTGGGCATGGCAGCGGCGGTCGGTAGGGTCGTCGTATTCCCGCCTGCATTGCGGACACATCGCAAATTCCGCCATGCCGGTATGGCAGCGGTCGTAAGGCACTTTACGGATGATCGACAATCGCGGTCCGCAGTGCGTGCAGTTGGTGAACGGATAACGGTAGCGCCGGTTGCCGGGGTCGGCGATGTCGGCCAGACAATCGGGGCAAGTGGCGGCATCGGCGGTTACAGGCGTTTCTACGCCATTGAGTCGGCTGGCGACGATGCGGAATTCATCGCTCTGCGGCAGCTCGTCCAACGATTGCGCCTCCAGGCTGTCGAGCCGGGCCAACGGCGGCAGTTGCAGCGGGATTTGCCGGATAAACGCCTCAAGGTCTTCGTCGCTGCCGAAAGCGTGAATCATCACGCCCAGCCCGTCGTTCCAGACCTCCCCGATCAGCCGGTGTTGTCTCGCAAGACGCCAGATCGTCGGCCTGAAGCCTACGCCTTGGACAATGCCGCGAACCCGAATCGCCCTGCCGGACATTAACAGATACGCGGCAACTGTTCGCCGACCGGCCAATCGACGATGCGCCGACCTCCGAAAGCCGTGCTCATTTGCACGAAACCATGCTCATCGCTAATCACCTCGCCGATGATCGCCGCATCATGGCCTAATGGGTGTTGCCGCATCGCCGCCAGCAGGGATTCGGCGGCATCGGCGGCGCAAATGCACACCAATTTGCCTTCATTGGCGACATACAACGGGTCTAAACCCAGAATTTCGCAGGCGGCTTTGACTTCGGACTTGATCGGAATCTGCGCC
>DAINRH010000173.1:0-8788 GCA_036741905.1 Methylobacter sp. | reverse complement strand
GTGTTGATATAAGCCGTCGGCGGATTCGATCCGGGCAGGAAAACCGCCTCAACGGGCGACACGCCGGACGGGGAAGGTTTATCTGACAGTTTATGGCTGGATAATACTTTTCCGCTGGACGCTTCGATAACCGTCACGGTTTCGCCTGCATCGCCCAAATCGGACGGACGCACGGTGCTGGTGACTATGATGCGGTCAATATCGTCATTGATACTGATGCCGTGCGGATAACGGATAAAAGCGCTTTCCGTATCGGCGGCAATCACTTTGATCTGCTTGTCGGTTTGGGCATCGCCGACGATCACGTTGCTTGAACCCATGCAGGTCATGTACCAAGTCTTGTTGTCTTTGGAGAAGACCACGTCTTCAGCGACCTTGCAGTCCGGCATATCGACTTTTTTGGGGCGATAAGGAACATGAGTCATGTCCATCACATGCAGCGCGCCGTTGCCTAATGAGGTGATGTAAGCCTTGCTGAGGTCTTTGTTGTAGAAGATATGATGGGCGACCAAGTCGTCCGGCAGCGGGATGTCGTTGAGGATTTTGGCAAAGCTTTTCGATGCCGGATCGACGTCGATAATCGCGATGCCTTCGCGTCTCGGGGTTTGGCCCGGTTTGCTTTCATAATTCACCATCGCCAATATTTCCGCGTATCCCGGTGCAGGGCTCAGCAGTGCGGAGCAGGCAAGCACGGAACAGGCGGCTTTTATTAGTTGTCTTGTTTTCATCGTAGTGTCTCTTCTTATGTGTGGGTTGACGAGGCCGAGACCTATTTAGATGACCGGCCTGTCTCTATGCCCATAGGTGCTACGGTAGCAGTTGGATCATTCTGCGGTAGTGGGATCGATCATGGTTCTGACCAGAGAAATGCGGTTGGCCGGAAATCCGCCTTGTTCTGCATGTGTTCTTATGGTTTCTTCATCCGGCGCGATGTAGACGCAGTAGACTTTATCGTCGGTCACGTAGCTTTCCACCCACTGGATTTTGGGGCCCATTTCGTTAAGGATGCCGCAGGATTTCTGCGAAATGCCTTGCAACTCGCGATAAGCTAATGAACCCGCGCCGGGGATTTCGCGTTCGATAATATATTTTGGCATGTTGGTCTCCTGGTTGATGGTAAAAATAATCGGTCGGCTTTTTAAAGCGCAATCGAGATTACGCTTTAAAAAAATCCCCTAATAAATCCTGGCAACACTGCTTAAGCGGTGCGGACGATTTTTCGATTTTCATTCTTAACAAGGCTCCCTGCCAGGCATTGACCAGCAGATCGGCCATGTCTTCAGCCGATTTATCGGTTCTTACCGTGCCTTGTTGCTGCGCCTGGGCAAGGCCCGATTGCAATAAATCCCGGTAACGATTGACCGCAGATTGCAGGGACTTTTGACAAATATCGCTGGTATCGCCGATTTCGCCCATTAAGTTGCCCAACAGACAGCCGCCTTTGAAGTCCGCTTTCTCAAGCTCGGCAATCCCCTCGTCAAAATAGCGCTGTAGCGCGCCGAGCGCGTCGCCTTCGGACTGTTGCAAGTGCCCGGTCAATTGTTTAATAAACGGCTCTATATAGTGCTGAATGACTTCCGCGCCGAAATTTTCTTTGCTGCCGAAGTAATTATAAAAAGAGCCTTTGGGAATCTGCACCGCATCCAGAATTTCTTTCAAGCCGGTGCCGTGGTAGCCCTGCTCCATCAGCAAGGTTACGCCCTGATTTAGCAGGTTTTCGCGGTTGATTTGTTTTTTTGTAGTTATAAGCATGGCTGAATAATACGACCGGTTGTCTCATTTTGTCAAAAGGTTTTATGTTAAAAGAGGCTCAAGGCTCAACCTAAAAAACGTCGATCGGTCCACGAAAAGCACGAAAGACACGAACGTTATAGACAAGCCATCACCTTTTGAGCGGACATATAGCCTGCTATCTCCCTGAATATTTTCGTGCTTTTCGTGGACGACATATAATCCCGGCACTAACAAATTCAAACTCCATCCCAACGGGGTTTGGTATCATAGACTCCTCTATCCACTTAACAGGAAACAACATGGGCAACCCGGTTGAACGCGAACCATTAAAGTCCGATCTTATCCTGCCCTGGGTCATTGTAGGCATGATGCTTGCGATGCTGGCGGCTTATGTCATTATTTGCCATGTCATGGGCGAGCAGTTGCAACAGCCGTTGCCGGAAGCCCAACGGGTGCTGGTCAGAACGATACTTTATGTTATTGCTATCGTGACTTTTCCGCTGACCAACCTGATCCGGCACATTCAGCTTCGATTGAATCAGACCATGCCTTGTGCCCCCGCAACGCATGAAGCCGTTGCCGCAGCAAAAAGCCGCTATTTAGCGACCGTTATCGTTTCCATGTCGCTGGTTGAAGTTGTCGGCATTTTCGGTCTGGTCATGTTTATATTCGGCGATGGTTTCAACACCTTGTACATCTTCACCGGACTATCGGCGCTGGGGCTGTTTTTATATCGCCCGAAAACCGCTGAGTACGTCGAAATAATTGCCGCAATCGCCGCCCAAAATCATGAATAACTTATTAGCCGACGCGGACCTCTGCGTCAAATGCGGTTTATGCCTGCCGCACTGCCCCACCTACACTAAAACCCAAAACGAAAACGAATCGCCCCGCGGCCGCATTGCGTTAATTCAAGCTTGGGCGGGCAAGCATCTGGACACATCGAAAAAGTTGGTTGAGCATATCGACAACTGCCTGTTATGCCGCTCCTGCGAGCGGGTTTGTCCCGCGGTGGTGCCTTACGGTCGCTTGATTAATGATTTCCGCGAACAGATCAAAGGCGAACGCGATACTACGCTGTCGGTGTCGCTACTGAAAAAAGTGTCCCACAATAAAACCGCCGGTCGCTTGGCGCAATCGGGTTTAAAGTTCTATCAAACCACTGCCTTGCAAAAAACGGCGCGATTCCTCAGATTACCCGAATTATTAAGACTCGATAAAATCGATCGCCTATTGCCCGATTATCATGACTCAACGCCGTTGGCGCCGCATTACCCGGCGACTGCCGAAGCGAGAGGCTCTGTAGGCTTGTTTATCGGCTGCATGGGTTCTTTGCTGGATCATGAGACCGTCAATGCGGCAATCAAGGTGTTAACGGCGGCGGGATTCAATGTGTCCATACCCGAACGGCAGACCTGTTGCGGCGCGCTGGATTTGCATGACGGCGATATTGAAACCTCCGGACGGTTGGCCGCAACCAATTGCAGCGCTTTTGCGGATAAAAACCTGGATGCGATAGTGACCATCGCCAGCGGTTGCGGCAGTCAGATGCAGGAATACCAGCAGGCTGAGTTTGCCGGCAAGGTGGTTGATATTAGCCGATTTTTAATCAAGTCGGGCTGCGATCTCAGCGAGCAACTACAGCCATTGGCCGCATCGGTATGCCTGCATACGCCGTGTTCGTTAAAAAACGTCATGCGCGAGGAGCAAGGGGCGGTAAAGCTGTTGCAGCAAATTCCCGAGCTTAAAATGACATCGCTGCCTGCGTCGATACAATGCTGTGGTTCGGCGGGCAGTTATATGCTGGATCATCCGCAAATGGCGCAAGCGTTGTTAAGCGACTTGTTGGATGTTGCGTTAAAAGACCAGCCTGAGTACCTGGTCAGCTCCAATATAGGCTGCGCCCTGCATATATCGGCGGGACTAAGGGAACGGGGAATTACGCTGGAAGTGCTTCATCCGGTTACTTTAATTGCGAGGCAATTAAAGTAACCGGCTAAAACCGGATCTAGCCTGAGCTGCGAGGCATCGAATAGCTCAGGAAGTATATAGAGGACGGCCCACCCGGACCGTCCTCGCTCAATCAAGAATTAAGCCTTAACTTCTTCATAACGTTGACGGTAATTGTGACCGTAAAAAATTTCAGTCACTTCCTTATGCAGCTTACTTTCTATTGCCGCTTTTTGATCGGCGGACAAGTCGCATTCCTTTTCGAATAAATAGTTTTCCAGCTCGGTTTCCTTGAGCATCATTTTGGTATGGAAAATATTTTCCTGGTACACATTCACATCAATCATCTGATAACTTTCTTGCGTATCCAACGCAATATAGTCTTGAATAGAAGTGATTTTATGGTCGATATAATGCTTTTTGCCTGAAATATCGCGGGTAAAACCGCGCACTTTATAATCCATGGTCACCACATCGGACTCAAAGCTGTGAATCAGGTAATTAAGCGCTTTCAACGGCGAAATCCGGCCGCAAGTTGAAACGTCAATATCCGCGCGAAAGGTGCTGATGCCGTTATCGGGATGGCTTTCAGGATAAGTATGCACAGTAATATGACTCTTATCCAGATGCGCCAGCACCGTTTCAGGCAAGGGGCCGGGCGATTGACTGTTCATGCTCGGCGGCGGCGGCGCATCGCCCTCGGAGATCAGCATGGTAACGCTGGCTCCTTGCGGCTCATAGTCCTGACGGGCGATATTAAGCACTTGCGCACCGATGATTTCCGCAACATCTTTAAGAATTTGAGTCAGTTTATCGGCATTATAGGCTTCATCGATATACTCGATATAAGCCTGTTGCTGTTCAGCCGGCGCATAACAGATGTCATAGATATTGAAACTGAGCGACTTTGTTAAATTGTTAAACCTCGATAACTTCAAAATCATGGGTGATTTCCACCGCCGCCTTGCTTAGCATAATGGATGCGGAGCAATATTTTTCTGCGGATAACTTTACCGCCCTTTCAACAACCGATGCCTTTAGCTCACGGCCGGTAACAATAAAATGCAGATGAATTTTGCTAAATACGCTTGGAACCGCATCGACGCGCTCGGCGGTGACCTCCGCCACACACTTAACAATATCGTTTCTGCCTTTTTGCAAAATCTGCACCACATCAAAAGACGAACAACCTCCCACGCCCAGTAAAAGCATTTCCATGGGGCGCATGCCTATATTACGACCGCCGTGGTCGGGAGGGCCATCCATAACTACGGCATGTCCGCTGCCGGTTTCGCCGACGAACATCACGCCATCGACCCATTTAACTGTTACTTGCATTTTTTTTCCCGGTTAAAAATGACGCATAGAGTAGCATAAAAACGCTTATTGCCAGAGTAACAATGTTGATTTTTTTGTTAAAATCCGGCATTGTGAGCAGAATTTAACCCGACACTGATGATAGATAACTTGTCGCTATGATACTGAAATACCAAGAGACCCCCTATAAAGAAGCGCTGGAGCATTTCTTACGATTTTGCCACATAAAAAAATACCCTTCTAAAACCACCATTATTCGACCTGGCGATACCGGCGACCGGCTGTATTTTATCATAGAGGGCTCAGTCAGTGTTTGCGTGGAAGACGCCGAAGGCGGGCATGAACTGATTCTCGCTTACTTGAATAAAAATGAATTTATCGGTGAAATCGGCATTTTTAAAACGTCTGAAATACGAAAAGTCAGCGTTAAAACACGCGGCGAGTGTCATTTGGCTGAAATAAGCTACGAACGACTCCGACAGATATTGAAAAAAGATCTGTCGGAGCATGGACATGACATATTGTTCATGATCGGCGAGCAATTATCGTCGCGGTTATTAAACACCAGCCGTAATTTGAGTGATCTGGCGTTTATGGATGTAGAAGGGCGAATTGCCCGTACCTTGATCGATTTGTGTAAAAGTCCCGAAGCCATCACACACCCCGACGGTATGCAACTGCATATATCCAGACAAGAAATAGGCCGTATGGTCAGCTGTTCAAGGGAAATGGCCGGACGTGTTCTAAAAGAGCTGGAAAATAAAAAACTGATTACCGCGCACGGCAAAACCATTGTGGTGTTTGGCACTAGGTAACGCCTGTAATCAACTATTACTCGGAAACCGACCCAGCTTAGCCATAACCGCCCAAATCCTGAAACTATTCTTTTAGATTAGCCAAACCCGCAACAAACAAGCGCAATTTATTTTGAATGATACGGGTATTATCAGGCCCCATGCGCAGCATCTGTTTATGTACCGGGTTTAATGCCTCAAGTTGTTGCTCGGCAAATTTATAGTGTATCGAATGCCTTTCCAATGCAATTGGCCCGTCTCTAACCGGCGCGGCAAGAATTACCGCCGCCGCTTTTGTAAAAATATCTTCCGGACTGTACTCGTCCGGATAACTAAACTCCCTAAAAACCTGCACCAATAACGGCCTGAATTTTTTATACACTGCCAGCGTTGCTTGTACATCCAGCGTATTTACTGCGGCGGCCAGCCGGTCATAGCGTTGATAGCTTTTCATGGCGATAAACAGACCCTCATTATCCTGATCGACCGCAAACGGCTGAGTCAACGCAAGAAAGCGCAAGTTCTTTTCAAGCCGCAAGCCCTGCGCAAAATCGTTTGCAATCACCACATATTTTCTGATCAGCCGGTCGGTATTCAGCCATCCGGAAAGCTCTGGAGAAATACCCGTCATTTCCTCCCGCAACAGCGCGTCGCTGTGATCAAGATCAGGCAAAACAAACGAAGCATCCTGATGTAGCTCGACAATAGCGTCAGTCGCTCCGGGAACGGATTCTGCCGTAGCGACGCCGTCAATTACGTCACTCGGCGACAGCGGACCAACCGTCCCCGTTTCTTTGAAATCTGAAGGAAGCGCCAAAACCCGGGTATCGGGTTCTACCACGGCATTGCTTTGCAGATGCTTAAAGTAAAGCCATCCGATGCCCGTCAAAGCGATCGAAATAATCGTCGCCGAGATCGCGCCTACGCCGATTTTTTTAGCTTTAACCGGGTCGTCGTATCGATTCATGTGTAAAACCTTATGCGTATAGTCCCACCTGATTATATACCTATGCAGCCGACTCATTTATGAGTGTAACCATAAAAATCCGCGGTAACTCTTGCTTGAGTTTTGACCATTAAAAGCTATCAAAATACTGTGCTTGCACGGATGCGGATGGGAATGGACAAAATCGAAAGCGTTGCACGTTTATTCTAAACGTTTGCAGAGCGGGTTTAGGCTTGAGTTAGCCCAAAGAATTCAGGCTGATTTGGCGTTCAATGCGACCTTTACAATCAAAGAGGGTGAGCCGAACGGGCACTCCTGATTTAGCAACGGTTTTTAATGCGGGAATTAAGCGTTGGCTTGCCCGATGATCGGGTAAGCCAACGCCATTATTGGCTTGGCTTATCCCTTGGACGCCCTTTTACGCTCATTTTCAGTTAAAAACTTCTTGCGCAAGCGTATCGATTTTGGCGTAACTTCAACCAATTCATCTTCGGCAATAAATTCCAGCGCTTGCTCCAGCGTCATTTTTTGAATTCTAGCCAGCACCAAACTTTCATCCGTACCTGACGCGCGAACGTTAGTCAGCGGTTTAGGCTTGCAGGGATTAACAGTTAAATCATTGGTGCGTGAGTGCAAGCCAACCAACATACCCTCATAAACTTCATCACCATTCACCAACAGCAATTCGCCGCGCTCCTGTAGCGGATGCAATGAATAAGTAACGGCTTTACCCGCAACCATTGAAATCAGCACGCCACGTTGACGACTGCCCACTTCGCCCGCTTTCATCGGACCGTAATGATCGAATACATGGTACAGCAGACCTGAGCCGGAAGTAGCAGTCATAAACTCGGTTTGGAAACCGATCAAACCACGCGACGGCATCATGTATTCCAAACGGATACGTCCCTTGCCGTCAGGAACCATATTGGTTAAATCGCCTTTGCGGTCGCCCAACTTTTCCATGATCGTACCCTGATGGATTTCTTCCACTTCAATGGTGACCATTTCGAACGGTTCGCACTTTTTACCGTCGATTTCTTTCAGAATAACTTCAGGACGCGATACGCCCATTTCAAAACCTTCGCGGCGCATGTTTTCTATCAATACCGACAAATGCAACTCGCCGCGGCCCGATACTTTGAACTTATCAGGATCAGCGGTGTCTTCAACTTTTAGCGCAACGTTATGTTGCAATTCTTTATCCAAGCGGTCGCGGATTTGGCGCGTAGTGACGAATTTGCCTTCGCGTCCGGCAAACGGCGAGTTGTTGACCTGAAAAGTCATGGTTACCGTCGGTTCATCAACCGACAAAGGGGTCATCACTTCTACGTTATCGGGATGACAGATGGTATCCGATATTTCCAGTTTTTCGATACCGGCAAAGGCAATGATGTCGCCGGCGCGGGCTTCTTGAACTTCAACGCGCTCCAAACCGTGAAAGCCGTAAACTTGCAACATGCGGCCTTTACGCTCAACGCCTTCCCGATTAACGATGACCAGCGGCATGTTGGGTTTTATGGTGCCGCGTTGAATCCGGCCGATACCGATAACGCCGGTATAGGTGTTGTAATCCAGGCTGGTCACCTGCATTTGGAAAGGACCGTCTATATCAACCGGCGGCGGACTGACTTTAGACACAATCGTTTCGAACAGCGGGGTCATATCGCCGCCGCTGATGGTGTGTTCCAATCCGGCATAGCCATTGATTGCCGAGGCATAAACAATAGGAAAATCCAATTGCTCGTCGGTTGCGCCCAAGCGGTCGAATAAATCGAAGGTTTGATCGACAACCCAATCAGGGCGCGCGCCCGGACGGTCGATTTTATTGATGACCACAATCGGTTTCAGGCCCAAAGCAAAGGCTTTTTGGGTTACAAAACGGGTTTGCGGCATTGGGCCGTCGACCGCATCGACCAACAACAATACCGAGTCGACCATCGATAACACCCGCTCCACTTCACCGCCAAAATCGGCATGGCCTGGGGTGTCGACGATATTGATATGGTAGCCGTTCCAATCCAGCGCCGTATTTTTGGCCAGAATG
>DAINRH010000172.1:0-8821 GCA_036741905.1 Methylobacter sp. | reverse complement strand
AGCCTCGCCGAGCAACTGCTGGGCGGCGGGCAAAGGATTTTGCTGTTTGGCGAGACCGGTATCGGCAAATCCACGCTGACTGCCGAACTCGTGCGGATATTATCCGAAAAAGGCCTAAGTTGCTTCTGCATCGCCGCCGACCCCGGATCGCCCGGCTTCGGTTTGCCCGGCACGGTATCGCTGGGACAGTGGCGGGAGTCCGGCTGGCAAGTGTCGGCATTTGAAGCGCTGTGTACGCTGGATGCAGGCCGTTTTCGCCTGCCGCTGTTGTCGGCTGTCAGCCGGTTAACGCAAAAGGCTCCCCTGGGCTTGATGCTGATCGACGCCCCCGGCGTGGTCCGGGGCATTGCGGGTTCGGAATTACTGACCGGCATGGTCGAGCTGTTGAAAATCGATACCGTATTGGTGCTGAACCGCCAGTCGAAACCGCTGCCGTTAATGAACGAATTGTTGTCGTTGGGCGTCCGCATCCTGCCGGTGCATGCCCATCCTGAGGCCTGCCGTCCCGGCCAAAAGACCCGGGCGCACAAACGAACCGGGCAATGGCAAACTTACCTCGCCGTCAGCGACGAGATAACGCTCGATGTTGCCGATCTTCGCTTGATCGGCTCGCCTCCGCCAATCGATGTGCCGGATGCCTGGACCGGCCGCCAATGCGCTTTTATCGATACCGAGCGAACCGTCAGCATCGGCGAAATCATCGCGCTGCAAGACGGCAAACTTCACGTCCGGCTGCCTGCGGCAGCGGCAACGACCCGGACATTGCTGGTGCGCGATGCCCGTTGCGAAAAAAACGGCCTACTGGTCAGTGCCGCGCCGTTTGCATCCGGCAACCTGCAATTTCTGCCGCCGCCCGACGCGATGCCCTACCCGACGACGGATTACAGCGGCAGGCCCAGGCCTGCGGTCAAATTGCGCGGCATGTACGCAACGATGATCAACGGCGTGTTCGGCGACCCGCTGCTACATCTTCGCCTGCACCAGCAGCAACGCAGCCTGCTGTTCGACCTGGGCGATTCGGGCAGGTTGTCCACCCGCATTGCCCATCAAGTCAGCGATGTGTTCATCAGCCATGCCCATATCGATCATATCGGCGGCTTCCTGTGGCTGCTGCGCTGCCGGGTCGGCGATTTTCCAAGCTGCCGGATTTTCGGCCCGCCGGGTTTGATCGGCCATATTAAAGGCATGATAGCCGGCGTCCTTTGGGATCGCATCGGAGATACGGGGCCGCGTTTTGAAATCGCCGAAATTCACGGCAACCGGCTGCAACGGGCTCGTATTCAGACGGGCTGCGGGGATTGCGTCGATCTCCCCGAAATTCAGTTTGCCGAAGGGTTGATCGTGGACGATCCGAAGTTCACTGTCCGCACGGTCACGCTGGATCACCACACGCCGGTGCAGGCCTATGCCTTCGAGAGCAAGGCCAAATTCAACGTCGACAATACGGTTCTTAAAACCTTGGGCTTAGATGCAGGTCCCTGGCTGAACGAACTGAAGCGGGTTATCGGCGCAGGCGATAGCGCAGCGATGATCCGGCTGCCCGATAATAGCAGCAGGGAGGCGGGAGAACTGGGCGACCTTCTCCTTACCGTCACGCCCGGCGAGAAACTGGTCTACGCGACCGATCTGGCCGAGACAAAAGCCAACCGCGCCACCCTGGCCGCGTTGGCGCACAAGGCCGAGTTCTTTTTCTGCGAAGCTTCTTTTCTGGAAGACGACATTGACCAGGCTCGGAGAACCGGCCATCTGACGGCGCGGGCCTGCGGCGAGATCGCAAGCTCCGCTGATGTCAAACAACTGGTGCCGTTCCATTTCTCCAGGCGTTACGAAACAAGGCCTGAAGATATTTATCTGGAATTGAGCACAGCCTGTTCCCGCGTCATCATGCCTACGAAAAGTCGGTAATAACTTCCCGACGTGGATCGGATGAATTTTTTCCGTTCGCCCTGAGCTTGTCGAAGGGCTCAACACAAACGGCTTGACGACCGAAGATTCGCTAGTTCTCAAGCTCAAGCTTGGGAATTCAGTTACGGAAGCTCCAGCTTCCCGTCTCGCGAAGCTGGAGCTTCGCATCCTGGTTCCCAATCTGGAGATTGGGAACCAGCACAAGCTCTCGTCTTTATACACATCTCGAAGTAGGCAGGAATAAGCTGGTTCGAGTGACAGCGAGGTGGCGTTTCCGGCAAACACCTCCCGAACTCGCCGGAAACGCCACCTCGCGCTACGCGCTTGGATGGCCTTATTCCGGCCTACATCCTGTATATCGGCCTATTTTCCGCCTGCCGCCAGGTAAGGGACTGTCGAAATGGCGACAGCTCGCAGACACTTGTATATAAAGACGAGAGCTCAAGCTTGGGAACTCAGTTACGGAAGCTCCAGCTTCCCGTCTCGCGAAGCTGGAGCTTCGCATCCTGGTTCCCAATCTGGAGATTGGGAACCAGCACAACCCGCACACTGCTCCTGCGTGGATCTACATCCTTCATTCTTGTAGTCGCTCATGTCTTCGTGGTAAAAGTAGACTACTAACAAAGCATCGTAATTTATTCGTCACCTTTGGAGTCGCCGCTATTGGACAATTTGCAGATACAACAGGAGCCTCGCCCGGTCATCGGCACCATCGTTGAAGTACATGGCCCGGTGGTGATTATCGACTGCACCCAGTTGCCGCCTTTGCGTCAGGCTTTATGCACCTGTTTCGACCACATCGTCTATTTTTTCGAAGTTCATCAGCATCTTGATGAACGGCATATCCGGGCTATCACTCTGCACGGCACCGCCGGATTAAGCCGTGGCATGACCGTATTCGATACCGGCGCGCCTTTGCATGTCCCTGTATCCGAACAATGTCTGGGCCGGTTGCTGAATATATTCGGCGAGCCGCTGGATGGACTGCCGTCTTTGCCTAAAACAGAATTCCGCAATATTCACTCGAAACCGCTGCCGTTATCAGAAGCCATCGGCATCAGCGGTATTTTGGAAACCGGCATTAAAGTTATCGATTTACTCTGCCCTTTCGTCAAAGGCGGCAAAACCGGATTATTCGGCGGCGCAGGGGTCGGAAAAACCGTGCTGGTCATGGAATTCATCCATGCCGTTTCCGCTATCCACAAAGGCGTATCGGTGTTTGCCGGGGTCGGCGAACGCATCCGCGAAGCCCACGAATTATGGCGGGAAATGCAGCAGGCCGGAGTTATGGACGACACCCTGATGGTGTTCGGACAAATGGATGAATCGCCCGGCGTGCGTTTTCGGGTCGCCTTGTCGGCCCTAACCTATGCCGAATACCTGCGCGACACTCTGCATAAGGAAGTGCTGTTTGTGGTCGACAATGTATTTCGCTTTGTTCAGGCGGGCAGTGAAATCTCCAGTCTGTTGGGGCGCATGCCCGCTACGGTCGGTTACCAGCCGACCTTGACCACCGAAGTGGCCGAATTACAGGACCGGATATTGTCTACCCGGCAAGGCGCTATTACCTCGGTACAGGCGGTCTACGTTCCGGCCGATGATATGACCGACCCTGCGGTCAGCGCCATCCTCAGCCATCTGGACACCACGGTTATCCTGTCCCGAGACCAAGCCAGTAAAGGCATCTATCCCGCCGTCGATCCGTTGCGCTCCAGCAGCAAACTGATGGACAAACATACTTTGGGAGATCGCCATTATGCGGTTGCCAAAGGGGTACGCGAACATCTGGCGCGTTATCATGAACTGGAGGATATTATCGCCATGCTGGGCATGGAAGAATTGGCCGAAGTCGACCGGAAAATCGTTATGCGCGCCCGTAAATTGCAACGTTATTTGACCCAGCCGTTTTCGGTTTTGGCCGAGCATACCAAGCAAACCGGGGTTTCCGTACCGCTGGCGCAAACCTTGACCGATTGCGAAGCTTTTTTGGCCGGGCGCTATGATGAGCTATCCGAAGAGCAATGCTACATGCGCGGCTCCATGCAGGAGAGTCTATGAGTTTAAAAACAGCGATTTGTCCACGAAAGACACGAAATAAATCAGTATTATGCATTGCATCAACTGATCAGCCTTCGGATAACAATCTACCTCATAGCATCTCTTTGAAAATTTTCGTGCTTTTCGTGTCTTTCGTGGACAACATGATTTTCCCATAATGAACCCATTCGTACTGAACCTGTTCGATGCCGGCCATGAACAACGCATCGCCGGCGTCACCTCTTTTGTCGGCGAGGACGCTTCGGGCAGCTTCGGCATCCAAGCCCATCATGCGCGGTTTATGACTACGCTGGTTTTCGGTCTGGCGCGTTTTCGTCTGGCGACAGAAGATTGGCAATACCTGGCGCTGCCGGGAGCGGTTGCCTATTTCAATAATAATGAATTGACGATCAGCACCCGGCATTTCCTGATCGACACCGACCTTGAACGGATCAGTACTTTATTGGAACAGCAATTGATAACCGAGGAAGAAAATCTGCATGCAACCAAGGAAAGTCTGCATCGAATGGAACAGGCCATGTTAAAGCGTATGTTGATGCTTAAACGTAAAACCGGCTGGCAGTCATGAATAATCGACAGCAACTCAAAAAGAAAATCGACAATCAGGTCAAGCGCATCAAAAAGGCGGAACATAATGACCGCCCAAACCTGCCGTCAATCGGCACACTGGGCTTGGTTATGGTGCTGCCTATTATCGCCGGCGTTTATTTAGGGCACTGGCTCGATGATAGGGTGGAAGGGTATTCGACGCACTGGACGCTCAGTCTGTTGCTTGCAGGATTGGTGATTGGGATTTTTAATGTGTATTTTTTGATTAAAGATTAGGCTAAATCATGGAAAACGAACTTACTTTTGCGCTAGGCCCGGTGGCAATAGGCGCCTCCGTCGTCACCACCTGGGGCATCATGCTGGTAATTGCCGCAATAGCCCGGCTTTCAACCCGGCATCCGGACATGCTGCTGCCCGGTAAGTTGCAGACCGCCGTTGAAGGCATAGTCGCTACTATCGACGAAGCCGTTACCGCCGTCGCGCCCGAACACGGTCGGCAAATCATGCCTTTTATTGCATCCCTTTGGCTGTTTTTGATCATTGCCAATCTGCTCGGCTTAATACCGGGTTTGCATTCGCCGACCCGCGATCTTTCAGTGACCTCGGCACTGGCGGTACTGGTGTTCTTCTCGGTTCACTGGTTTGGCATAAAAACCCAGGGCTTGAAAAATTACCTGCATCATTACTTGAGTCCCAGCCCGATTTTGCTGCCTTTTCATATTATTAGCGAACTCACCCGCACCTTGGCGCTGGCTATCCGTCTATTCGGCAACATGATGAGCCTGGAAATGGCGGCGATGCTGATATTGCTGGTGGCAGGATTTCTCGCGCCGATACCGGTTTTAATGCTGCATATCATTGAAGCGCTGGTACAGGCTTATATCTTCGGCATGCTGGCGCTGATCTATGTGGCCGGAGCCATGCAATCCCAACAACTTAATCCACCGGAGTAACTTATGTCTGACATTGCCTTAATCGTCCTTGGCTCCAGCATCGCCGCTATTATCGGCATCGCGCTGGGCGTAATGCTCCCGGCCTTGGCTATGGGCAAAGCCATCGGCAGCGCATTGGAAGCCTTATCGCGGCAACCGGAATCGGAGCGGTCGATCATGCGCACCTTATTTATAGGCTTAGCCATGATAGAATCGCTGGCTATTTATTGCCTGGTTATTATTTTGATCGTGCTGTTTCGAAATCCGCTGCTTGAATATGTCCTTAAATAATTCGAAGGCACCAGAATGGAATTCAACCTATCCACCTTTGTTCTTGAAATCATCAATTTCCTGATCCTGATCTGGATTTTGCAGCGGCTTTTTTACAAGCCCTTGCTGGAAGTGATTGAGAAGCGCAAGCAGTTTATCGACCAGTCGCTTAACGATGCCAAAAATCTGAAACAGCAGGCGGAACAACAATGCAGCCGTTATGAAAACCGGCAAAAACTGTGGGAGGAAGAAAAACAGGCCGCTATCGCCGCCCTGCACCGGCAGCTCGAAGCCGAAAGAAGAGCGTCTCTGGATAAGCTGAGTGCCGACCTGGAGCAAGAACGGCAAAAAGCGGCTGTATTGCTGTCGAAACAGCAGCGGGAGTTACAGCAACAAGCCGAAAAACAGGCCTTGCAAAACGGCGCCAAATTTGCCGGAATGCTGTTGCAGCAGTCCGCCGGTCCCGAACTGGAAGCGCGCTTATTTACCCTGCTGATAGACAACCTGACAACCTTGCCGGAAGCCTGCAAGCTGTGCCTGACCCTGTTCGGCACTAAAAAATCGGTGCCGGTCAAAATAACCAGCGCCTATCCGCTACCCGTTGAAATGCGCCAACAACTGGAACAAAAGCTGGATGCGTTAATCAACAGTCAAATCAATTTTCAATATCATCAGGATAAAGCGCTGATCGCCGGTCTGCGCATGGACATCGGCGCTTGGGTGCTCAACGTCAACCTGCAACACGAACTGACCGGTTTTGCCGAGATTGCCAATGAACCGGAATGATGCCGCGTCTATCGTTCCCACGCTCCAGCGTGGAAATGCAGTCAGTGCCGTTCCGGCGGCAACGGACAGCCTGCTGAGCAAACAAGCCGAGTGGCTGGCTAATTACCGGCCGGGGCTGCGTATTATCGAACAAGGTACGGTGGTTTCGATCGGCGACGGCATCAGCTGGATTAAAGGCCTGCCGTCCGCGGCTATCGAGGACATCCTGGTGTTTGCCGACGGCAGCCGGGGCATGGTCTTCGACCTTAACCGCGACCGGATCGGCGCGATTTTATTGTATGAAACCGAAGCCCTGACCGCAGGCGCCACCGTCCATCTGTCCAAGCACTCGCTCAGCATACCCGTCGGCAACGATTTTTTGGGCCGGGTGATCGACCCGCTGGGCGCTCCGCTGGACGGACTGACTCCACCACCCCATGCAGGCCGCGAAAATATGGAAAAAGGTTCGCCCGCGATTATCGCCCGCGATTTTGTCCATAAGCCGCTATACACCGGCATAAAAATCATCGACACCCTGATTCCTATCGGCAAAGGACAGCGGCAATTGATCGTCGGCGACGAAGGCTTGGGCCGAACCTCAATCGCCATCGACACCGTCATTAACCAAAAAAACAAGAATGTAGTGTGTATCTACGTGCTGATCGGCCAGAAACGCTCTGCCGTGGTCAGCACCCTGGAAACCTTGAAGCAGCACGGCGCGCTGGACTACACCGTATGCGTGGTCGCCGAAGCCAGCGCCCTGCCCGGCCTGCAATATATCGCCCCGTTTGCCGGTTGCGCGCTGGCCGAATACTGGATGGCGCAAGGCCGGGACACGCTAATCATTTACGATGACTTGTCTACCCATGCCCGAACTTACCGGGAACTGTCTTTATTGCTGAGAAGGCCGCCGGGCCGCGAAGCCTATCCGGGCGACATTTTCTTCGTCCATTCCCGGCTGCTGGAACGCTCGACCTGCCTGAATGCCGAAAACGGCGGCGGCAGCATGACCGCCTTGCCGATCATCGAAACCAAGCAGGGCGAAATTGCCGCCTACATTCCGACCAACCTGATTTCCATTACCGACGGGCAAATCTATCTGGATAACGACCTGTTCGTATCGGGATTTCGCCCGGCCATCGACATCACCCGCTCGGTATCGCGGATAGGCGGCAAGGCCCAGGACATCAGCATCCGCGATCAAGCGGGGCAAATGAAACTGGATTACCTGCAATTTCTGGAACTGGAAACTTTCACCCGCTTCGGTCAGCGCCTGGAAGCGTCAATGGAAGCACGAATTAAACGGGGACGGCTGCTGCGGGAAATCTTGAAACAGGATCGACTGGTTCCGCACAGCACTCTTTTTCAACTGGCCTGGCTGACTGCATTCAATTCAGGCCTGCTTAACCAGACAAACCCTGAAGACATTGCCGAGATTCTGGTTCGCATTGAGCGGGGTATTGAAGCCGCGACACTGACGCTGGAAAGCAGCCAGGAGCAGTGGCGGCAAGCGCTCGGCGAATGGATTAACGTCAACCCGGCGCCACCGTCATGAGCTTAAGCCGCGAACTGCAACTGCATATCACCCAGTTAAAAGAGATACGCAGCATTTTAAATTCGATGAAAAACCTGGCGTTCATTGAAATCCACAAACTGCTGCGTTTTAAAGCCATGCAGGGGCAAGCCGTGGCTAATATCGAACGCGCGGCGCTGGATTTCCTGGATTTTTATCCCGGCCCGGCGGCTGATAACAACGCCGCGCAACTCTGTATTTTGCTGGGCGCGGAACGCGGTTTTTGCGGCGATTTTAACGAAAGCCTGATTAATGCCGTCGCCGCTAAAGCGTATACCGGCGTTATTGCGATCGGCAGCCGACTTTGCAATCGGCAGGAGGACATTTCCACCGAAGTGGTCGCGACGCTCGAAGGCGCCAATGTCGCCGAAGAAGTGCCTACGATCATTAACCGCCTGATTGACACCATCAGCGCATTGCACGGCAAATCTACCGCTACATTACAGCTGACTGTGGTTTATCACGATAACGCATCCAATCAGATCAGCCGGCGGCAGGTGTTTCCCCCGTTTAATCAGCCAAGTGAGAGAACCGTTCATTATGGCAACCCGCCGATGCTCAATCTGGAACCCGGCGAGTTTTTTGCCGACTTGCTCGATCATTACTTGTTTGCCGTGCTGCATGAAATTTTTTATATCTCGCTGATGGCCGAAAATCACAGCCGCCTGCAACATCTGGAAGGCGCGGTGAATCATCTGGATGATGAAACCGTAAAGCTGCAAAGAAAGTCCCAGATTTATCGCCAGGAAGAAATTACCGAAGAGATTGA
>DAINRH010000171.1:0-8854 GCA_036741905.1 Methylobacter sp. | reverse complement strand
AAGCAGGTTTCTATAAGTAGCGCGGGTAAATAACGCACCTTGCTTTCAACGTGTTGTGACGCCGGGTCAGCCTCACAACAACCCATGCTCCGCAAAGTAATATAGTTTGGTGTTTTTTGCATTCCCAGACCGTCCCGCGCTAACAACATAAGCACATGATTAATATCTAATTATAATCTCTTGCAAGCTCAGACTGTCTCAAGTAAGCTCACCTTTTAAGTGTACCCTAGCGCGTACCCTAAACAAGGGGAACATGGTTTACCGATGGCAGGAATATGGCTAAGTTAGAAGATAAGCAAATTAGAACGTGGATTAAGAACAATATCCGCTTTGATGCAAAGTCAGATAGTAACGGCTTATATATCCGTTATCGCGAAACCGATAAAACGCCAATTTGGTTTTTACGTTACAAAATCGCAAAGATCGAACAGCGGCTAATTATGGGCAGATACCCCGATATGACACTGGCCGATGCAAGGCGGGAAGCGGCTATTCATCGAGCTGAAATCCTAAAAGGCCATAATCCGGCCGATACTAAACGAGAGCGTAAACGGGCCACCGCCGAGAAAGCCATTATTGAGAAATCGGCACAAACCGTATCAGAGCTAGTTGATGAATTTTTCAAGCGCAATGTGGAAGGGCAGCTGAAATCAGCACACGCCAGACGATTGCGAATAGATAAATACCTAATCCCGGCTATCGGTAAATTAAGAATTAAATCTGTTGAGCCGATGCACATATCCAATATGCTTAACCAAATTATTGACGCCGGCGCACCCACCACAGCGAACGACATTTTAAGCAATGCCAAGCAGATATTTAATTACGCTGTTAAGCGGCAAATAATCAAACACAATCCCGCTGCTGCGTTTGATTCATCCGATGCCGGCGGCAAGGAATCGTCAAGAACCCGCTATCTTACCCATGAAGAATTAACCCGGCTTTTTCGGGCGATGCAAGCAAGCGATAAATTTAGCAACCACCATTATCTTTGCACAAAATTACTATTATTACTGGGTTGCAGAAAAAGCGAGTTGCTCAAAGCGAAACGTAACGACTTCGACTTAAATAAAGCGGTGTGGCATATGTCACCCGATAATAAAACAGAATCCCCTATTGATATACCGCTTTCAAGCTCAGCTTTGGCACTGATCGCCGAGCTGAAGCAATGGTGGATTGATGGCAATGAGCACCTGATACCGGCCATGGGCATAAGGTCAAGCAAGCGGGGGCATGTTGATGAAGGTTATTTAAACAAGCCGATAAAAAGCGGCGTGTTTCCGTTAATGGGCGACATTGAAAACTTCACCTTGCACGACTTCAGAGCCACCATGAGAACGCATATGACCAGCAAAGCGCTTGGTGTAGACCGGTTTGTCGCCGAGCGCTGTCTTAATCACAAAATACCCGGTATGGCAGGCGTTTATGATCGAGGTGATTACTTTGAAGAGAGAAAAGAGGCGCTGGAATTATGGGCGGCATTCCTGGCGACTTGCGAAAACGGAGAAGAATGGAATGTTACGCCAATAAGGAAAGCATCATAATGGTTGCAACAGTGTTTTCATAGAAATCAAAAATAGGCTATATTTATATTTACTAACAATAGCTTGTATTTTCATAAAGCACATCAAAAAAGATAACAAAATTTACATCATGGCACTCAAAATAGAAACCAACAGATCGGGGATCTTCACCTTCCAAGTGGCAACCGACCTGGAACGGCTACAGCCATTGCTTGATAAAATCAATTACGGACACCGGCTGTTTTCATCGTTACCGCTATTGCCGGAAATTGCCGCGCAATTGGAAAAAGAGACCTTGGTAACCAGCATTCATGGCACCGATACCATTGAGGGTGGCACATTAACCGAAGATGAAATCGCCCAGGTCATCGAATCAACGCCTGAAACCACCCAAGAAGAACACAAGCAACGCATCAGCAACCTATCCAGCGCCTATCACTACGTTGATAAGACAGCGCGGCAATCGGCAGACAATGGACAACAGAATTTTATAGTTTCAGAATCCTTCATCCTGTCGTTACATCAACTCATCAGCGGCGGCATCAATGACGAACGGTACCGGCCCGGCCAATACCGCGACAATCCCAAGGGCAAAATCACAAAAGTGGGTGACGCAGACCATGGCGGCGTCTATAAACCACCGCAAGCCCATATCGATATTAAGATGCTCATGGGTCATTTTATCGCGTGGCTTAATAGTGACAAACTATGCCGCTTACCCAGCCTGATTAGAGCGCCGTTAGCGCACTATTATTTTGAACGTATCCACCCCTTTCAAGACGGTAACGGGCGCGTGGGCCGATTGCTTGAAAAAAGCATCCTGCTTGCATCGGGCGACAAATACGCAAGCCGCGGTATTGATCGTTATTACCTCGAAAACATCGATGCTTACTTTTCGGCATTCAATCGTTCCCGCAAAGAAGAAAAAACGAACCCAGAATATTGCAATCATGCTTTCGTTGAGTTTGTACTGAAAGGCTTCGACGTGACAATCGAAAGGCTCCATCACCGGGCCAATAAATTGATGGAGCATTTTTTACTTCTCGCTTGGCTGGGCCACCAGCTCAGAGAGAAACACATCAACCACCGTGAACACCTCATTTTGGACTTTCTAAGCGCTCAACCGGCCCCGATTAATCAAGGCCAACTAAAAAAAATGCCGTGGTACCACGAACTGTACCGGAAACTTTCGCCGGCAACAGAAAGCCGGGATTGGAGCCATCTACTCAGCCAAGGCTTAATTACCAAATCAGAGGATGGCTTTATAAAACTCAATGCTTTTGGCGTTAAATAACGTCAGTAATAAAGCGGGGCTTCAGATTAAACGCTTGCCAGTTCGGTTTATGAACCCCTCATGTTAGTCTGAAAACTCCGCCTTTAAACGCTGGCGCTGTTCAGCAGTTAAGGTGTTAAGCAATGTCATAAGGATTTGCAGTGTTGTTTTTTGGGGTGGATTAAGATCGTGTTTAAACGCCAACGAAAAAACAAACGTTGCCCCGCACTCGCGGGCATTTTGGCATTGACAATACAGTTCAGAAACCGTGTTGCTCATGCGATTACTGGAGACAATAGTAGACTTGCTGTCACAGTGTGGGCAGATCACGCGCATGATAGAAACTCCTTATTTTTTAATGATTTTATCATGCCAGGCTTTTGCGCTATGATTGATTTGACCGGATAGGCTTAGCGGCCGATAAGCGGGATTCGTCTCCCCGCTTCCGGTTATTCCCTTCAGGACGATTTACACTTTTGACGGAGTGGTATGAGCCAGGTATTTTTTCAAGGTTATGGATGGTGGATTTTTAAGCACGTAAAAGCGCAACAAGAATTTTTAATAACGCCATTATCTTCTGATTACAACGAATCGTCTTATCGTAATAATTTTTTACTTTCCGGATATAGTAAGGGAGTGGACGGGATTATTGGTAAAAGCAGTTTTAGAATGCAGGGATTTTTTGATTTAACCAGAGATGATGCGTTTGCTTTTAAACAATTAGGAAGCGACTTCGAACCTGACAGGAAGCTACTGCCATGTTCCACCTATGACGGCACAATCTATCGCTCTGGCAGTGCATTTGAAATCTTCGACCAACTCAGGCCATGGGGATTACGGATGAAAGAAGAACATTGCCACTTTATAATTGATAAGGAAAGACCTTTTAAATTCAAAATACAAGCCCCAGAAGTCACAGCAAAAGCAGAGCTTAGCGCTGGAGAACACGTTAATACTGACGACACCGCGCCAAAAATAGGAAGACGCCAAAATCAAATAAATACGATTTTAACTGCTATCAGCTCCCTAGAACTCGACCCGATGAATATCAAAACAGGCAGGAAGAAAGATATTAAAACGGAATGCTTAAAAGACAAGACGCTATTTACTGAAGCTGGCTTTGAGCATGCATGGGATGCATGCAATGCAAAAAAGTTAATTAGAGTAGAAAATTATGAAAAATGTGCTTCAAAATCAACAGTCTTTTAAGTAGGCAGTAAAACTGCCCACTGTGCCCCCTCTTTACTGCACCCTACCTATGTAAATCATGCTTTAGCCATGCCGGAGCAATCCCGTTCCGGCGCAAACCTAACACGAGGTTAGAAAATGGCTATGACGGTAACACCATTTCCCACTGTCACCTCCCTACTAAAAAGACCACTGGTCGAACAAGCAACGGGGAAATCAAGATCAACACTTTATCGTGATATTCAGCGCGGTTTGTTAACCAAACCCGTCAAAATTGGCGGTGACCGAGTTGCATGGCCCGCCAATGAGGTTAATGCGATTAATCAGGCGCGGATCGCCGGCAAGACCGATGATGAAATCAAATCGCTGGTAATGGAGCTAGAGCAAGCGAGGTTATCGGCATGAATATCGTATTAAAGCTAATGAAAAATGAACCGCGCGTAGAAAGCTTAGTATTGGCTGCTGTGTTGCACTCCAAACATAAAAACGTTTTGGAGTTGCTTGATAGGCACAAGGAATCATTTGAGGAGCTTGGCCCTTTGGCGTTTAAAACGCGAAAGGGTGAATCATTACCGCAGGGAGGCCATGCAAAATCAACTCGATATGCACTACTTACTGAAGATCAGGCTTATTTGCTGCTTACTTTTAGTCGTAACACCAAACGCATCATTAGTTTGAAAGTCGAGTTGGTCAAAGTCTTTTCAAGATTCAGGCAACACAAGCAAGCCGAGGCGGATTATCTTCCGTACTATCATGAGTTACATGATCAGGTTAAAACCCTTGCAGAGAGTGCGCACCAATGCGGCAGAAATGCATCGGAGCGCGAATTACACATCAATATCAACAGAATCATAAATAATGCTTTTGGTTTGGAAACTGGACAGCGGCAAGGTTTACCTGGACACCAGCGCGTTAAACTGACAGCTGCCAATGTTATTGCTATGGAGTTGCTGAAAGAAGCAATAGCCAACGGTTACGACTATGAGGACGCTTATCGACACGTGAAGCAAGGCGTTACGGCGCTTGCCAATTCTGGTATCAAGCTATTGGAGGCGGCATGAATCAAGTTCTTAATATTCAGCCTGGAAATACCCTCCATAGCTTGGTTAATTGCCAAAAGAAAAGAAGCTGGACGCCAGCAAAGCCCAATGCGCGCTTGACTGGTTCATTATTGGCGGCTATTCTTACCGCGCTGCCACATTGCAGCACGGGATTGGCCTCCTGGAATACGAGCGGCACAGCCGCAACCATTGCGGTTTTTTTGTGCGCAAAAAAACTCAGTTCTTCATCGTTATGTCGGGCTGGATGGGCACTCGTAAGAGTGGCCGGTGCTCGTACCGGTAGGCCAACCTGTCCAGTCCGGCACCATGATTGTTCTCATGTTGTCGGGTTCACAACCTTACGGGACATAACCATGACTAATCATACCCAACAAAATCCTCTAGTAGCACTGTTCAGTATTTATCATGAACGCAAACTGATTGCGTCCAATGTACTTGGTATTCGCGCACTCCGTTTAAAACTATACAACCCGGCCTTGATTGTGAAATTTGATCGTATGGGCGGTGCAGCATGAACGCTCTCAATAACAAGACTACAAACACAAACACGGAATACACGCATGCGGTAACAGCGGCCCAAAGCCGACTTGAGGCGCTCAACACTACTTTTCCAATGTTCATTGGTGAACATCAAGAGCCGGATATTCCGGGGCTTGATTTCGTAATCGATGCCTCCGAACGGTTTGATGAGGCTTTACGACAGGTCTACCAGCTGAACAAAAAAATCAATGACGCTCAACAGCCCGAACTTACCCAGCCAGCGCAAAACCAAACCGATCATGGGGATGATCCGCGTGGTTTCGATCCCGATTATTCCCATCGAGACATGTGTTCAGATGGTCAGGATGTTATGGGGTATTTCGAGTCTTTAAACCGCAACGGATTCATGGCGGGCGGCATTATCAACTTGAACCGCAGGGCGTACCTTGTTGAAGGCAATAGCGAGACAAATCGGGATGATGCCTATTATTCGCTTTTGTCAGTCAGAATGCTGTTTGAGGACAGCCGGTCCCTCACTCGTGCCTGGATTGATGCAGCCAAAGAGGCCGAACAGGATCACAGTCGAGCCGATGATTCGCCCGGTGTAAGCCTTTTTCCCACGACGATTGACGCTAACACTCTCGCCTCAATCGACCAGATAACGTCTCAGGCTATCAATGTACTGTCATCGTTTACGACTGTACTGGCGGGCGTTGATCCAATGACTGCCGCGCAGTACGTGGAAGCGTTTGATTCGATTACATCGGCGATTAATAGCATCAATGCTGCTATTGATGCTTCCGGCGATAAATCGGAAACTCACAAGGCATAAAAAAACCGACGACTGAGCCCAATCAATCGCCGGTTCTTTGCAATGCTTTTCCTCATAGCACGGTTAATATAACCGAAGACGAAAAGCATTGCATCCGGCAAAAAGGAATTTTTACGATGCAAATTACTATATCCATCTGTGACAACGGGGTTAAGGATACCGACTTATCAGTCTGGAAAACTACCCCCACCAGTCTGGTTAAGAAGTTAACCACCCCAGAAACAGGGCCTAAAGACGGCGCTTATTTCATTCGCACCACAGGCAGTAAGCGCACCAATAACGATACCGCCGATACTGCCCCCATCTTAATTTTGGACGGGGATAGCCATATCGACCGCGACACCGGCGAAGTGTTAGACGGCGCGCCCGACCCGGCATTAGTGCATGATGTTTTAAAGGCCGCCGGTATTAACCATATTGTGTTTACCAGCCATTCGAACGGCAAGCACGGCTCGGATTACCACAAGTACCGCGTTGTTATCCTGATCGTTTATAGCCGCGACCAGTTGTCTACTTTGCTCGATTATGTGCATGAGCTGTTACATAACGCGAAGGTCATGCTGTTCAATGTCGCTGAGAATCGCAGTTGGGCGCAGGCTTGGTATTTCCCGCGTTGCCCGGAAGAGCGTCTGCACTTGTTCAAGTCATTCGATTACTGGGGCAGTAAGGCGTTAGATGCTGGTCAGCTCTGTGATGATTATTTGGCCCGGCACCCGGCACCCGCAGAACCCACCACGAAAAAATCAGACCCGGCGCAGCTGAAGTCGACAAAAAACCGGATTGACCCGATACAGCTCTTTAATGATTATTGGAAGTCCCCGGTCAATTACCTGTTGACCCAAGGTTATAAGCCCCAAGGCAACCGGCTACTGCACCCACTTAGCCAGTCTAAGGTGGCCGGTGTTCACATTTGCCGCAACTGCAAAGACGGCGTAGAGCGTGTTTTTTCCCACGGTAGCGATGCCTTAAGCGATGGCTACCCGCATGATGCCTACGATTGCTTCGCGATCTTGGAACATGGCGGCGATTTCACGGCCGCATTGCTGGACATTGCCCGGAGTTGGACTGTCAACGGCATGACCATCGAAGCTTTTAACCGGCGGGCATACAAGAGGGCGCAACCATGAACCCGGTAAATTTTACTTCCGATGCGGATGGGTATTTGCGAGACGGCGAAAGCATCTTAAGTATAACTTTGCCGGTAGCGCCCAGTAATGAGGCCCTGACCAGTGCGCGGGCGGCGTTGTCGGCAGACGGAACAGGGCAGAAAGCCGGTAAACAAAGCCCCCCTTTAAAGCGGCCAGCAGTACAGGTTGATTGGGCAGAAAATGAAGCGCCTGAAGAAGAACCGCAAAACAATAGAGTGCCGGATGCCGTTGAAAAAACCAAAACAGCGCCGGAACCGGCCAAAGGAAAACCGCCTAAGGAATACGCCAGAAACCTGCCCGGCGGAACGGTGTTAGATGATGCCGACATCGAGATATTGGAACCGCTCAATGAATCCTATACGCATACTGTCCTCGGCGGCAAAAACATCATTGTCGGGCAGCGAACTTGCCAGGTCCAGGGCAGCGTGTTCACTTTCGAGGCCCCGGCCGAGTTCAAGAAAAAATTCCTTCATATGCGCTTGATTGGCGTGGGCGACAAAAAGAAAAATCAAGGCCAAGCCTGGCTTGAGTGGCCGGACAAGAATTACAAGCCTAACGGTACTGGGTTTTATCCCGATCCGAAAAAATGCCCTGACGGCGTGTTCAATCTTTTTCGGGGTTGGCAGGTGAAACCGGTTGAGGGCGATTGCTCTATTTATCTCGGGCATCTGAAGAATATCATTTGCGCAGGCGATGAGGTGTCTTTCTGTTATTTGATTGGCTGGATGGCGCATTTGTTCCAACAGCCGGACATCAAGCCTAATGTCGCTATCGTCCTGAAATCGGTGGAAGGCACCGGCAAGGGGACGATGGCGGAGCCATTATTGGAAATCCTCGGGTTTCACGGTAATAAAACCAACGGCGCTTATGCCATTGCCAGCCGATTCAACGGGACGCTGGCCAGCCGCTTATTCATTTTTGCCGATGAGGTCGATTTGACCGATAAGCATGTGGCCGACCGCCTGAAAGGTATTATTTCCGAGACTTCAGTCAATCTTGAACGCAAGGGGCTGGAAATCGAGCCGTTGCCGAATTATTGCCGCTTGATTTTTGCCAGTAATCACATGCGCGTTTTAAATGCCGGCATCCGGGAGCGGCGCTATCTGGTGTTGGAACCTTCCGACGCGAAAGCGCAAGACTCTGCTTATTTCCGTGAGTTGTGGGGCTGGATCAGGGACGGCGGTGCGGCCAAGTTGTTGCACTACCTGCTTCAGGTCGATATTTCGGGGTTTGATCCGTACAAATGTCCTCAAACTAAGGCGTTAATTGCCGAGAAATTGGCGAACCTGAGCGGTGTTAACCGGTTCTTTTATAACGAAATCATGCGCCCCGAACCGTTCGGCGGCAAA
>DAINRH010000170.1:0-8894 GCA_036741905.1 Methylobacter sp. | reverse complement strand
AGCTGACGTCAGGCCTGAAAGCTCGTGCCGCTCAAGCCGGTATCGCGATGACCACGAACAGCGTCGGCGGCATGTTCGGACTGTTTTTCAGTGCGGAAACTCAAGTGAGCCGCTTCGCCCAGGTCATGCAATGCGACCAGGACCTGTTCAAGCGCTTTTTCCATGCGATGCTGGAGCAAGGCGTTTATCTGGCGCCGTCTGCGTTTGAGGCCGGTTTTGTTTCTGCTGCGCACAGCGATGAAGATCTGGAAAAAACATTGGATATTGCAGAAGCCGTATTCAAGCGTTTATAACCGCAACATCTTTTCGTTGCACGGCATTTTGGCTGCAAATTCGAGCATAGGCATAATAAGCATGCCCGGCTTACAAGATTAATCAATATGAGTTTTATCAATAATATGCCTCCTCCGGCCTGGGCCTTAATCGGTTTCCTGGCCGGTGTATGTGTAATACGTTTGCTAAACGGCAAGGACAAAGCCCTGATCCGTCAGCTTTCGACCGACCTTGCCGTATCCGAAGAAAAGCTAAAGCAATTTCAAAACCGAGAAGCCGAATTTAAGCAATTGCAACAACTGTTTATCGAGACCAAAACCGAGAATGCGCAATTGCAGACCCGCATGGATGAGCAGGCGAAAAATACCGCAGAGAAGTTAAAACTGTTGCTGGATACGGAACTGCGCCTGAACACCCAGTTTGAAAACCTCGCCGGCAAGATTTTCGACGACCGCAGCAAGCAATTCACCGAACACCATAAAACCAGCCTGGATCATATCGTCGCCCCGCTAAGGGAGCAGCTGGGCGAATTCAAGCAGCGCATCGAAACGGTTTACGACAACGAGAACAAGGACCGCATTTCCTTGCGTGAAGAAATCGTCTCGTTGCGCCGCGATACCGCGCAAATGAACCAGGAAGCCCTTAACCTGACCCGCGCCCTAAAAGGCGACAAAAAAGCCCAAGGCAACTGGGGCGAGATGATCCTGGAAAAAGTGCTGGAAAAATCGGGACTGCGTAAAGGCATCGAGTACGAAACGCAAGGCGCATTCCGGGATGAAGATAACCGGCTGTTCAAGCCGGATGTGATCGTCCGCCTGCCCGAAGGCAAAGATGTGGTTATCGACTCCAAAGTGTCGCTGCTGGCTTACGAGCGCTATTGCTCAAGCGAAGACGATCAGGAACGCGTCACAGCATTAAGACAGCATACCGATGCGGTTCGGGAACATATCAAGGGACTCAGCAACAAGAATTATTCGGACTTAAAAGGCTTAAGGTCATTGGATTTCGTGCTGTTATTCATGCCGATTGAAGCGGCCTTTATCGCCGCATTCCAGGCCGATGAGCGCTTATTTGCCGACGCTTTCGAGCATAAAATCATTGTGGTCACGCCGACGACTTTATTAGCCACCTTGCGCACTATCGAAAACATCTGGCGTTATGAACGCCAAAACGAAAATGCCCGCGCTATCGCCGATAAGGCAGGCATCGTTTACGACAAAATCCGCGGCTTTGTCGATGACCTGGATAAACTGGGCAAGCAGTTAAGCACCGTCAACAGCACCTACGACGGCGTGATGAATAAACTGACCCAAGGCAACGGCAACCTGATCCGCCAAGCCGGCAGCTTTGTTGATTTGGGCGTTAAAATCAAAAAGACCTTCCCCAAAAGCATCACCGAACAGGCGGGGCTTGATAGCGGCGATGATGACGAAAACTAGGCATAGGGTTGGGTTCGTAGGGTACGCTATGCGTACCATTTACTGTTTTATTCATCGACAAGGTACGCACAGCGTACCCTACTTGACTTATTAACCGCATCGTCCCGGCAGGGCTTGCCGGAATCCGGAAGCCATGGACGGCAATGCCGAAGCAAACAATAAGTCTTGCAAAATAGGAGTTGATTAGATAAATCAAGCGTTCACATCCCTGTGACCTGGATTCCGGCAATCCCTGCCGGAATGACGACTCTTAAAATACTTGTGTATAAAGATGAACATACCGGCGTTTATGCGATACTACGCGGCTTTGATTTTTTGAACTATGCACCCTTCGTGATAACTATTAGACATTTATGATTACCTGCTTAATTAGGAGTAACACATGACCGCATTGGTTGGCATCATCATGGGCTCGACGTCCGACTGGGAAACCATGCGCTTTGCCGCGGAAACACTGGAGCGGCTCGGCATCCCCCACGAAGTTGAAGTCGTTTCGGCGCATCGCACACCGGATAAACTGTTCGATTATGCGGAAGCGGCTGAAGGCAAAGGATTGGAAGTGATTATCGCCGGAGCGGGCGGAGCCGCGCATTTACCGGGCATGACGGCCGCGAAGACAGCCGTGCCGGTGCTGGGCGTACCGGTGCAATCCAAAGCGCTGAACGGCATGGATTCCCTGTTGTCGATCGTACAAATGCCTGCCGGTATCCCGGTCGGCACCTTGGCGATAGGTAAAGCGGGCGCTATCAACGCGGCCTTGCTGGCCGCGGCCATTATCAGTAACAAACATGTCCAATATAAGGACGCATTAAACAATTTTAGAAGTGAGCAAACCGAATCGGTGCTGGCGCATTCCGATCCAAGACCGGGGGACGAATTATGAGAGTGGGTGTACTGGGCGCAGGCCAGCTTGCCAGAATGATCGCATTGGCAGGCATACCTTTGGGACTGGATTTTATTTTTCTCGACCCCTCCGCCGATGCCTGTGCCAACAAGCTGGGCGAACCTTTGATCGGCGACTACAACGATCCGGCACTGCTGGCGCAACTGGCGGAACGCGCCGATGTGGTCACTTACGAATTCGAGAACGTCCCGGCTGAAGTTGCGGAGTTTCTGGCCTCTCACACCCAAGTACACCCTTCCCCGAAAGCCCTGGCCGTTGCCCAGGACCGGTTGATCGAAAAAAGTTTTTTCTTTGGACTCGACATTCCTACGCCGGATTATGCGGCTGTGGATAGTCTGGAAAGCCTGGAACAAGCCATGACCACCATCGGCTACCCCGCTATTTTAAAAAGCCGCACCCAAGGCTACGACGGCAAAGGCCAGTCCCTGCTCAAATCGGCGGATGATTTAACAACCGCTTGGGAGCTGTTGCAAGGCGTCCCGGCAGTCGTCGAAGCCTTCGTGCCGTTTAACCGCGAAGTGTCCATTATCGCCGTGCGCAACGTTTCTGGGGAGATTGTGTTCTACCCGTTATCGGAAAACCTGCATCGCGGCGGCATCCTGCGCGTTTCCGAATGCCGTGCGGATGATCCGATGCAGCAACAGGCCGAAAGCTATGTATCCCGCTTAATGGAAGCGCTGGATTATGTCGGCGTATTGGCTTTGGAACTGTTCGAAATAAACGGCCAGCTGCTTGTCAACGAGTTTGCGCCAAGGGTGCATAACTCCGGCCACTGGACGATTGAAGGCGCGGAAACCAGCCAGTTTGAAAATCATTTGCGGGCGATTCTGGATTTGCCGTTAGGCTCAACCGCGCCGGTAGGCAACGCGGCGATGGTTAATTTCATCGGCGGACTGCCGAAGACTGAAGAACTATTGGCAATTCCCCATGCGCATTTGCATCTTTACGATAAAGCGCCGCGCAAAGGGCGGAAAGTGGCGCATGCGACGGTGCGGGCGGAAAGCCCAGAGCAATTGTCAGAGTTGGTTAAGAAACTGGCTGCGTTGGCCGATCAGGTTGATGACTCGTAAATATTAGCGGTATGCCCTTAAGCTTTCCACTTAAGGCGGGGCCATTGGGCCATGCCCGCGACGAAACCGTAAAACTAGCACTGCCGTCCAAATGTCGCAGGCATGGCCCGCTCCTACGGTGTCAATACGCTTAACTTAGGCAGCGCCCCTCCTTAAGTTGGTCGCCTGCCTTGAAGTTACAACATCTCATTAAAACCCAGTAAGGGCAATAACCTTTGCAAAACAGCCGTGAAACAGGTTTGGTCGGCGGTCGAAATGAATTTAACCTTACGCTCCCGCCACGACAGCGTTTGCACAATAGATGATGCCACGACAGAGGGCTTATCCAGCCCTGAAACAGGGACTTCGGAAAGCGTGTTTCTAATGCTGGTACTGATAGGGCAACAGATAACCAGCCCTGATTGTTTTGCATAGGCTTTGGACGACAGAATCAGTGCGGGGCGATACTTTCCCGCCTCTTTACCTTTCTGGGGTTCAAAATCCAGCCAAACAACATCCCTTCTATCGGGAATATAGGGCTGCTCTTTAGTCATATTCTGCTTCTAAAAGGCTGGTAACCGCCAACTCGGCATGATCCGGGTTCAAGCCCTTAATGATTTCATCTTCGCTAAAGGGCATGGCTTGTCTTGATGGTTTAACCTTTTTCACGACAAAGCCTTCTTCATTGACCTCGATTTGCACTTCATCGCCCGATTGAAAATGAGGTATGTCCCGCAATAACCCGGAAACCCGAAGCGCCAAGCCATTGCCCCATTTCTGGATTTTAGTGTTTACAAGCATATTGCCTCCTGAAGTAGATACTATGTTGATATGGACTGTAGGCTTTAAATTTTGAAAGGGCAATAAATCTTCAGAACTAAGGTCATTTCCATGAAAGAGCATACCCGAATTACGTATTTTCTCTCACCACGAAGACACAAAGAGCACGAAGAAAAAACATAAACTTCGTGTCCTTCGTGTCTTCGTGGTGAATAAAAAAATCGGATATGCTGGGTATATTCTTTATTGGGTATCGCCTAAGCACTCAGTCTACTTAAGCCGCCTCGCGCGGTAAAACCTCACGCTCAATGACAGCCGAAATTTGTTGTTTCGCCACCCGCAAATCATAAGCGATTTGCAAACTCATCCAAAAATCCGCTGTCGTACTAAAATAACGCGCCAAGCGTAGCGCCGTGTCGGGGGTAATGGCGCGTCTTTCGCGCACAATGTCGTTAATGCGGGGCGCGGGAACCTTAAGCGCCAATGCCAACGCATGCGCAGTCATACTCAAAGGAATCAAAAACTCCTCGCGCAAGATTTCGCCAGGATGAATAGCCCGCAAAACCTCGCCGGTCGTTACGTCGGAAAAATCCATATTATCCAGATCTTCAATACGAATAGTCATGATAGTGCCCTCTCAGTGGTAATCGATAATTTCAACGTCATAGGCGCATCCATTTTCAAAGCGGAAACAAATGCGCCATTGGTTATTAATGCGGACACTCCATTGCCCGGCCCGGTCACCCGACAGCTTCTCCAACCGATTGCCCGGTGGACTACGCAAGTTCTCAATGGTGTGCGCGGCATTCAACATTTCCAGCTTCCGCAATGCCAATAACTGGAATTCAATCGCCCACTTACGGGATTCTTTACCCGAAAAAAGAGCGGCGGTGTGTTTGCAACGGAATGTTTGAATCATGATGGCAATAGTATAATGCGTCGCGTTAAACATCAAGCGATATGGCTAGCCTGTTTGACACGCTTTCTAGCCGAACGGTGGCATGTTGCCCCGACCGAAATGTAAGGCGTTGGTTAAAAGCTCGGACATCGTAGAAACGTTAGGGATGGGGTTGCAAACCCCGTCCCGCTTGAGAGCCTTGTATCGGCCTTGGAACAAATGCCCGCAAATTCTAATCGAAGTGGACGGCTCATTTTTTACCTGTCGCGCCCATTAAATCAAAGAGTCAATATAGCTTAAAAATAAATAGATGCACAATGCAAGACCTGATCTCGATGTTCCTCGCTGTTAGCAGGGGAGATCAAACCATTGCTGGAAATATTTGAAGAGGGTACCGGGAGTTTGGAAACCGGCGCAAGCAATTATATTGTCCAGTCTTCAAGCTCAAATTCAGCATTAACAGAAATAACATCTTTATAAATTTTGTCCGCGCTGACTAAAACGGTTTTATGATTTAACGCGTTGGCGGCAATCATTAAATCGATAGTATGTTTTTTCAGGTTTTCCGGGTTTATTTTTCGTAGCTCTTTAAACAGCTTTTTTAAATCGCCGAAAATTTCCGCCGCTGTTGGCGAGAGAGGCAAAACGATGAGGTCTTGTTGGATTTGTTGAATAGTGGCTTTTATTTCGGTTTTTTTATGCGCAGGGGAATTCGCAAACGCATATTCGAACTCGTAAAGCGTTAATACGGAAATAAAAATATCGTCGCTTTCTTCCCGTGCCAGCAATTTTTTAATAACGCTATGATGGTTACCGGATGAGGGATTATAAATATCGGAAACCGTATTGGAATCGAGTAGATATTTCATTCCGGCTTGTCTTTAAAATTAAAAGATTCCCTGAACTCTAGCCTGTCCCGATTGAAAGTATCGGTGTGATCTTCCAAATCGAACGCCTTTGATTCAATGCGTTGCACCATTTTCTCCCATCTGGAAACAGCCTTTTGAGATTCCTGCGCTTCTTGTTTTAAGCTTTCTTCAAGCTCTTTTATGCGCTGTTGAATAAGCGCTTTGGGTAAAGTGTCAGGAACGTTGATTAGCATTTGCATGATGTTTTAACCGCTGGGTAGGTGGTTATCGGTTTTGTTAGGGTTGAATTCATTGCCGCGTAATTTTTTCCAGTCTTCCTCGTCTTTCATTAGGTTATCCAAGAAAGCGATGAATTCTTGATATTTTTGCTTGATTTGGTCTTCGGTTGCATTGTTATCTGCACGATTTTTATAAACACGTTTGGCTAATATATCTAAATTTCCTACTGTAATTTTGTCGTCAATTCTGGCTAAGGGAAATAACATGCGAGGGCTAATTAAATCTAAGTCAAAACTATGAGATACCCAATTGCTAGTATTATCATCTTTTAACGTAGGAATTACACTAGGATATCCTAACTCTAATAAGATGTACTGAGTTAAACAAGGTATAGTATTTCTCTTTAAAAAATCAGAATTACCAAAGCTCTTTATTTTCTCAAGTAATGTTTTTTTACAATATTCAGACAGCATATTTTCAGTAAAAGGCTCGACATTTTCTGTGCTGAGTTTTGCTATTCTGAATTCATCTTTAATAATGTATGTCGATTTAAAGCTTTTAGATTTTAAGAATTTTTGCACTAAAGGATAAATAGTTATGGTGCTATCTCTTGATATGCCAATAGAGTTTTTGCCTAAATTTTCTTCAACAAATTTATTTAATTGTTTGATAGATTCTGGCTTGTGTTTGATCGTGGCATCATCAAAGAATAAAATACTGACATAATTATTTAGTTCTGATATTTTGATTATTATTTGCCCAGTATCAACCAAAATCTGAGTCCAATCAATAAAGTAACTAGGATTTTTCCATCCTTGTAATTCATATTCAGCCGATATTTTTGTCTTCTCATTAATATCTAATGATGCGTAAAAATCACTTCCTTTGTTGCTGTTAAAAAATTCTTGAGTAACTTTAACAAGTCGATTAAATATATTTTCCTTTACTTCCCAATCTTTGAATTTATTACGACTAATAGTAAGTAATTTATCAGCTTCGGTATCTAATAAATTAACAGTTGTATTAAGTAAATTAAAGCGATAAGTATGGTCATCAATTTTTTGTCCTCTATAATAAAAATTACTAAGATGCCTTGCTGACGCTTGTATATTAATTAATTCCAATCGTTCGTCATTTACATAATAATAACAATTATTTTCTAAACTATTACTTCCTATTTTTTCATATGAATTTTGATTTTCATTAACAAACTTTAAGCTTCCTGTTAAAAAACTATAGTTAAAGAATTCTGAAATATTACGAATAATTTTTAATATATAAAAATCACCTGTTGAATCTATTAAACCATCATAATCTTCTAGTGCGCTATCTATAAGATCTCCAAAATAATAGCTAGGAACAGTATTTTGTTTCGTTTTATAAATAAAACTCAACTGACTGCCATAACGAGAAAAATCCCAAGGTTTAAATTCTTGTGTTTTATCCTTTTCATATAGACTATTTAACTCAATATTGGTAGGTTTAGTAATAATCTGAAAATAAACATTGCCACGTTCTTTTTTATCGGTAGGGTTGGTTAATCTAATAACTAATGTTTCACCTGTATCAATACTGCGAGTTTCAATTAACACTTCATCTGTTAATAGAAAGACGCTATGTAAACCGATGCCGAAAATACCCGAGGGTTTCATCCAAACCGGCATTTTTTCAGTAATCGCTCGTTTCCGATGATTCTTTTTTGAACTGCCCATTTGCATCATGAACTTTAAATCATCCCTGGATATGCCGGTTCCCTGGTCGGCAATCATAATGCGCCAATAATTGTATTGTTCCTCTTCTTTTTCCTTTTCTATGCTGACGTCAATCGCATATCGGCTGAGAATGTTTTGTACCTCTTCGGAACGCGGCGCACTATCACGCTTAATAAAACTTTCGGGTTGTGGTTTGCAATCCTCGCCATGTTCGCGCCATATTCTAATTAACGTGGCATCCACCGCGTTTTGTAACAACTCGCGCATCGCTTGTTCTTTGTATTCATATAGACCCGCGCCTTGCAATAATTCGAAAATACGGTCCTGATCAAGCTCAAAATGCGGACGCTGATTCTCGCTGAAAACTTGCCAATCTTTTAAATGTGCTTTTAAATCGCCCACCGACGGCAATAAGCCGAAACTGCGCTCCGGCACAATGTCAAACCATCGGCTCATTTGATTTTTTACTTCATCGCGCAGCCAACCAAACCATTTCGTGGTTTCGATGTAGCTTTCGTAATCAGGGCATTCGGCTTCAATTTCAATACGGTCAGGGTCCGCGCGGAAATGACGAATCGCTAAATGCTTTTGACGGTGCGCTTCGCTTAATTCGGGCAATTTGCCGGCCACTTTCATCATGACCGGGCAAAAACGGTTGTCATCTAAATCCAATAAATCGCCTAAGCGCAATAAACATGCGATAAAACGGGGATGGCAATCGTCCGTGCCAATGCCGACTTGCTGTTTAGGC
>DAINRH010000169.1:3359-8909 GCA_036741905.1 Methylobacter sp. | reverse complement strand
CAATTCCATTCCAACGCCAGCGCAGCATGATAAGCATCGGGTATATCGTTACCTGTCGCATTGATTTGTTCCAAGCATTCCACGAAAATTTTCCAATGCATTGAGCCTGGCGCAAGACAAACGGCATTAGGCAAATTCCTGATTTGCTGGGTAAAACGAATAGCACTTGATAAAGTGGAAGGCATCTCAAATACTTTAGGATGCGTCACAACCCGCAAAAAACCACTCAAGACCAACTCCGAATAACCAAAAGACGCATGACCATTAATAACCGACTCTAACCATTGGCGATAAGCTGAGTGATTCGCCGCATCCTCTCTATGCGCGTACACCAAGACATTAACATCCATTAAAAACATCAATAGCCATCCATAATGTCGTTCAAACTTCGACCATTATCAAGATTAACACCCGGCTTTAAACCCGCACCGGAAAAAGTTTCCAATCGTACCGGCTCATGCGGAAGAGATTGATGCGAAAAAAAATCACGCAACGCATCTTCTAAAACCTGCTTTAACGTACAGCCTTGTTGGACTGCCTGTTGCTTAGCATAAAGTAACAATTGGTCATCAATATCTACAGTGGTTCGCATGAGTTAATCTCCCAATTAAAAACGGCATAGCACATGAATATAGCATAAAAACAATAAATGATGACAATGTGTGTATTTTAAAAAGGGTCTGACCCTGAGGTATCGAGGCTTAAGTCAACAGCATTGACCTCAGACTCTGCCCCCAATTATTTAGACTCTGACTCCAATTATTCCACTCTACTTGGCTACGCTACTCATGCCCACAAATCAAAACTAGGAATAACTAGAATTTGATTTGCATGCATATCGGTAAGCACATCCGCTCCTAAAGCAGTTGAGGCAGCAATATTGGCAACAAGGACTTCATCCCCTACATCCCTGTCACCGTCCACATCATAGTAAAGATTGCCAACGCTAGTATCCAGAATGAACGCAGGAATCGAATCTATACCAAAAATACTCTCAACACTGTAGTTTTGGATGCCATCGACCTTTATCCAGTATTCAGTAGCAATTCCCGCTACTCCACCACCGTCAAAATCTAGGTTATATGCAGTATCAGTGTGCCCAAATATATCAACAGAGATTTCATCCCAGCCCAATGTATCCTTCATGTAGCCTGTTGTTAACCCGAGTTGTTGAGCAGAAAAAACGAGCCAATCATCAGCAAATGAGTTACCCCCCGCAACATATAAATCATGAATTTGATCGACATTGGCAGCGTTGTTTCCTGACAAGTTTACATCAATAAAGAAGTAATCATTGTCACCTGATCCGTACATTGAATCTTTTCCGTAGCCGCCTACGAGGAAGGACACATCGTCAAAAACATCGCCTGCCGAATAGCCAGATAGCGCTGCCGACCCTTTACTAGACAATGGATAATCCGATAAAGGGGCATCCAGTTTGACTTGCTGTGAAAAGTTACCCCCGTAGAGAAAATCGTCACCAGCACCACCAATCAATAGATCGCCCTTGCCTAATGGACGGTTCCCTCCCCCGATTAAAACGTCATTATGTGCGCTACCAACCAACTTATTATCGCCATCATTTCCGATCACGATGACACCATGATCGGATGCAGCCGCATTAACATCAACATTCTCGGATATAAATGTGTTATCCACAACCAGCGCTCCTACACCTGACTGGGGAAGGTTGTATTGCCCAGCATTAATTGGTGTAATAACCAACGTCCCACCATCATAGTTTTCTCCATGCCCCCAAGCAGTCTGCAGGTTATACCCTGTGGATTGATACTCCGCGTTATCTTCCCTGGCAATAAAAGTAATCGCATCCGAAAGAGATGTTGCGTTATCGCTTGTTACATTGCTAATCACTCCGTTCAACGCACCATTCACAAGGTTTGTGGCTACGGGAAAGTATACTTGCGCAAGGCCAGCCACTACTGAAAGAGGCACAAAGGGTGATCCTGATTCAGTGACAATTAGACCATCACCATTGCTAGCATTGCCTTCAGTGCTATCAACATATACTCTCTCATTCATACCTATTGTCGCGCCATCCAGCACTTCAGCGATACCGTCAAATTGAGTGGCGATGTATGACATTTTGTGCGAAGCAAACAAAGGCGAAGACTCATAATCCAGATGGATTGTTTTACCATAATTGCCACTAATATTGTTTTCTCCTGTTAATAGCCCCAAGTCTGGAACAACATCGCCACTAATTTCAAAGTTAACGAAGCGCTGATCTCCAACAGAGTGCACTAACGAAGCTCCTGCTTCATGAAGCTTATTGGCCGCTTCAAATGTCACTGCTTTGAATTTATTCCCCTGATGATTATCCATATACATCATGGCCATTTGACCGCCTAGGCTATGCCCTGACACATAAACAGTGTCAATCCCATTGGTGTTGTCCGCTAGGTAATCATCAATGGCATTAAACAATGTGGAATACCTATCATAGTGACCCTGCATATCAAAAGCATCATCATAACCATCACCATAATGAGTGATACCATTATCGTCCGTATAGATATTAGTTCCCCTGAAAGTCAAGAATAAGGCATCAGAAGATCTAAAGACCGTGGCAACAGATGCCCGATCTAGGCCCTCAGTGTCATTTGAGAGAAAGTAACCATCAGCAAACTTTACATTTGAACTCTGGGAAAATCCATATTGCGAAAAATCACTCGCGTTTAATGGTTGAAGCCCTGCGTCTATTAAATAGTCTAGATTTTTCTCGTCAAAACTAACTGCTGGCTGATTGGGCGTTACCGCCGCTGGCGGTAACATACCCGGAAATTCTTGCAGAGCAGGAATATGTACATAGGCTGCTGAGCTAAGCGCAAAGAATAACTTGTAATATCCACCATTACCATCTACATCAAGCCGTGCGTCACGTCCATTCACGTCAGCTATAGTTTTTGTAACCGACAAACGATCAGTATTTGTAAATATTTCGTCTGCGCGAATTGTGCTTATGTCCGTATGAAAATACGAAGCCGTTCCAACCTCACCATCAGAAAACTTCATATATTCAACATCAGAAAACAGCGTATCTTTTCCATTGCGAAGCAGCGTGTGATCTGCAACTTCGATGGTGTTTCCAATGGGCCTAATGTCATATTCATTGAGCGCTCCACTAAACACTGCCACATCGTGCTCCCCGTTCCCGCCAATCAGTACATCATTGCCCGCCCCACCAATTAGCGTATCGTTATTTGAGGAAGTGTGAGTATGACCATTGCGAACACTGAACACATATTTTCCATTCTCATCCAGAGCCAGCATCTGAGCCTGATTACCGGATTGCGGTAGTTCATAATAACCCTCGGTGGTTCCGGCGGAATAACCGGCTCTGGCAACAGTGCCGCCTAAACCACCGGAGCCGCCACTGGCGCTGCCGGTAGTCCAGTTAATGTCCTCGTAGCGATATGCAATATCAAAGTTACCTTCGCCTTTAGCAATCAGTTGCAACTGGAAGGCATTTAGCTTATCGGTGCTGCTGTTGTAATATCCGACATCATCCCAGGTTACAGTAAATATTCCGCGTTCAGAATCAAGGTCGTAATAGACACGGTTCGAACCGGTTGAATTTCCGTTTGGCGTAGGGGTATTCGGTGCTGAGCCACGGGTATCTACATCGCCCCAGAATGGGGCAATAATCGGATTAGTTGCTCCTGCGTTAATAACACCGGGCGTATACTGGGACGCAGCACCTGCGAACGTGATATTCCCGTTGTTGTTGACATACACGGATGTAAATGATCGACCAAAGAAGTTCAAGCCATTGGCACCAAATACGGAAGTAATGTCAATCGCGCCCGTTGATTGATCATCATTAGGGACTAACACACCTTCACCGAAACCGGCATTTCCGCCAAGACCCTGTTCAAGGTAGCTTGAACCAACGACTGTCGGAGTATCGCGACTAATATTGAAGGCGCCGATGCTTTGGGAGTCCCCATAGAGAAGGTCGTTACCGCCTGCGCCGATAAGTTGGTCTGCACCGTCACCTCCAACCAGGATTTCTCCATTGCTTGTTCCGAGGACAATATCATCGCCATTCGTGCCAACTTTTGTGGTTACATTACCCGTGCTCACAATAACCGCATCTGCTCGGCTCACGCCAGTTGGTAAAGTGCCGTCGGCGTTACGAACGTTGAGTGTGGTGATTTGGCTGATCCCCGTCAGATCAAGGGTGCCTGATGCCGCTAATAACGAACCCTGCCCTGAAAGAAGTGTTGCTCCGCCCAGTGCGCCAACGCTTGGAGTCTGTACGGTAACGTTATCGCCGATTGCGATATGCCCAATTTGGCTGAGCGATAGAGAGGCAAGATCGAGGTGTTCGGGAGTGGTTGAGCCAGCGGTCGTGTTGATTCTGACAATGCTTGCACCATCCCCCCTCAAGCTTTGAATCGAACTCAGTTGAAGTACGGTAAACGTGACATCCGAGCGAATTTCGATATGCTCGATGCCGGTAATGTCGTAATTGGTCAGATCCGCCGTGCCGTAAACGTAGAGGGTGTCATCCCCTTCATCGCCAATGATAATTTCCGCCGCGCCGTCTTCATCCTCATTGAGGTTCTGGCCATTGAGGTTGGTGAGCGGGAAACCCAAGGCTGCGGTATCCGCAGCCGAATCCACCTTATCGCCGCCGGAAATATCGCCGACTATGACAAAGGTGTCGTCTCCCGTGCCGCCATCCATGCTATCCACGCCTGCACCGCCGCGCAGTACATCGTTACCGTCGCTACCGACCAGAACATCATTACCAGCGCCGCCTTCGATGCGGTCGTCGCTGGCACCGCTTGTAAGGGTTTCTGCCGATTCCGTGCCGATCAGCAGTTTACCCGCCACATAGGTGCCGCCGCCATGTGTGGCATCCGCATTGCCATCTTTATCTTGTACGTCAAGGGTGACGTATTTACTGGCCAGGTTGAGCGTACCTGTCGCGGTAGATGCTTTGAGTGTACCCTCGCCGGACAGGTATTGCAGGCTGTTTACATCGGCCTGATCAAGCACGACGGTAATGCCGGAGCCGACGTTGAAGGTGTGAAAATCTGTAAAGCTCATGCCGGAAAGATCGAGAGTGACCGGGTCGGCACTGCTGTTGGTAATATTGAGCACCGATTCGCCATCGCCAAAGATGACGGTCAGACCGAGAGCGGTCAACTGCTGCGCACTGATAGTGACGGTGGAGTTGACCTGGAACTGGGTAATGTTGGTGAGGGTGACGCCGGTGAGGTCAACATTGCCGTAGATGATCAGACGGTTGGTGCCCGCACCGCCGTCTATGCTTTCACCGCTTACCACTTCACTGATGGCGCGGCCATTGAGGTCGGCCAGGGTCATGACGCTGGAAAGGTCGATACCGCTACCACCGGGGTTGGTGATGTCCGACTGCGTATACTGGCCTGCGGCCGTCTGGCCGACCACAACGACGATGTCGTTGCCGGTTCCGGTATTGACGGTATCGATACCTTCGCCGGGGCGAATGATGTCATTGCCGACGCCGGTGTTGATGGTGTCGTTGCCTGCCAAGCCGGT
>DAINRH010000169.1:0-3259 GCA_036741905.1 Methylobacter sp. | reverse complement strand
GAATGATGTCATTGCCGACGCCGGTGTTGATGGTGTCGTTGCCTGCCAAGCCGGTAACAATGGAATCGTTCAGAGCAGTTGGGAAGTTGATGTTGTCTGCATCTGTCGTACCGGTAATGATGGTGGTCTCGGCAACCTGAGTCACAGTAAACGTCGGGGCAGGAGCAGGAGCAGCGACTTCGCTCGCTTCCATATTACTCGCCGCCGCTGCCGCGTCATCCGCCGTACTATCCGGATTAAGATCGCCGATAACGGCTTTGCCGGCTGCGGCATCGAATGCAGCTCCGGTAAAACCGGAGTCGACGGCGCTAAAATCTCCGCTTTCCGCCGCCGCAAACATCTTATCGGCCATATCGCCTTGGGCTACCACCTGCGCTTGAGCCATGTTGGCTATCATCGCGGTGATATCGCCGCCCGCAGCGAAGGCTTTATCGACGCTATCCGCCGAGGCAGCCGAGGCCGCGGCAAAGTTATCCGCCAAACCGGCAATTTTGGTGCTCGCCGCTAACAGATCCGCATCACCCGACAGCGTTACACTTTCATTCATAATGCTTTCCAGCAGGGCTTTGTCGCTAAAGCTGACAATGCCATCGCTATCCGAGGTAATGGCGTTGACCAGCGATGACAGTAAGGCTTCTCCGGCAGCGGCTGCATCCAGCTTATCCGTACCGCCTGCCGCACCTTGCAAGGTTTTGCCGGCGGCTATTAAAAAATTGGCAATCTTGGCGGCTTCGCCCTGTAATTGAGCGGCCAAAGTCCGTTGTTCGGGACTGGCGTTAGGGTCCAGAGCGGTGGCTAACGGGTCGAAGGTGGTGAGGTCGAATTTGCTGGCGTCCAAACCGAGCGCTTTGGCGACTGCCGCCTCAGCGTTGTCGGAGGTCAATCCTTTATCCACGAACCCTTGCTGTAAGGTGGTCAATGGGTTAATGGTCGTAGAACCAGCAGGCGCTTTCAGCTCACCGGAAAAAGGTTTTCCGGTGGAGAGGTCGGTACCGCCTGTTGCGGTAATGGTGCCAAAGACGCCTGGGGGCAGGGTAAAGTTGCCTTTGGCATCCGTGGTCGTCACGAAATCGGGCTGTCCCTCGATATGAACCGTCACTGTCGCGCCGGCAATGTAACCATCCTGGATTTTACCGGTCAGTGCGGTATCGAATATGGCCTTGGCCGACGTTACGCTGCTGGCATCCGTAGTAACGGCTTTCAAGGATTGTTGCAGGGTTGCCATGTCTGTCGCTTTGTGCGCTTTATCGACCGAGAAATATTTTGAAACTTCAATCCGGTTATCGAACAGCGTTGCGGCGCTACCCCAGATGGTATTGCCGTGATCGACGCCGTCAAGGGCGGTTATGGCCCATTCGACCATGTTGCCCAGATTTTGTCCGGCGGCCATTTGATTGACAATGTAGTTTACTGCATCGGTCTTGGCGGCCGTTGTTGCGGAACTGCCAGCCAGATTATCTATGATTTTGGTGGCGATGCCGGTGTTGTAATAGGTGGCGGCAGCTCCCCAACTGGAGTTTGCCGGCGGAACGGAAGAAAGCGCTTGGGTAAGATCGGCAATAATGCCGGCCTGGGTCGCGCCGGCAGCCATTTTGTCGACAATGTATGAAGTTGCCCATGCCTTATCTTCGGTTGATGCGCGATTACCCACTAAGTCATTGATAAAGGTATTGGCAAAATCGGCAGCAGTAAGGCTGGCGGAATAACCTTTGCCATAGAAAACGACCGCTCCGGAAAGACTCTGAGCTAGATTAGCTACTGAGGTGCCGGCGTTCACGATATTTTCAAACTGTGAGAGATAAGTTGCTCCTGGCGCTGCGCCGAACATAGCCTGGATCATTTGTAAAATTTGGGTTTGTTGTGCTGTTGTAATTGCCATCGGTGATTCCTATTTATTTATTGACTGCCTACGCAGCTTTATTTAATCATTAGTCGTTTATATGAAATTGAGTTGACAGGCCGCCCCTTAATTTGAGTTGTAGGGCTATCCTAGCAATCAAACTGTCAAGTTCTGTTGACAGCTTGATTGTTTTTCTCTATTTTGTTGCTATGCCTCTTTACGAATTGTCTAACTATGTCAAACAACGCGCCAACACGCTTGGCCTGAGTATGTCCGAATTGGCTAGGCAGACCGGTATGTCCCGGCAAGGGTTATATGGCTTGCTGGATGGAACGACGGGGCAGGCGAAAATTTCAACATTGATTGCTTTGGCAAAGGCTCTGCAGGTGCATCCAATGGTATTGTTCCGGCATTTGCTACATCAGCTGGATTTACCTAAGTTTTCTGCGACTTCGGCGAAGTATCAGTTTGACGCTAGCGGCTTTGTTCAGGATTTGACGATTCCCGATAACATAACGGTGTTGACCGATCAGGTGTTTACCAAGGTGTGGGAGATTCAGAATATCGGGCATGTTAATTGGGTGGGACGGAAATTGGTTTGTATGGATCAGAAGATAAATGTTCCTTCTGTTCCCGATTATATCGTTGCCCCTGAAATCCGACGCGGGCTGGTGCCCACCTGGTACGTTATTAATATTCCCGAAACGTTGCCCGGCGATTCGGCGATTTTAAGTGTGGAGTTTACGGCGCCTTCTTATCCCTGTGCAGTGCTTTCTTATTGGAAAATGGTCGATGAACATGAAGAAATTTGTTTTCCAAAAACTGAGGGTCTGTCTTGTATGGTGCGAGTGGTTAGTTTGTAAATTATTGTTGATTCCCAAATCTTCATAATGGGAATTTTGAAGGCGAAGTTTATAGCTTCGCGAAATAGGAAATTGCAGCCTTGTGACAAAGCACAAAACAGACTTCCAAAACAAGCTTTCAAGCTGGAGCTTGAAAACTGATCCACCAATAATTTTTCTGATGATCCAACTTTTATTTGTTCTGTGCGCTTTATTGAGCTGTTCGGTTTATGCGGCCGAATCCACACTAACGTTAGATCCTCTGGTAGTTACAGCTCCACGTGTTTCAGACTATTACAACGCGTCTGCCGATACCGCTACCCGAACCCAAGCATCGACACTGTCAACACCATTTTCGGTAGGAGTGCTTAATCAAGCGTTGTTACAAGACAGTATGGCTTTGCGACTAGAAGACACGGCGATGTTTTTCAGCGGTGTTCAGCCAAGTTCTGCCGATTCCGGGTTTAATACCGATTTACGGATACGTGGTTTTACCACCGCCGGTAGCGCTTATCTCGATGGCGTGCTGGATAACCAGCATTTTCAAGTCAGGGATATGGCTTTGGTTGAGAAAATT
>DAINRH010000168.1:0-8975 GCA_036741905.1 Methylobacter sp. | reverse complement strand
CGGCGTTCCGGTACTGGCTAAGGTCGCGGCAATTTTACCGGCAATATGCCCCGATTTACCCATGCCGGTAACCACAACACGGCCGCTACAATTGAACATCAACTTACAGGCAAACACAAAATCGTCATTAATCCGGTCGGCTAATGCGGCAATCGCCTGTGTCTCCACCTGAATAACAGCTAAGCCCAATTTACGGAGCTTTTCATCATGTAATTTCATTTATCGGTATAAAAATGTGCATCCCGTCGCCCAAGGCATTATGGATTTGGCGTTTCAAACGTGTTTCCCATATCTTGCGACAAGCTGGAGACGTATTAATTTGTATTAATGATAAAGCATTTACGGCTTTATGGGGCAGTTCAATGCAAATTCAGGGCGATTTCCGATCATAGCCGACGTTCCGCAAACTTGTCGGTTGCAGCAACCAAGGCATGAATCATTTCCTTGCCCTGAGCAACATGCCCGGCATTGGGCAATACGATATATTCGGCATGCGGCAATACTTTATGCAAACTGTACCCGGCTTCCATCGGACAGACAAAATCATGACGACCATGAATGATAATCGTCGGAATTTTATCCAAGCCGCCGCAGTTGTCCAGTATCTGGTTTTCCCCAATAAAATAATGTTGCTTGGCGTAATGCAATTCCATGCAGACCTGTTTAACCATTTTCTCGCTCGTATGCTCGCCTTTCGGACTCGGCCGATAATCGCCGCCTAATGCGACCTGCGCACTCCAAGCCATCCACTCCTTGGATGCTCGTCTTTGCGCCATCTCGTCTTCACCCCACAACATATCACACAGTCCCTGCACCGGATTATCCCGACCCTGCTCAGGAATGCTTTCAATCAAGCGCTGCCATTGTTCGGGATAAATCTTGCCTGCCCCCTCTTTGGCAAACCAATCCAAATCCTGCTGCCGCGCCAGAAATACCGCGCGAATAATCAAACCCATTACCTTGTCTTTATGCTGCTGAGCATACAATAAAGCCAGCGCACCGCCCCACGAACCGCCGAACACCAACCACTGATCAATAGCCAATTGATTACGGATACGCTCTATATCATCGATTAAATCCTGGGTAGTGTTGTTTTCCAGCTCGCCAAAAGGCAACGACAAACCGCAGCCGCGCTGATCGAACAGGATAATGCGATAAAGCGTGGGATTAAAAAATCGCCGGTGATCGGGCTTGGTGCCGGAACACGGCCCACCGTGCAGAAAAACGACAGGAATGCCGTCAGGATTGCCGCTTTGCTCTACATACACCGCATGTTTACTGCCGGTTTTCAGCAACAACGTTTGATAAGGCAAAATTTCAGGATAAAGGGTTTTCATGGTTTGTAGCGTTAAATTTGATTTGCTTCCAAGCAAGAACCGGAAAGGACGCTATTTTACCTTGCGCCTTTACCTTGCACCTCTTTTTAATTCTTCAAACATAAAAAAAGGGAGGGGTTTAAAGCCCTCCCTTTTCGGATTTGTTTCTAAACTAAACGCTTAGAAGCCAAGACCGAGGTAACCGCCGGCGGTAACGCCATCAGTTCTAACGCCATCAATGTTATCAGCAGAATAGTGATAACGAGCATCGGCACCGACATAAATATCTTTCCAGATTTTGTAGTCAGCACCAGCGCCAAACTGCATGCCTGGGTTTAATACGGTAATAGCATCGGATGGAGGGCTGATCACATTCAGTTCAAAACCGACAGGAATTAACCAAGGTCTGAATGCACTGCCTTTCAAGAATTTAATTTTTGGAGAAGCCGCCAATGTTAACTGATTGACAGTTGCTGTTTGAGTGTTGGCGACAGGTAAATTAAAACCTAGCGAGTTTACTACCGCTACTTCCTGAGCAGACAGACCGTTGGACTTTCTTTCGCCAAGTTGTTTATAGTCAAACATCAGCTCAGCCAAAACTTCGGTTTTGTCCATTAAACCAAACAGGTTATCGTTCACACTGAAATCAAAACCGGCACCGAAGTACCATGAGTCCTTGTCGTTTATCGGGCCTGTTGTCAAACCGTTTATGTTACTGCCAACGCCTGCGACTGTTGTAGGATCCAACGTGCCGCCTCTTTGGCTATTAGCATGCCCATAACCGCCACGGAAGAAGACCATGTTGTCTTTGCTTTTTTTGCTGTCTTTCGGAGCCGATTTAACAGAGGCCATCCACTGATCCAGCTCCTGAACTTTACCTGCCTCTGCACTAGTGCGAGGACGGCTTGCTTCCGCTCTTAAACGGCTTATTTCAGCTTGCATGGATTGCAGTTGCGCTTCTAATGCGTCAACTTTACTGCTCATACTCGCTACTTCAGCGTGATGCTGCGCCTTTGAGCCGGCAACAGCTTGCGGAGAAACCAACGCACCGGCCATTGTCAAGGTTGCCGTCGCAATGCCCAGCGCTAATTTAGTTTTATTGATCATTTATCCCCCTCATGAGGTTGTTATTTTATAGAAATTTGCTTTAATACAACAAAGCCCATCTTCCGGTGTTAATGGTAGCAGCTAAACTAAATCCCTACAAGTTTTAACGCCATTTTTTTAATATTAATTAGTCCTTATTTATCAATAACTCTAAGGATATTTTTAATTACAAACATCTACTTGTATGCAAAAAACAACAAATTATTCAACTTATACACTCAACCCACAGCTAAAGACCTTTTCCACTTTTTTACCGCAAAATAAAACGAATTTGCAGCCCGGCACTCTGGCAAAATCCACACCGACCTAAGAAAATGCGGCCTACCCACTTTTAGTTCAAACGATTTTTTAATCGCCGCTCACGCCCTAAGTCAAAACCATATACCATATATATCAGCCCTAGTCGCGATAGCTATAATTAACTGCTCGACCCTACCCCCAAAAATATTTATTTTTTGCACTGATCTTTACCAATACACATGACCCAAATCCCGGACATTACCATCATTGGCGGCGGCATTATCGGCCTGTTAACTGCCCGCGAGTTTATTAAAGCCGGCGTTACCGTCGCGGTTATTGAAAAAAACGAACTGGGCCAGGAGTCATCCTGGGCGGGCGGCGGCATTTTGCTGCCGCTTTATCCGTGGCGACAATCGGACGCTATTACTCGTTTGGTGTTACAAAGCCTAAAACTGTATCCCGCCCTGGCCTCGCAACTGACGAACGAAACCCTGATAGACCCGGAATGGAATCCCTGCGGCCTATTAATCGTCAAAAACCCCGACCTTAGTGCGGCTGTTAACTGGTGCGACGCTAACGCTATTTCATATCGCCCCGCCGGCCCGGATTTTTTTAACATGCTTAATACGGTCCCCGACCAACCGCTTTGGCTACCCGAGATTGCCCAGGCGCGCAATCCAAGACTGGTTAAATCATTAAAACAAGACTTGCTTAACAAGGGCGTTACACTAGTAGAACATTGTGAGTTAACCGCCATTAACCTCACTAAAAACCGCATTACCTCTATCGAGACCTCCTCCGGTCAGTTGGCTGTCAATCAATTGATTATTACCGCGGGCGCTTGGACCGGCCGGTTGTTTCAGCAATTTTTTCCCACAGCCCTCAACGACGCCCCGAAAATAGCTCCGGTTAAGGGACAAATGTTGTTATTTGATGCCCAGCCGGAAACGCTGAGTTACATGGTATTGGATGGCGACCAATATCTTATTCCGCGACGCGACGGCAAGATTCTGGCAGGCAGCACGGTAGAACAGGATGATTTTAATAAAACCACTACGGCACAAGCCAGAGACAGGCTGAATGCATTCGCATTAAACTTGTTACCGACGCTTAATGACTTCCCGCTGATCAAGCACTGGGCCGGTTTAAGGCCGGGCACCGAACACGGCATACCGTATATCGACAGACATCCCGAGATCGACAATTTATGCATTAATGCCGGTCATTTTAGAAACGGTTTGGCGATGGGGCCTGCATCGGCGCAACTGCTGGTCGATCTTGTTTTGCGGCGCACGACGCAGGTAGCGCCGGAGCCTTACCAACTAAGCAGTACACACTGATTTTAATGGGCGACCGACCGGCAGCCCCCACCGCACAAACTTCTATTGGTCATATTTATGAATCTTTATCCGTTGCTACGCCCCCTGTTATTTTCCCTGGCCCCGGAAACCGCTCACGAAGTGACGCTTAAACTGCTGAACGCCGCCTATATTTCGGGCCTGTCCAAACTCGTCTACCCGGAAATTGACCACAAACCTGTCACCGTCATGGGACTGGATTTTAAAAACCCGGTCGGCCTTGCCGCCGGTCTGGATAAAAACGGCGATTATATTAACGCGCTGGCCGCATTGGGTTTCGGCTTTATCGAAATAGGCACGGTAACGCCCCGCCCGCAACCGGGCAACCCGAAACCGCGCTTGTTCAGACTGCCTGAGCATCAGGCGATTATCAATCGCATGGGCTTTAACAATCTGGGCATAGACCATCTGCTGGCTCAGGTAGAGCAAAGCCGTTATTCAGGCATTCTGGGCATCAATATCGGCAAGAATTTCGACACACCAATTGAAAATGCGGCGGACGATTATTTGATCGGTTTGCGCAAGGCCTACACATCTGCCAGCTACATCACCCTTAACATTTCCTCCCCGAACACCAAAAATCTACGCCAGTTACAGCAGGGCGATGAAATCAAAAGCCTGATTTCCGCGTTAAAAGAAGAGCAATTGAAACTGCAACAGCAACACGGAAAATACGTGCCTTTAGCCCTGAAAATCGCGCCCGACCTGACCGACGATGAAATAATCCATATCGCCAAACTGTTGCTGGAATTTGAAATTGACGGCGTGATTGCGACCAACACCACCATTGCCCGCGACATGATTGCCGACCATCCGCTTGCCAATGAAGCAGGCGGTTTAAGCGGCGCGCCGGTTAAGGAAAAATCGACTTTTGTCGTGCGGGAATTGGCGGCGGAATTGAACGGCAAGATTCCGATTATTGCCGCAGGCGGGATTTTAAACGCGAACGATGCACAGGAAAAATTGGCAGCAGGCGCGAGTCTGGTGCAGATATACAGCGGCCTTATTTATCGCGGGCCGCAGTTGATAGCCGATATTGTGCGGGGCCTTTAAGCGCAAATCACTGCTGCGCCTGCTGTTCTTGAATATAGGAACGAACCTCATCATTATCGACGCGGGCATAAATTTCCTCTACTGTCAGCGTCAAGCCAATCGCGTCAAACTGCACGCTGTCGCCCATAAAATAATGATTTAAAACCCAGCCTTCGCTTTTTCGGCAGACTTCCACGTCGACAAAATCCTGTTCGATCAAAACGTATTCTTTCAAACTGGGAATACTCTGATAGGCGATGCGCTTGGTCGTTTCATCGACACGCCGCGAGGCTTTCGACAGAACTTCGACAACAATCACCGGCGAATCGGTGTAATAATCGTGACGGTTCTGTTCATCGCAGACGACCATCACATCAGGGTAGAAAAACCGGCTGCCGGCCTTGATTTTCAGGTCGGAGCGGAACGGCTCGCTCGGCTTGCTTTTCAAAAAGTTACTTAGCTCGCCAAAAACATTACCCGCAATTCTTTCATGGTTCCGGCTGGCGCCCGCCATCGCATAAACATGGCCGTCGATATATTCATGCTTGATTTCGCTGATCAATTCGCCTGCCAGGTAATCTTCCTCGCTGATCCAAGGTAAATTTTCTGGCATAATTTTACCTCCACTATCAAACTGCCCAAGATGACTATCCAATACGAAACATCATAACAACGGCCTTACTCCCCGGCAATCGACATCCGCTCAACCAGTATCGAACCGGTGCGGATATTACCGCGGTAATCGACATCATTACCTACGGCAACAATGTTTTTAAGCATGTCTTTCAGATTACCGGCAATGGTGATTTCCTCGACCGGATATTGGATCTCGCCGTTTTCGACCCAAAATCCGGCGGCTCCGCGCGAATAATCGCCGGTCACCATATTGACGCCCTGCCCCATCAGTTCGGTGACCAGCAAGCCGGTGTTCAGCTCTTTTAACAGGCCCTGATAATCAAGTTTGCCCGGATCGATGGTTAAATTATGCACGCCACCGGCATTTCCGGTACTGCGCAAGCCCAACTTGCGGGCGGAATAAGTGCTCAGCACATAACCGCGCAAAACACCGTCGCTGACAATATCCCGCGTTTGAGTGGCGACGCCTTCACCGTCATACGCGCCACTGCCCAAAGCGCCTTTTAAACGGGGCTGTTCGTGGATACGGACAAACTCGGGAAACACTTGGCTATCCAACGCATCCAGCAAAAATGACGATTTGCGATATAGATTACCGCCGCTGATTGCGCCGATAAACGAACTTAGCAAACCGGAAGCGGTTTCCGCGCAATCCAGCACCGGACACTGCCGCGTGCTGAGGCTTCGGGCCTCTAAACGACGGATCGTTCGCTCGGCCGCCTTGTTGCCGACGCTGGCCGCGGATTCCAAATCGCGCGCATTTCTTGCCACGGTGTACCAGTAATCGCGCTGCATGCTGTCGCCGCGTTGACCTAATACCGAACAGCTCAACGAATGACGGGTCGAAGCATAACCCTGAAGAAAACCCAAGGTATTGCCCATCACCCGGACACCTTGGTGCGTATCCACCGAAGCACCTTCGGAATTGCTGATTTCCTCATGATAAGATCGCGCCGCATCTTCGCATTCGATGGCTAAAGCAATGGCCCCGTCGACACCAATATCCCAGGGGTGATTAAGATCGAGATCGGGAAATTCGGTAGCCAACAGTTCTTGTTCCGGCAAGCCTGAATATTCATCTTCACTAGTGTAACGGGCAATACTACATGCCGCGCTGACCGTTTCCTTGATCGAGGCGGGCGACAAATCCGTGGTGCTGGCTGAGCCTTTGCGCTTGCCAAAATAAACGGTCACGCCCAGCCCTTGGTCACAATGATGCTCAATGGTTTCGACATCGCCCAGACGCACCGACACGGACAAGCCGTTTTCCTGGCTCAAGCCCGCTTCTGCGGCACTGGCGCCTTGTTTTACGGCTTCGTCCAGTATGTCCTGAACGGTGTTTTTTAGGCGGTTTATTTGTTCGTTATTTTGCACTGTGTTCTCTTAATTTGCTTTTATGCTACTTGGCGATTTATCTGCTGGAATGAAACTTCGTTAATATTTGCTTGCGACATTGCATGTTCAATGGTCATCCCAATCAAATTTCCATCTTTGTCCAAGTCCAGATAAATATTTTCATTGATTTCTTTGGTCTCGAAAACCGGATGTTCTGAAAGCATTATGTACCGTCTCTTCATCTTCCAACAAAATAACCCTTAGATATTTTCCCTCTTCCTGAATAAATCCCCATTTTTTGAAACGTCCATCTGCTTGTCTTTGGGTTTTAATCGGGTAGGCAACAACATTCTCAATCCATTCAATTTTTATAGGCGACCTATCCACCCTGTTCCTGGTGTAAAGAAAATACTGAGTGAATTTCACCTAAACACTCGTCCCGCCAACCGTCAACCCGTCAATCTTCAACGTAGGCTGCCCGACGCCGACCGGCACGCTTTGCCCATCCTTGCCGCAGGTGCCGACGCCGCTATCCAGCGCCAGGTCGGTGCCGACCATCGACACCTTGGTTAACACCTCAGGCCCGTTGCCGATCAGCGTCGCGCCTTTAACGGCACGGGTGATTTTGCCGTTTTCGATCAGGTAGGCTTCGCTGGCGGAAAATACGAACTTGCCCGAGGTAATATCGACCTGCCCGCCGCCGAAGTTTTTGGCATACAAACCGTTTTTTACCGACTTTATGATTTCTTCAGGATCGTGCTGTCCCGGCAACATATAGGTGTTGGTCATACGCGGCATCGGCAGGTGGGCGTAGGATTCGCGCCGACCGTTACCGGTAGGCTTAACGCCCATTAACCGGGCATTGAGCTGATCCTGCATATAGCCTTTGAGTATGCCGTTTTCGATCAATACGGTCTTTTCCGTCGGCGTGCCTTCATCGTCAATCGTTAACGAGCCGCGTCGCCCCGCCAAGGTGCCGTCATCGACTACCGTGCATAAATCGGACGCCACCCGCTCGCCGACGCGGCCGCTGAATGCCGAAGTGCCTTTACGGTTAAAGTCGCCTTCCAGGCCGTGCCCTATGGCCTCATGCAGCAAGATGCCCGGCCAACCCGAGCCCAGTACCACGGTCATGTTACCGGCCGGGGCATCGACCGCTTCCAGGTTGACCAGCGCCTGTCTTACGGCTTCTCGACCATAGGACAAGGCAGTGTCTTGATCGATGAAATAGCTGTAATCGCTACGCCCGCCGCCGCCCATGCTGCCTTGTTCGCGCTGGCCGTTTTGCTCGACGATGACCGTGACATTCATACGCACCAAAGGCCGCACGTCGGCCACCAAAGAACCGTCTTGCCGCGCCACCAGAATATGTTCATGGGCGCCGACCAGGCTGACGATAACTTCTTCGACTCTACTGTCCAGTTTGCGCGTTTCGCTGTCCACCCGACGCAATAAATCGATTTTCTGCTGATCTTCCAGCGATTTTAACGGGTTTTGCGTCGCGTAATACTTCGGCCAGTCGGCGGCTTTTGTAGTGACTTTACAATGCAAGGGATCTGTATCCTGGCCTTGACGAACGATGGCTTTGACATTATTAGCCGCTTCCAGCAGCACCGGCAATTCAATTCGGTCGCTGTAAGCAAAGCCGGTTTTTTCGCCGCATACCGCGCGCACTCCGGCGCCCTGCTCAATGCTATGGCTCCCTTCTTTAATGATGCCGCCTTCCATGACCCAAGATTCGAAATGGCTGGATTGAAAGTAAATATCCGCCGCATCAACCGGCGAACTGAGCAACCGGCCCATAATCTTTTCAATATCGCCATCCTGTATGCCTGCGGGCGTTAAGATAGCGTGTCTTGCAAGGTTTAGTATTTCCATCAATTAATCAATATATAGAGGTTCAAGGTTCAAGGTTCAAGGTTCAAGGTTCAAGGTTCAAGGTTCAAGGTTC
>DAINRH010000167.1:0-9017 GCA_036741905.1 Methylobacter sp. | reverse complement strand
CGCACGCCGGGATTTGTAAGGGGGCAGTCGGGCAACTGGCTGTCCTACCTTGATGATGTTTTCACCGATCACCTACGGAGATCAATATGCCTGCGAAGAATACGTTCCTAATTTGTACCCGAGATATTAATAAAAACGGAGAGTTCTTGGCCGAACCCGGCAATACAACATTTCTTAAAGTTCCCATATCAAAGACTGTGTATAACAGCTCTGACGCGATCCCAAAGGAGCGCTGGAGCAAGAATGTTATCGCTGCCGCAGATGGCGAAGAAGATGAAATCACCGGGTCAACTGGCGATATTCTTTTCTTTGTTCATGGCTACAACAACGATATAAAGACGGTCCTTTGGCGAACAAGTACTTTACAGGAGTCTCTTTTTGCTCAAGGATGGAAGGGATTGGTCGTCGGATTTGACTGGCCAAGCAATAATTCTACGTTGAACTATCTTGAAGACCGCTACGATGCCTCGCAAGTCGCGCAGCGATTGGTCGAAGACGCACTCCAAATTGTTGTCGACGCGCAGTTTCCGACTGATCCAAAATTAAATCCATGCACAATCAATGTGCATTTGTTGGGCCATTCGACTGGCGCTTATGTGATTATGGAAGCTTTCGCAAATGCCTCTAAGAAAGGGGAGCTGTTTAAGAAACCGTGGCGCATTGGGCAAGTTGCATTCATCGGCGGTGATGTATCACGCGCCTCGCTGTCTTCTAGTTCAGATTGGGCAACGCCGATGTACGAAAGAATTTTCAGACTTACAAATTATTCAAACAAATTTGACAAAGTACTAGGTGTTTCAAATATGAAACGTCTTGGCACTGCTCCTCGTGCAGGTCGAGTTGGCCTTCCGGCAGATATTCCCTCTAAAGCAGTAAACGTGGACTGTTCTGAGTATTTTTGCACGAAAAATCCGAAACAATCTACATTCACAGGAACTTTTAATCATTCGTGGCATATCGGAGATTCTGAATTTGCTCTTGATCTTGCCCTAACGCTAGAAGGCGAGATTGATCGACAAGCAATCCCAACGCGACGAAGCGATCAAGGGCAACTTACCCTCATTGCAGGGCAAAGCCGTCCAAAGTATCAGGAGGATTGGGATGAAGATCGACCCGTACCGAATTAAACCTCTAACCTGTTAAAAAGCGTTGGGATTTTGCATCGGAGGGTTTGTCCTGAGCGATTATATCTTAGGGGGCTATTCCGATTTAAGTGATTGATATAGCTCCAGCGTCTTATTCAACTCGTCCGTAGCGCCTTTTATATCAAACTGGTTTGCTTTGATTTGCGCCTGAATGAGGCATGCGTTGGCTTGTTTGACGATGTCCGGATTTCCCGTTACTTTTTCGGAAGCCTTACGCGCCGCTTTTAAATGTTCGCTGGGCGGCATGAAATCTCGGTGGATGATTTCGACTTTAGCTTTTTCAATATGCATAATGGTTTCGTTTGGGCTGTTAACGGAACTTTTGGCAGCTTCTTCTGCATAAGCGATAGCACTGGTTGAGCCTAAAGAGAAGGCCAATAATAAACTTAGCGCGGTGTTTTTAGTGATATTCATAAAAGATAGCCTTTATTGTGATTGTTGTAGGGTATCGATAAAAAACAATTGAAAATCAAGCGCTTTTTATCGGCATGATAACGGGCGATTATTAATGGGCTGAATCTAAAAGTTATACAACTTTTGATTAATTTATCAGGTCGTAAACTAAGCGAGCAATACGTACAAACACCTGATATGCACTTATTTTATAGCCCGATAGGGAGAGTCCAAGCGTGCTGGGAATTGCGATGTTTGCTCGTTGGGATATTTTAGAACGACGAAAGCCGGGGGTGCTCATTACTCTGCCGCTATTAATAAGCCAAGTATCACTGAATCTAAAGGCTATTGTTAAGCGTGCTTATCCTTAAAGATCATTATGCAAAGAGGTTGGCGTTTGGTTGCGATCAGGATCCCGCTTTAACGCGGGATCCTATTTTTGGGGGATTTAAATGGTTTTTCAATTTCTTGCCGGGAAGCCAGGCCGAAGCAGATGCTTCAGATAGATGCCGGGTCTGTTGCGCTTTAGTTGTCGCAGGCGTTAGCGGTTTTGCTGAAATAGTGACTCGCCGCTATGGGTATCGATAACCTTGCCTTTGAGTGATTGGTAATAGTTAAACTGATCGGTATAAATAGCGTCATTTGCAGAGCTGGCCGGAAACAGTGGATTGGTCGCTTCAAACCATACTGTGTAGAGTTCTTGTTGGATGAAATAGAGTAGACTCATTGTTATTCTCCTAAGAAAAAACATCTAAAAAGCATAAATTTCTCGATTGAACGGTGTTTTGATTTTCGATACAGATTAAAACGTATTTGTGACAAGGAAATGAAAGGCCGTTTAAGATTTCAAGACAGATAAAGGAAGTCTAAAAAATACTGATTTCTGGCCGACATAAATATATCAGCAAATATTGTACCCAAAAGTAATATTGGGATTTGTTTTATGTATTAGTCAATAATTACAATGTGTTATAAGGTGCGGTATTAAATAATGGGTGTTTGGGTTTTTCAATACACGCATCTTTTTTGTGCGAATACTCGATCAATTGCACCGGAGAGTGGCTTGGTCGGGTTCAAGATAATGATTTACCGGCGAATTTAGGTAAATCATCAGCTATCGGGATGGTTCGGCTATTGCTTAAAACTAGCCAGGGTGGCCAATAAATAGTCTAAATCTTTTTCGGTATGCTCGGCAGAAACCTGTAACCTGATTTCCTGTTCGCCTTGAGGAACAACGGGGTAATTCAGGCCGGTAACCAGAATATTATTCGCCAGTAAATGCGCGACCAACGCCGATGTTTTTTCTGTATTCCTGATCAGCAGGGGTACGATAGGGTGTTCTCCCTGCAAGGTTTCAAAGCCCTGTTGTTCAAGTCCTACTCTAAGGCGGACGCTAAATGCCCGTAATTTGCCCAGCAAATCCAAGCCTTCGGCACTGCTGACAAGGTCTAACGCGGCGCAGGCCGCGGCCGCTTCAGCGGGCGTAATCGGATTCGAATAAATATAAAACGGCGAGGTTTCCCGTAAATAATCAATCGCCACCGTACTGGAAACGACATAGCCGCCATTAACGCCAAAGGCTTTGCCGAGCGTAGCAATTAAAATATCCGCCTTACCCTGTGTATATTCTTCGGTGCCGCGGCCGGTCTGCCCAAAGGCGCCAACGCCGTGAGAGTCATCGACAATGCGGATAATCCCTTGTTCATACGCAGCTTCATGCCGTTTGCAACAGGCGTTTATGTTACCGAGATGTGCGTAATCGCCGCGCATGCTGAAAATTCCGTCGGTAACCAGGCAAACGCGCTTGACCCGGCCTTTGTAAGCTTGAAGAATGTTGTCCAGGGCATTAAGGTCGGCATGCGCATAAATTTCTTTACAGACAGGATGCGATAAGCGTATCGCATTGATAATGCAGTTATGATTCAGCGCATCGCTGACGATTAAGGTGTCTTCGGAAATAAACTGCGGCAATACGCCGGTCATCGTCGTATAAGCGGAACTGAACAGCATTGCCGATTCGCGGCCATGAAATTCCGCCAGTTTTTGTTCCAGCTCGATATGCGGACGGTAAGTGCCGCTGATAAAGCGGACCGCTCCGGGGCCGACGCCGAATTTTTCAGCGGCTTCAGTTTCGGACTTGATAACCAGCGGGTGCATGGCAAGCCCGAGATAGGAATTGGAATTCATGCGCAAAAAAGCCCTGTCTCCGTATCCTTCAAGAAAATACCGGGGACCGAAACCGCCGACGGCTGCTTTCATGCCGGTGATGACTTTTTCATTACCCTTGCATATGCTTTGTTGTTGTAATTGGGTTAATTTGTCGCTGAGCAGCGGTTCCAGTTTTTTCAGTGACATAAACATCTCCGGTTATTTTAAAGCGGTTATGGTCTACGGACACGAAATAGACCTGCTGTCACGGTAACGATTTACAGCGTGGTATCGCCTTGGATATTTTCGTGTTTTTCGTGGATAAATTAGTTTTTTCTAAGTGTATTATTTGGCTAATGAAGCGCAATCTTCTCCAACATGTCCTTGACCATTTCCTGCAAATCGAATTGGGCCCGCCAGCCCCATTCAATTCTGGCTGCGCTATCGTTCATATGCCTGGGCCAGGAGTCGGCAATTGCCTGGCGCAATGGATCGACGCTGTAAGCAATGGTGAATCCGGGAAGGTGTTTTTGTATTTCCGCCGCTAACTGCCGCGGGGTAAAACTCATGGCTGTCACATTAAAGGCGTTTCTGTGTTTTAGTCGGCTGCCGTCAGTTGTCATCAAGGCAATCGCCGCATCGATAGCGTCGGGCATATACATCATATCCAGTTGGGTATCGGCCTGAAGGAAACACTCATAATGTTGCGATTTAATCGCCGCATAAAAAATATCCACCGCATAATCGGTGGTGCCGCCGCCGGGCGGGGTTTTGCTGGAAATAAGCCCCGGATACCGTAAGCCGCGGGCGTCGACGCCAAAACGGCGATAATAATAATCGCAAAGCAATTCGCCTGAAACTTTGGTGATGCCGTACAGAGTCGTCGGCCGCTGGATAGTATCCTGCGGCGTATCCATCGACGGGGTTTCTGTGCCGAAGGCCGCTATGGAACTGGGGAAGAACAGCGCACATTGGTGCCTTCTGGAAACCTCCAGCACATTGATTAAACCGTTCATATTGATGTCCCAGGCCTGCTGCGGTTTTTGTTCCGCTACAGCGGAAAGCAATGCGGCGAGATGAAAAATCGTATCGATGTTATGGGCTTCTACGATGTGACTGATTGCCGATGCATCGCGCACATCCAGACAGTAAAACGGGCCCGGTTCGTTCAAGGCCGGTTTTTTATCGGCAGCCAATACATTTTCGATGCCGTATTTATTACGCAAGGTTGTCGTTAATTCCGAGCCGAGTTGCCCGGCTGCGCCTGTTACCAGTATCTTTTTCATCGGCCTTTACTAAAGATGGATTGCTAAACAGGGACTTCTTAGGTTTGTAGACGGAGAAGCCTGCACTCCGGCTGTTGGATACTTGCTCGGGATATTTTTTTCATGTTCCTTAACATTTTATTCAATTAAGCCAACGCCTGATCTTAATGGCGATGCTAATGTAGGCCCATACTGATGCGCCGGCTTAAGAAAAAAGCGTTTAACCGGCATTAACCTTACAGCCAGCCTTTTCGTTTAAAAAACCAATAAGGCGCAATTCCCGACAGCAGCATTAAACACAGTGCGCCGGGATAACCCAGTTGCAAGTTGAGCTCCGGCATGTTTTGGAAATTCATGCCGTAAATGCTGGCCACCAGCGTGGGCGGTAGAAATACCACGGCAGCAATGGAAAAAATTTTAATAATCTTGTTTTGGGTAATGTTAATAAAGCCTTGAGTCGAGTCCATCAAGAAATTGATTTTATCGAACAGGAAGGTGGTGTGGGACATCAATGTTTCTACGTCGCGCATGATCTCCCGCGCGGTTTCCTGTAGTTCGGGATGATTGCGCAAATGCCGTTGCAGAAAGGATATGGAACGTTGCGTATCCATCAGGCAGAGCCGAATTTTACCGTTGCTGTCTTCCAGTTTGGCCAGTTGGTCAATGGCATTTTCAAGATCCGAGTCTATTTCTTCCAGCACCAGATAACTGACATCTTCCAGTTTACGATGAATGTCTTCCAGCGCATCGGCGAGGTTTTCCACTTTTTGCTCGAACATAATCACCAGCAATTCCTGTGGTGAATGCGCTTCTATCTGCCCGTGCCGGGCGCGCATCCGCAGCAGGCGAAAATCCGCCAATGCACCTTCGCGTAAGGTAATTAGCCGGTCGTTTTGCAAAATGAAGGCGACGGTCGCGGTACTGTGTCGGCCCTCGCTTTGCGAAAGAAACAAAGAGCGCACATGGACGCCGGTGGTATCGGTAAAGTAGCGCGCCGAAGACTCGATTTCTTCGACATCATCCGATTCGGGCAGCGTGGTGCGCAAAAATGCTTGCAGCTGAGCGCGTTCAGTGTCGCTGGGATCGTGCGCATCAATCCAGGCGGCTTTAGCGACAGCTTGCTTGATCTGATCTTCAGGCGGTGTTTGCTCTTTGAGTCGGCCCCGGTCAATAGTGAATAGTCTTAACATTAATGTATTCCTGTTTTTTGTTATTCAGGCAAGCTATCCGGGCGAATCAGGGTGATTAATTTGGCGCTGCCTTCGCTAAGCTGTGCCCAGTCGCCTTTAAACGCGAGCAGGGCTAAAGCGGCGGTAGACAAACATTTTCCGTTAGCCGATAACGGAACCGAATGGGGAATTAATTTTAACAACAAGTCTTCCAGGCCGGGATTATGCCCGACCAACAGCACCCGCTTTCCATGACCGCTGTTTTGTAACACCGTCAATAAGGTTAAAGCATCTGCTTCATAAATGCGCGACTCGCAAATGATGGCCGACTCATCTATGTCTAACTGGCGGCAAACCCGTTGCGCTGTGGTCAGGGCGCGTATCGCCGGAGAACTGAGTATGGTGTCGGGTATCAAATGGTGCTCGCGCAACCAACGCCCTACCTGCTTGGAAGCGCGTCGACCGCGTTTTTTTAAGGGGCGGGAAAAATCATCCATATCAATCGCCCAGTCCGACTTGGCATGCCGTAATAATAAAAGCTCGTGAGTCATAAAATATTTCTGGTAATGGGCAGGTTTTCGGGCGTGTACATAGCGCAATACTATAACAGTTAATTTTTACAATTCTATTAAAAACAACCGTAAAAAAAGCGCTGGAGCCGGGGTAATGCAAGGTATTCGGCGTGTTAGCCGTAGGTCCGGGTTGGTGGTACTACTTATTGATTGAAGGCTTTGGTTTCTCTATGCTGCAAATGGTTATGCAATAGCAACTGATTTTTAAGTTAATTGATGAATAATAAAACGAGGTGTGTCATGCCAATTAAAGAAGATTTTGAAAAGTTATTAGATAAGTTGCAAGTAGAGCGCGATGAAATCAATTTAAAACTGCATCTGGCGTCGATGGAAGCCAAGCAAGAATTTGAAGAAGCCGAAAAAGAATGGGGCCGTTTAAAAATCAAGGCCGCTGAAATAGCAGACGAATCGGTGGAGACCTCCGAAGAGTTTATAGCCAAAGCCAAAATAGTCGGCGAAGAACTTAAAGAGACTTACTACCGCATTGCCAAACGCTTGGCGGATTAAATTTTATCTCTACGCATATTAAGTTAATGCACTTTCTTGCCTTGTTTCGGTCAGGAGAGTGCATATTTGGCAGTAAATTCATGGTTTATTTTTTGACTGTTACAGATAAAACAAGGCTATGGTAAATTCCTGCTAACATGCTCTCTAATCGGCAAGGAGAATATTATGAATTTTTCACGTTGGGCATTGTTAGCTGTCATCATCGCTCTGATTGCGGCGTTTTTTGTTTTTGATCTGCAAGACTATTTAACGCTCGAAACACTGAAAGCCCGGCAAGCGGCTATCGAAACTTATCGCAGCGACCATCCCGGTCCGGCGATTGTTATTTATGCGTTGATTTATATCGCGGTGACCGGATTATCTTTACCGGGCGCCGCAATTCTTACCTTGGCCGGTGGCGCTGTGTTCGGTTTGTTGTGGGGAACGTTGATTGTCTCGTTTGCCTCCACTATCGGCGCGACGCTGGCTTTTCTGGCGGCGCGATTTTTGTTTCGCGATGCGGTTAAAGCCCGTTTCGGCGATCGCCTGAATATGATCAATAAAGGCATGGACAGGGATGGCGCGCTGTATCTGTTTACCTTGAGATTGGTGCCGGTTTTTCCTTTCTTTGTCATTAACCTGGTTATGGGCTTAACGACCCTAAAAACGCAAACATTCTATTGGATCAGCCAGATCGGCATGTTGGCCGGTACCGTGGTTTATGTGAATGCCGGAACTCAGCTGGCTAAGCTGGAATCGTTGTCGGGTATTTTATCGCCCGGATTGATCGGCTCTTTTGTTTTATTGGGTATTTTTCCGTTGCTGACCAATAAAATCGTCGAAGCCATCAAGGCAAACAAGGTTTATGCGCAATGGCCAAAGCCATCGTGCTTTGACAATAATATCGTGGTGATAGGCGCAGGTTCCGGCGGCTTGGTGACCGCCTACATCGCCGCAGCCGTTAAAGCCAAAGTCGCCTTGATTGAAAAACACAAAATGGGCGGCGATTGCCTGAATACCGGTTGCGTACCGTCCAAAGCCTTAATCCGTTCCGCGCGCTTGCTGGCTCAGATACACAGATCCGCCGATTTCGGCATCAAAAAAAACGACGTTGAAGTGGATTTTGCCGCAGTCATGGACCGGGTGCAGGCGGTTATTACAACCGTCGAGCCGCATGATTCCGTGCAACGTTACACAGAGCTTGGCGTTGAAGTGATCGAAGGCGAGGCGCAGATTGTTTCGCCCTGGGAAGTGCTGGTGACAACGGCGGGAGCAACCCGCATTATCACCACCCGCACCATTGTTGTTGCCGCCGGTTCGCGTCCGTTTGTGCCGCCGATTGCCGGTATTGAGAGCATCGATTATCTAACCTCCGATACTGTTTGGGCGTTGCGCGAACGACCCGGACGGTTGGTCGTGTTGGGCGGCGGGCCTATCGGTTGCGAATTGGCGCAAAGCTTTGCCCGTTTAGGCAGCCAAGTGACTCAAGTCGAAATGTTACCGCGTTTATTGATTCGGGAAGACGCCGAAGTTTCCGAGGCTGTCATGGCGAAGTTCCGCCAGGAAGGTATTCATGTACTGGTCGGCCATGCCGCCAAAGGCTTTATTATAGAAAACGGTGAAAAAATCCTGCTTGTCGAGCATGACGGTAAAGAGCTGCGTATTCCCTTCGATCAGGTATTGCTGGCGATCGGCCGGGTTGCCAATATCCAGGGATACGGGCTTGAACAGCTGGGCGTTGAAATCTCGCCCGGCCGCACCATTGAAATTAATGAATTCCAGCAAACCAATTACCCGAACATTTTTGCCTGCGGCGATGTATCCGGCCCGTTTCAATTT
>DAINRH010000166.1:0-9038 GCA_036741905.1 Methylobacter sp. | reverse complement strand
ATTTTTCGGTCCTGAGAACGAATTCTTCATTTTTGACGATGTCCGTTGGGGCACCGATATGAGCGGCTCTTTCTACAAAGTCGATTCAGAAGAAGCGGGCTGGAACTCTGAAAAAGTCTATCCTGACGGCAACACAGGCCACCGTCCGGGCGTTAAAGGCGGCTATTTCCCTGTGCCTCCTGTCGATTCTTTCCAGGACATGCGTTCTGCGATGTGCTTGACGCTGGAAGAAATGGGCATGATTACTGAAGTTCATCACCACGAAGTTGCAACTGCCGGTCAGTGCGAAATCGGCGTGAAGTTCAATACCCTGGTTAAAAAAGCCGACGAAGTTCTGGAACTGAAATATGTCGTGGCCAACATTGCACATGCATACGGCAAAACTGCGACTTTCATGCCTAAACCACTGGTTGGCGACAACGGCAGCGGCATGCACGTCCACCAATCTTTAGCTAAAGACGGCGTTAACCTGTTTACCGGCGACTTGTACGGCGGCCTGTCTGAAACTGCATTGTTCTACATCGGCGGTATCATCAAACACGCTAAAGCATTGAACGCTTTCACCAACTCATCAACCAACAGCTACAAACGTCTGGTTCCCGGTTTTGAAGCGCCGGTTATGCTGGCTTACTCTGCACGTAACCGTTCAGCTTCCATCCGCATTCCTTTTGTTAACAACCCAAAAGGCCGTCGTATCGAAGTGCGTTTCCCTGACTCAACTGCAAACCCCTATCTGGCGTTCTCTGCGATGATGATGGCCGGTTTGGACGGTATTCAAAACAAAATCCATCCTGGCGATGCTATGGATAAAGATTTGTATGACTTGCCTGCCGAAGAAGCGAATAACATCCCGCAAGTTTGCCACTCATTCGACCAAGCACTGGACGCTTTAGACGCTGACCGTGAATTCTTGACACGCGGCGGCGTTTTCACTGACGATGCTATCGACGGTTTTATTGCATTGAAAATGGAAGAAGTAACTCGCGTTCGTATGAGCACGCACCCCGCTGAATACGATATGTACTACAGCTTGTAAGTCTGTTTTAAGCTGACCAAAACCCCGCAAGCCAATTCGGCTTTGCGGGGTTTTTGCGTCTAAGGGGAAGAAGGGGCTTATATTTGGACGTCCCCTCATTTCGGGGTTATACTCCAAACAGACAAGGGTTACCCCATACCGTTATAGCTAACCGGGGATAATCAGGGATAACGCCGACAGTTCAATCCCCCTGTTGCGTCCGGACTCTTTGCGCACTTGCTAACCAAATCCGACAAATATCAACTCATGCCGCCGAACCTGAAACTTAAGCAATTTTCCTTGCGCTTCTCGTTAGCGGTGATGTTTGCGTTAAGCGCTAACGCCACATTCCTGATAATGATCCAGCAGGCTCACAACAGCGTGGTGTCTGTCCAGGAACACCGGCAACGCACGATGTCTTTGGCCAACGAGTTACGGCAAGAAACAGAGCGACTGACTCTTTTAGTAAGGGCCTATACCAGCACCGGACAGACCCGCTACCTAACCTATTACTACGATATTCTGGCGATCCGTCAGGGCGAAAAACCCCAACCGGAAAACTATGTTCCCGGCGCTTATTGGGACATGGCGATTGCTGACGAAATTCAGCATCAGTTTCCGCAAAATGGCGAACTTAGCTCACTTTCGAATCGCATGAAATCGCTAGGGTTCAGCAAAGAGGAATTCAATGCGCTGGACAGAATTTCCACCGCAACTGAAGCGATGAAGCAAATCGAGCAGATTGCCTTTGCCGCCACTCAGGGACTTTACGATCCGCTAATCGAAGACTTTGTCTCGGATGGCAAACCCCGCCTTGACTTTGCCAGCCAACTGGTACATAGCCAAAAATACAACCAACTCAAATCGAGTCTCGCCCAATCCGTGACGGGCCTGGTTTCCAAGGTGGATGAGCGCACCAATGCTGCGGTGGCTCAGGCGGCAAAAGACCTGGAGCGCTGGATATTCCTGACTTTCTGCAGCGTAGTGTTCACCTTTGTGATGGTATTGGCCGCCTCGCAAGTGATCCGCCGCCGGGTTTTATTGCCGATAGAGTCGCTTTTAAAAGCCGCCGGACGTTTGGCGCAAGGCGACTATTCCACCCGTGCCGGGATTGCGCTGATGCCGATTTCCGGTTCGTCGGTGCAAAATTTCAGCAGCAGCGAACGCTGGGTTGAAGAATTAATGGCGCTGGGCGCGACTTTCGACAGCATGGCCGAGTCCATCGAACAGGACATCAAGCTGCGACAGCAAACGCAACAGGAACTGGAAGCGGCCCATCAAAAGGCTGAAGACGCCACCCGCGCCAAGTCGATGTTCCTAGCCAATATGAGCCACGAAATCCGCACCCCGATGAACGCCATCATCGGCATGGCTTATCTGGCGCTGAAAACCGAGTTGACGCCGCGCCAGCGAGATTACGTTGACAAGGTGCATACCGCGGCCAAGTCGCTGCTCGGCATCATCAACGACATCCTGGATTTCTCCAAGGTCGAGGCCGGCAAGCTGGAGCTGGAGCAAACGCGCTTCATTCTTGAAGACGTGGCCAGCAATTCACTGTCGCTGTTGCGCCAACGAGCGCACGAGAAAGAAATAGAACTGCTGTTCGACATCACCGATCCGCTACTGCTCGGCGACACCGGAGCGCTGCTCGGCGATGCCCTGCGCCTCGGCCAGATTCTCACTAACCTGTTGTCGAATGCGGTCAAATTCACCCATCAGGGTTATGTAAAGCTGACGGTCAGCGTCGAACAACGTAGCGATGACGATGTGCGACTGCGCTTTTGCGTGCGCGATACCGGTATCGGCATGTCGGCTGGGCAGGTAGAGCAACTGTTCCATGAATTCACCCAGGCCGATGGTTCGACCACCCGCAAATACGGCGGCACCGGGCTGGGGCTGACCATCTCGAAGAAGTTCGTCGAACTGATGGACGGCCGCATTTGGGTCGAAAGCAGGTTCGGCGAAGGTTCACGCTTTATCTTTACCGCCCGCCTGCCGATAGCTAAACCGGTGCAGCCGGTTGCGCCGCTGCCGGGGGTTGGGGCCCTACGGGTATTGGTGGTTGACGACCAGCCGGAAGCTCAACTGGTGTTGGTCGATCTGCTCACCGCTCTTGGCGTCGGCGCTGCGCTTGGACAAAAAATCGACAGCGCTGCCGACGGCAACGCGGCTTTGGCAATGATCAAAACCGCGCACGATGCCGGCCTCCCCTATGACCTGCTGCTGTTGGACTGGGTCATGCCGGAAATGGATGGCGCTGCGTTGCTGCAAGCGCTTAAAAGCAGCGACATGATGCCGGCGCCGCAAACGGTAGTGGTCTCCGCTTACGATTCTGAAATGATGCACGAGACCCTCCGCCGACTTGGCGCGCTGCATTTTCTGCCCAAGCCGGTCTTGCCCGAAGCCCTGCGCAAGCTGCTCAACACCCTGACCGGGAACAGCGTCGACGAACACCGCGGCAGCTATGATAGCCGCATCAACGCCAACCTCAATGGCATGCGGGTGTTGCTGGCGGAAGACAACCCGATCAACCAGCAGTTGGCGGTCGAGTTGATGGAAAGTCGCGGCATCAGGGTTACGGTCGCCAATAACGGCCAGGAAGTGCTCGACCTGCTGACCGAAGACGCCGCCGACGGCTATCACGTCATCCTGATGGACCTGCAAATGCCGGTAATGGACGGCTACGAGGCGACGCGCCAGTTGCGCATGGATCAGCGTTATTACAAACTGCCGATAGTCGCCATGACGGCCCACGCCATGTTGGAAGAACGCGAGCGTTGCAAGGCGCTGGGGATGCAGGATCATGTCAGCAAGCCCGTTGAGCCCGATATGCTGTACGCCGTTTTGGCGCGAATTTATGTGCCGGAGGGGCAAGTTCCTATTACTTCTACAGTGGCGGCATCGGCTAGGCCCGCGCCCCAAATACCGGCGGCGCTGCCGCAGATCAATGGGCTGGACACGGCGATTGGCTTTCGCCGTACAGGCGGCAGGCAAGATCTTTATTTATGGCTGTTAAAAAGCTTTGCTGCCGACTATGCCGACATGCCCGCTCAAATCGAACTGGCAATGGAAAAGCTGCATTGGGAGGACGCCGAACGGCTCACTCATACAGTGAAGGGCTTGCTGGGGAGCATGGGGGCCCATGAGGTTCAGCAGTGCGCCGAAACGCTAGAGCAGGCGCTCAAAAACCGGCAAACGGCATGGCGGGACGATCTGGCGGCGCTGTCAGTCGTGTTTATGCCTTTACTGTCAGCTCTGCGAGAACATTTCCCGGAAGCGGTAGAAGAAGACAGTGTCGGCGGAGCAGCAACGAGCGGCGCCGCGTTACCGTCCTGGTGGAGCGAGTTTGAAACGCTGCTTGAAAATGGCAATTTTAAAGCAGCCGGTCTGTGGGAATCCGGGAAACCGGAACTGACCGACTTGTTCCCCGCTCAAACGATCCGCCGCATTTCCACTGCACTGGAAAACTTTGATTTTGATGAAGCCAGATTAGTTGCAAGAGACGCAAGAATTTGCAACTCAACAGAGCGGAGTAATGACGCATGAAAACCCAAGAAAATGTCTCCATCCTGGTGGTTGACGACACGCCCTTCAACTTGAGCCTGATAGCGAATTTGCTGACGGATCAGTATCAGGTCAGAGTCGCCAATAATGGCGTACGTGCGCTGGAACTCGCGTCTGCCACGTTGCCCGACCTGATTTTGCTGGACATTATGATGCCTGATATGGACGGCTATGAAGTCTGCCGTCGTTTGAAATCTGACCCGCGCACCGAACGTATCCCGGTCATTTTCCTCAGCGCAAAAACCGGCATGGAAGACGAGGAGCAAGGCTTGTTGCTCGGTGCGGCGGATTTCATTCATAAACCCATCAGCCCGTCGATAGTGCAGGCGCGCGTCAAAACCCACTTGCAGGCTAAAGACTGGCAGGATTTTATCGAAGGCCGGAACGCCTGCTTGAAAGAGGAGGTGGAGCGCCGCCTTTCCGAGGTAAGCCGTCTGCTGGAATCGTCCATACAGATCATGGTTTCTCTGGCCGAATTTCGCGACGAGCGTGCCGGAAACCATATCCGCCGCACTCAGGAATATACGCGGCTACTGGCGGAAAAATCGGCACAGCTGCCCAAGCACGCCGCCTATCTGACAATGCAACGCATCGAACTGATCGCCAAAGCCGCAGCGCTGCACGATGTCGGCATGATCGCCATTCCCGAGCGCATCCTGCTCAAACCCGGCAAGCTGACGGAGGAAGAGTTTGACGTCGTTAAAACCCATGCGCTGCGCGGCCACGATATGCTGCGCACGGCAGGTGAAAACACCGGGGAACAGGGCGATTTCCTGTCGATGGCGCTGGATATTGCACGCGGCCATCACGAAAAATGGGATGGCACAGGTTACCCGGATGGCTTGGCGGGCGAACAAATCCCCTTGGCCGCCCGCCTAATGGCGGTCGCAGATGTATTTGATGCGCTGACGACGAGCCGTTGCTATAAAGCCGCCATGACCCGCGAGCAAGCCGTCGCCGTTATCACGCAGGAGAGCGGCGCGCATTTCGATCCGCAGGTGGTCGAGGCATTTCTGGAGATTCAGGATGACTTTAAGCGCATCGCCTCATTGTGGATTGATCGTTAATGGCCTTGCTCGCCAACAACCTCTATCCCGTCGCTAAAGATAGGTATTTTCAACCAATGGAAACGTTATGAAACGCTATATCACATGGGCGTTAGCAGCTGTTTCAGTCCTTTGCGCAATGCCCGCTCCGGCGATGGATTTTTCGCTACTCGGGGTGGATGTTTCGCTTTCAGGCTTCGCCACCGCAGGTTACGCGCAGTCGGATCAGCACTACAACTACCAACGGTTTTTGAGTGATCGCGGGACATTTAAACGCGATTCCTTGCTGGGACTGCAAATGGACGCCAAGCTGACCGAACAGTTCAGCCTTACCGCGCAAGGCAAGTTGGCCGCATCCATCAAAAGCGATGATGACTTGGCTCCCACCGTCACTTGGGCATTCCTGACTTGGCGGCCTGCCAACGATTGGCTGTTCCGTATCGGCAGAGTGCGTATCCCGCTGTATTTGAACAGCGAAACCACCGACATTGGCGCCACCTTCGATTTCGCCCGACTACCGGCGGAAGTCTATTCCCTAACGCCGACCACCAATGTAGACGGCATATCCTTTATCAAAACCTGGAATCTGAATATCGGTGAATTCACACTCGACGGCTATTGGGGGAAAACCAAGACGCATTTTCGTAATGCGCCTTACGAATATCCGCCGTTGTCTGCCGAAGCTTATTTTATGCCGGTCAAGATTGACATATACGGATTGGCGTTAACCTTTCAGCGCGACGACGATATTTTCCGCATCGGCGCGCATGATCTTTATGCCAAACGCACCGACGGTCAAGTTATGGCCTCGACTTTTCCCTATGTCCAGATTATGCCCGGAGTCGGTTATTACCAAGTTTCCAACCAGATGGCCGGCCCCGGTTTGCCTGAAGTCTCGGAGATACATGCCCCGATTTACACCGCGGCTGCTAATGTGGGGATAGGCTACGGCTTTCGGGTGATTAGCGAGTATGTTTTCCGCGATGTCAGCAATATCTTAACCGGCCCTGCCTCGCAAGGGGCGTACCTTGCCGTGCTCAAGCCGTTCGAGGCCTGGACGCCTTATATCAGCGTGGCGCATTTACAATCTTTGGCCCGGACATTCGACCTTTACAACACGGTGTACAACAATACCGTTCCCGACTCTATTCCCGGTGCCGCTACGATTAACGCGTCCCAGCGTGCGGGAGCCACCGCAGGGATTTTTACCTACGATCAAACCACCTGGGCTTTGGGAACGTCCTATCGGATAAATCCGACCAGCAGGCTCAAGGCCGAATGGGCGCTAACCCATGTCGGCGACATGTCGAGCCTCATTGATGCACCGCCCGGCGACTCATCCAGAGGAAAAGTGGTCAATGTGTTCTCCTTTTCTTACAGTGTTGTATTTTAGGAGCGATTATGAAAACGACGATTAAAGTTATATCGGTGGTCGTTTTTCTAGCGGTCGGCCAAGCTCTTGCAGGTGAAATGGTGGTCATCGGAAACAGCAACGTGCCTTTGATGGATACTGAGACGATCCAGAAAGTGTATACAGGAAAATTCATTACGGTTGCCGGCATTAACGTCACCCCGGTCGGAGTCAAGCCCGGCACATCCGAACGCAATCGCTTCCTGCGGGAGTTCCTCAATCAGGATGAGGAAAAATACACCGCTTACTGGACGGTGCGCCGCTATATCGGCAAGGGTACGCCGCCAGCCGAATTGTCCAGTGCGTCGGAACTCATCAACTATGTGCAATCCACACCGGGCGCAGTCGGCTACATTGACGAGATTGAACTAAAGCAGGGAATGAATGTGATCTCGCACAGATAAATCAAGGCAACTGTCGCAACAGCCGGCTTCTTCGCACTAAAGCCGGCGAGACTGCGTCCCTTTTTTGTGCCTACCTGATGTGCTACGACTTGCGAATGTCCTCCCTCTGATACTTATGCCCTGATACGCGACCATTCCTGCCAAATTGCAAACCGACTCTCTTTTAGAGGATAATAGCCAGCTATGCATAGCTTTATTATGCTTTTGATTGACCCTGTAACTCGTCATACGCTCGATATAGAGTCGGTATGCAAGCTTTGGAATACGCCATGAAAAAGACCATGTACGAAAAAATCTGGGACAGCCACCTTGTTGTTGACGAGGCCGGCCAAGCTCCCTTGCTTTATGTTGATCGGCATTTGATGCATGAAGTCACCAGCCCGCAGGCCTTTGAAGGTCTGCGCTTGTCCGGCCGCAAGGTGCGCAATCCGCACAGCATTCTTGCCACGATGGATCACTGCGTACCAACCAAAAATCGCAACCTGCCCATCGCCGATCCTATTGCTAAAAAGCAAATCGAAACTATGGCTGAAAACTGCCGCGTCAACGGCCTGAAGCTGTACGACATGACCGACCCTAACAACGGCGTCATTCATGTTGTCGTGCCTGAGCATGGTTTCGTCCATCCCGGCATGGTGGTAGTGTGCGGCGACAGCCACACTGCAACGCATGGCGCTTTCGGCGCGTTGGCATTCGGCATCGGCACATCCGAAGTCGAGCATGTGATGGCGACCCAAACGCTGCCGCAGAAAAAATCAAAAACCATGCAGGTCGTGGTCAACGGCGCGTTATCCAAATTCGCTTCGGCAAAAGACATTGCGTTGGCGATTACCGGCAAAATCGGCACCGCGGGCGGCACCGGCTATGTAATTGAATACACCGGTTCGGCAATCAGGGATCTGTCGATGGAAGGCCGTATGACCCTGTGCAACATGGCTATTGAAGCCGGAGCCAGAGCCGGATTGGTCGCTCCCGACGAAAAAACTTACGAATACCTTAAAGGCCGCGAGTTTGCGCCATCCGGTCAGTATTGGGATCAGGCCTTGGCTTACTGGAAGAGCCTGCCCAGCGATGAAGGGGCAGAGTTTGATGCAACCGTTACGCTTGATGCAGCCGATATTGCACCGCAAGTTTCCTGGGGAACCTCGCCTGAACAAGTGGTTGGGGTCGATAGCGTTGTGCCGGCGCCGGAAAGCTTTGCCGACGAATCCAAGCGTAAAGCCTGTGAAAGCGCATTAACTTACATGGGATTGACGCCAAATACCAAAATAACCGACATACCCATAGACCTTGTGTTTATCGGCTCTTGCACTAACGGTCGCATCGAAGATTTCCGAATTGCCGCCGAAGTGGCAAAAGGCACCCAAGTCGCCCCAGGCGTCACCGCGATTGCCGTTCCCGGCTCGTATCACGTCAAGCAACAAGCTGAAGATGAAGGCTTGGATAAAATCTTTATCGATGCTGGCTGGGAATGGCGCGAACCCGGATGCTCGATGTGTCTGGCGATGAATGGCGATGAGTTGACCAAAGGCCAACGCAGCGCCTCGACTTCAAACCGCAATTTTGAAGGCCGTCAGGGTAAAGGCGGACGCACGCAT
>DAINRH010000165.1:0-9093 GCA_036741905.1 Methylobacter sp. | reverse complement strand
TGTTCTCTATTTTTTCGTGTCTTTCGTGCTTTTCGTGGACAATGCGTAACATCAGATACCTAATGAAAATGGGTGGTATTTTAAAGTTTCACCTCCTTGTGACTGGATGCCGGCATGACGCCTTTCCGGCTAGGTTGCAGATATTGATTGCGCAAAATATCAAATAATCTATTGTTTTATAATATTATTTTCCGGGGATGCATCAGGGGCGAAGCGCCTTTAATCAAGCAAATCATTCTTAAATGCGTAATGGATAATTTCGGCGTTTTTGGACATGTTCATTTTTTTCATTAGACGGGTCCTATAGGTGCTGATGGTTTTGACGCTGAGCGTCATCTGCTGAGCAAGGTCGGTAATGCTTTTACCGGCGCAAATGCCGCAAAAAACCTGAAACTCGCGATCGGTCAGCGTGGTATGCAGCGGTATTTCCTGGTGCGGATTCAATTCCGCGATCAGTTTTTCAGTCATCTCCGGGCTGATGTATTTTCCTCCCTTGGCGACTTTTCGAATCGCCTCCACCAATTGCTCGGGCGCGCTTTCTTTGGTGAGATAGCCGTCAGCGCCGGCGCGCAGCATTCTGATCGCATACTGATCTTCCGGATACATGCTCAGGATCAGGATAGGGAGGTGCGGAGATTGATGCTTCGCCAGCTTGATTAATTCCATCACATTTTTACCCGGCATGGCGATATCGAGCAGCATGATATTCCAGCCCTGATCCCGGATGAACCTTAAAGCCTCATCGCCCGAAGCCGCTTCACCGAACACTTCCATATCGGGAATGTCGGCGAGGATTTGTTTCAGTCCCTGCCTGACGATGGCATGATCGTCGACAATTAATACTTTAATCATGGCAACCGCCGCTTTCGGATGACTTTAAATGCATGTTCAAGACCAGTGAGGTGCCTTTGCCCGGGTCACTGACGATGACGACTTCGCCGCCGAAATGACGGGCGCGCTCATGCATGCCCAGAATGCCGTATTTACCGGATTTATGCATCTGCGCTTTAGTCATGCCGCAGCCGTTGTCGGTTATTTTCATCATCAAATTGTTGGCGTCTGTTTCAACATCCAGCGTTACGTGGCTTGCTCCGGAATGTTGAGCAATATTGGTTAACGCTTCCTGCATAATGCGGAACACCGCGATGTCCCTGCCTTCGTCCATGACGACATTGTTTTCCTGCACCGTCAAAGCGCATTGAATGCCGTTTTGCCGTCTAAACTCGTCAAGCTTCCAGTCGATGGCCGCTAATAAGCCGAGATGATCCAGAATACTCGGTCTAAGGTCGGCAATGATTTTTCTGACCGAACCAATGCCATCGTTTAAATGCAGATTCATTACCGCAATTTTTTCATGACATAAGGACAAATCTGCCGGTATCTGTTTCTGCAACCAGCTTAAGTCCATTTTTTGCGCGGTCAGGAGACTGCCCAATTCATCATGAATTTCCCGTGCGATTCGGGTTCTTTCGTCTTCCCTGGCCGCCGCCAGGTGGCCGGATAAATCCCGTAACGCTGCTTCGGCTTTCTTGCGTTCGGTTATATCATGCACCGTGCCGATAAAAAAATGATGCTGATCGACGTAGAATCGACTAACACCCAATTCCATCGGAAAAATGGAGCCGTCTTTTCTGAGTCCGTTCACCTCGCGGCGGGTGTCGAGTATTTTAGCGTTGCCGCTACCCAGGTAGTTTTTTAAATAGGAGTCGTGCCGACTCCGGTCGGGCTCAGGCATCAGTGTGTTGATATTATGATTTATCAATTCCTCGGCAGCATAACCGAACAGCTTTTCCGCGGACGGATTAAGCTGCTCGATGATGCCATGTTCATCAATAATGATAATGCCGTCGGATACATTATTGAAAACAGAGCGTATCCCCGCTTCGCTTTTACCTAGCGCATCTTCCATTTCGACGCGCTGAGTCACGTCGTTCAGCACGCCGACGTAGTGGGTAACCCGGCCTTGTTGATCCTGTATAGGCGAAATGTAGATCTCGTTCCAGAACAGACTGCCGTCTTTGCGATAGTTACGCAAAATGACATGAGCATCGCGCTTACTTTGCAATGCGGCGCGCAATTCATGAATATCTTCTTGATCGCTATCGTTATTTTGCATAATGCGGCAATTATGGCCTATCAGTTCTTGCAGCGGATAACCGCTCATGCGCGAGAAGGCTTTATTGGCATAAATAACGGCATAGTCCGCGTCCGCCAGACCGGTAATGACAATGCCGTTGCTGCTGGAATCAATGGCGTGCTGCATTAAATACAGTTTTTCTTCAATTTTACGACGGGCGGTGATGTCTTGCATGACGCCGTATATTTGTATGACCTTGCCATTGATGAGATCGCGAACCGGCAATGAATGATCGCTAAAATAGCGCACTTCACGGTCATTAATAATGCCCCGGTACTCGCTGGTATCTTCGCGGCCTGACAGTAGTTTTTTAAAGCGATCCTTAATAATCGATATATCGTCGGGATGGATCGGCAATACCCAGTCGCGCGCCTGTTGTTTTGAACCGCCATCGGATGTCGCGGTACTGATAAGCTGTTTTAAAGGTTCGGTGACCCATTCGAATACCGGCGTGCCATCCGGGGAAATGCGGATGAAATAAGCGAAATCCCTGGTGAATCGTGAAATAAAAGGATCTCTTCTTTCGTGAAACTGGAATTTGTTGTCGTTTTTGCCCTGTTCTTTTTGGGTTGCGTCGAGCAGGCATTGTTTTATGGCGTCGGCCAAGCAATGGCGATTGCGCTTGACGACATAATCGGTCATGCCGCGTTTGATTGCGGCGACGGCTATGTCCTCGTTTCCGGAGTCGGTCAACATGATGACGGGCAGGTTGGCATAGCGCGTCTGGATTTCCTTAAATAAAGTCAATCCGTCTGTCCAACCGAGCCGATATTCGGTAATCGCCAGATCAAAACCGGCCCCGGTGATTGTTTCGTCAAACGCCTCCCGGCTGCTAACTTCAACAAGATGCGCATCGGCAAATTTACTGCGCAATGTTTCCAGGGTGAGGAAACGCTCAACGGCATCGCTGTCAATAATCAGGAATTTCATGCTTTCTCAGGTGCGTCTGTTGTGTTGGGTCAGGCCATTGTAACGTTAATTACGCTGCATCGGTGTGTCGCTGGAAGGATAGATAACGATTAGCATGATGCTTCAGCCAACCAACCGTAGAGACGCGATTTATCGCGTCTCTACGGGTCGCATTTTTTGGAGCTAAGTGCCTAAATATAAGTTTTCAGCTCTTGTTTAAAGCCGGAGTGCAGGCTTTGCCTGCTTTGCAAGCAGAGCTTGCACTCCAATATACCCGAAAACTTTAGCTCGATTACTTAGCTGTTCTGTTGGTAAGTAGTTGGGCAAAAGTTTTCTGGCATGAGTGGGAGCGGCTTTAGCCGCTCCCACTCATGCCACTCATGTTAAGAAACGTATGAACATCGAATATTTTGTTTTTGACTGAAGCATCTTGCCAATCAGGAAAGTTTTTAACAAAAGTTCCTGATTTACCACGGAGAAAAAACATAAAACTTCGTGCCTTCGTGCCTTCGTGGTGAATAATGCTTTTTCCTGATTAGTAAGCCGCTTCAGCTAGCGCCGCCATACTGGCATGGATGAGAATGTATGACTTGGCATAATGCCTAAATCGGATACGGGTGCCATGGATAGTCACCCTCCCTGGCTCTGGATTCCGGCATCCATGCCGGAATGACGGCGTTTTTTGCGTTAGCTGAAGCAGCTTTATAATCAGGATGCTTTTTTGCTGCGGGCTATCTTAGTGCTTTTTTGAAATGGCCTTGGGCGAAACCCCAAAATGTTTAATAAACGCAGCGCTGAAATTGCCGGCATGGTTGTAACCAACCCGATCTGCGACAGCACTTACCTGATATTGTCCCGATTCCAGCAATTGATAGGCATTACTCATCCTGATTTCCAACAGCAAACCGTAAGGCGTGTTGTTAAAAAAATGATGAAATAACTTTTTTAACTTGAATTGATTGGTTCCGGCCCGCTTTGACAGTTCTTCCACTGATGGCGGGTTCTTGAATTCACTGACTAGAATATCCCTGGCCGATTTGGCGATAGCGGCATCTTTTTGATTGAATTCCGCTGGATTTCGGTATGTGTCTTCGCACAGCGGGCTTAATTCGAAAGCCAGCAGCGACATGACTTGCCCATGCATGAATATCCGGTTGGTTTCCCTTGCTTCGTTACAGTTCAATAACTGTTGCGCGGCGCATATCGCCTGTGGAGAAATAGGCCGATAGCTTAATAATTGAATGCCGTTTTTGTTAAACAACTGCCGGGTCTTAGACTCGCCAAAATACCTGTCCAGCCAATTCTTGGTCAGTGCGAAACGAAGCTGCATCGTCGGTTTATGGGCTTGGTATTGCCGTTCGCCAACACTTGAGCGCAGGGTTGTTATGGACGTGTAGCCCTCGTTAAAAACAACTTCACCGCCGTTTTTTTCGGCAAAACGGGATTGGCCTTTTAAGCCCAGCGTAACCACCAGTCTCGGTTCCTGATAGTCTATCCGGCTCAAAACAGCCAGGTCTTTTGACGGCGTGTAGCGGGTTTCTATATAGCTTAAGTCTTGATCAAGCTGGAATATGGCCGATCGGCCCGCGCCTAAATCATCCGGTAAGGACTGATGCAGGCAGTTGTTTTGTTGATGGCATTGCAGCTCGTCGCTGCTGATGCGCCACCATTTTGTCGTTGCTTGTTTTGTTTCCATCATGACTCGTTTGGTTTTGTGACTATAAGATATCCGGGTTATTAAGCACAAACCGCGCCTTGACGGGTTAGCGCATTATTTTCATGGCGTTAATGGCTATTATCGGAGGTGATGAAAAACATTCCGGCGTAAAAGTGCGGCATATCACACACTCAATTGAAGAAACCGGGTCATATCGCGCAATCCTACTTTTGGCATAAGAAATACTCCTTTTGCCATACGAATGCGCGAGGAAATCGCTGTCGGTATTGGGTAGTATCTCCGCACCGTATTCGAGTCAAAGCCAAGTATTGCTTTGACTGTCGAATAAAAAATTCTCAGCCAATACTGAGGCGTGTTTCCTTACAACGTTGGAATTATCATGAAATTCATACGCTCCAATCGACCTGTTTCGCTTTTACAATTCAGCAGCCCGCTGTTTATGTCCTTTTTACTGGTTAATGCCGGCAGCGCAGCGATGGCGCAAGAGCCGCCGAAAACGCTTAATTCAGGAAAAAAAACGACCGCGGCAGCCCCGGTCGAACTTAAGACGATGGAAGTGACGGAAAAAAGCGACCGGAAACTTGAAACGGCAAATGCAGAAGTCGCTCTTTCGCCGGGTGGCGTCAGCCTGATTAATATCAATGAGTTACATGACCGCAACGTATCCAGCGTGGCGGATTTTTTCCGCTACGTGCCCGGCGTTTGGGCGACCAGCCAAAGCGGCAACGACGAAGTGTTTATTACCGGTCGCGGTTCGAATCTGGATGCCAATAATTTTGCCGGGAGCGGCGTTAAGTTTCTGCAAGACGGCATGCCGGTCACCGCCGCTGACGGCAACAACCACAACCGCATGATTGATCCTTTAGCCTCCAGTTTTGCAACCGTTGCCCGAGGCGGCAATGCGTTTAAGTACGGCACCAGCGCCTTGGGCGGCGCCATCGATTTTACCTCGCCCACCGCTCATGACAGCCCTACCGCGCGGCTCTCGCTCAGCGGCGGCAGTTTCGGGCAATTTCTAGGCCGGGGCACGGTAAGCAAGGTTTTTAATGACAGCTTCGACGGCTTGTTGACTCTCGAAGGCAAAGAATGGGACGGCTATCGCGACCACAATAAGCAGGATCGCTTTGGACTTTACGGCAACTTCGGCTGGCAAATCTCCGATTCCGTGGTTAACCGTACCTTTGTCAGCTACATTAAAAATAACCAGCAGTTGCCGGGGCAGTTGACTCGGGCGCAATTCGACGCCAACCCCTATCAGGCCAGCACTCAGGCTATCGGCGGCAATTATCAGCTGAATACCGAGACCGAGCGCGTTGCCAATAAAACAACCTGGACGATTGATGAGAAAAGTTCGTTCGATGTCGGTTTTTCTTTTGAAAACCAGCATCTTTATCATCCGATCGTCGATACGGTGCATTTTTTTCCCGGCGATACGGCGGACAGGTTTAGTTTGCTGGTCGATTCGGTCCAACAGGACTGGGGCGCCTCCGCCCGCTACAACCGGCGCTTGGACAGCCATGAATTATTGCTGGGCGTGAATTACGGCACCAACTCGGATAAAGGCGGCAACTACACGAATGTCGGCGGCGTTCGCGGGCCTATGACCAATCAAATCACCAAGGAAGCCGATAATGTCGAAATTTTTGCCCAGGATCACTGGCATATTACCGATAAATGGACGCTGACTCCCGCGTTGCAAGGCGTGTTTGCACACCGTGAAGTCAACAATACCAGGCTGCCGATTGCTCAGGACGCCAACTTCAATGTGTATTCTCAAGGCGGCAACCCCAGTAATGACTATAGCGGCATTAATCCCAGTTTAGGCTTGATGTATAACCTGACCAAGAGCTCCAGCCTGTACGGCAATGTCAGCCGTTTGTACGCGCCGCCGACTAACTACAACATATCGGATAACATTACCGCCGGTTTAAGCACCACCAATCTGAAGGCGATGGAAGGCACGTCCGTCGAAATAGGCACGCGCGGCAACAAAAAAATCGGCAACTTAAACGCGGTGAACTGGGATTTGTCGCTGTATTATTCATGGCTTAATAACGAGATTCTATCGACTACGCCTCCCGGCGGTTCTGCCAAGGCGGCGAACTTTGACAATACCATTCACGCGGGCATTGAAGGTTTAATCGGCGGCAGTTTTGCCCTGGACGGCAAGGGTACGCATACCATCAAACCCGTGCTGACCTATACCATCAACCATTTCAATTTCGATAATGACCGCAATTACGCTAACAATGCGTTACCGGCAGCGCCCAAGTATTTCTTAAAAGGCGAGGCGATCTATCACCATGCGAACGGCTTTTTTATGGGGCCTACTTTCGATGTGGTCGGTAAGCGTTGGGGAGACTACGCGAATACCTATAAGATTGATGCTTACGGTCTGCTCGGTATGCGTACCGGCTGGTCCAATGATCATTACAAGGTGTTTCTCGAAGGCCGGAACCTGCTCGACACCCAATACGTTGCCAATACCAATATTATGAACACCGCAACAGCAACCGATGCGATGTTAAATGCGGGGGCGCCGCTGTCTTTCTATGGCGGGATAGAAATCACTTATTAACGTGGTCGTTGTTTCTCGTTCCCACGCGCCGCGTCACTGCCATTAAGTTAAGAGCTACGCTGGTTCCCAAGCTCCCGCTTGGGAACCCAGTGAGCAAAGCTCCAGCTTTGCGAGCCGGGAAGCTAGAGCTTCCCGTACTGAATTCCCAAGCAGGAGCTTGGGAACTAGCGCGCAGGACAGGGAGCTTTTTTCTTAACTTAATGGCAGTGACGTAGCATGTGGGAACGAGGTGTACTTGAGCATTTGTGTATAAAGATGAACGCGCTGCGCCGCAAACGGGAATAAAGCAAAACAAACTTTATGCATCCAAAGCCGAACATTACTAACAGTTGATTGAATAGCGCAGGCTCTGTTTAAAAGGACATGAAATGCAAAACCGCCTGATAATGAAAACACCCTCCCTCATCAAATTTTTATTGTTTTTAACCTTAACAGCCTTTGCCTCATTCCCGATTATCGCCCAAGAAACGGCACCCGTTCTTATTCATGCCGCGCGTGTTTTCGACGGCAATAATATGAGGACGAATACCTCGGTATTGGTGATCGGCGGAGTCGTGGCCCAAATCGACGCCCGCGAAGCCTTCAAGTCCGGTGCGGCAAAAGTCATCGATTTGGGCGATGCAACCTTGTTGCCGGGTTTCATCGAATTACATGCCCATCTGGCTTTTCAGCATATTCCGGTCGATACCGTTCTAAAGCACGGCATCACTACGATCCGCGATGTAGGCGGGCCGTTGCACCCGCCTTATGGCGGCGACGGCAGCTTGCGCGTGCTGACCTCCGGGCCGATTATCACCGCGCCCGGCGGTTATCCGATTGCGGAATTGGGGACTGAAAATATCGCCATAGCCGTTGCCACGGAACAGCAAGCGCGGGAGGTTGTCCGCACCCTTATTAACGGTGGGGCGGTCGTGATTAAGGTCGCGTTGGAGCCGGGCGGCGAAGCGGGCGCGCCGTGGTCGAGTCATCATGCTGATAGCGGCCCCCATCGCAAGACTTCCCACTCAAAAAAGCCATGGCCGCTATTGTCCGAACATATCGTCAAGGCGATAGTCGATGAAGCCCATCAACAGGGACTCAAAGTGACGGCGCATATCGGCGAGGCAAAAGGCGCAAAGATCGCCATTGATGCAGGCATCGATGAATGGGCGCATGTGCCTTGCGACATGATTCCCGAGGCATTGCTGAAAAAGGCGGTATCGCAACAGGTAAAAACAATCACCACGCTGGATACCTTATCCAAGTGTACCGGGGCGGCTCGCAATGCTCGCGTTTTTGCGGCATTGGGCGGGGAGTTGTTATACGGCGCCGAGATTGCGCACCCCGACATTCCCTGGGGCATCGATGCGCAGGAGCTTATGGCTATGATGCAGCTGGCGAACATGCAACCGATTGAGGTCTTGCGTAGCGCGACATCGAAATCAGGCCGATATTTGAATCGTCCGCTGCTGGGTACCCTACAACCCGGCGCACCGGCCGATATGATTGCCGTCAAAGGCGACCCTACGCATGCGTTAAAAATACTCGAATATCCCGATCTTGTAGTGTCGGGCGGAAGCATTATTCTCAACAATTTTGAAAGGAGCGTCACAATGCCCTAATGTACACGACCGTCTGAATGCCTTACACTAACGTCAACCGTAATGCTCTAATGTCTTATATGACGATAGCCGTTACGGGGATGCAACATTGCTAATCAGCTAATCATTTAAGGAAATCCTCATGAAATTAAAATCGGCGGATTCAACTCCGAAGTGCAATCCTAGTAATCATGCGGCGTCCCTCTCTTTT
>DAINRH010000164.1:0-9096 GCA_036741905.1 Methylobacter sp. | reverse complement strand
TCCACGAAAGGCACAAAAAGCACGAAAAAAACCGGGTACGGGAACAATAAGTAAAGCCCATCGTCAAGTTTAGAAAGATGCATGCCGTAAACCGGGAAACATACGGCGCTCTATTTTTTCGTGTCTTTCGTGCTTTTCGTGGACAGTGCGTAACATCAATTAAGATTTCAACAGGCTGCACTATACCACTACTCGCGATCCACGGCGAATGCGCACTTTGTAGCATTTAGCGACTTAAGGAATGTGCATGAAATGACTTGGGCAAGTTGCTAATAGCCGGAGTGCAGGCTTCGCCTGCAAGCGCAAGCGAAGCTTGCACTCCGGTTGAAAATTTATCGGCGCGAGTTGTTCAAGTTATTTCATGCATACTCTTAAGCAATACACTTCACCGTTTGAAACAGCGGGCTTTCATGAGCGCTCAAGTGAAATCATGTCGGGATAACTGCTCGATAAACCAGCGCAAGACTTTGCCTTTATTGGTGGTTTTCCAGGCCATGTGAAGAGCATCAACCGGTATCGTGTCTTCTACCGGCAGCGCGACTAGCAGGCCTTGTTCAAGCCTGTCCTGAATCCGATGCCCAGGTAAAAAACCGACGCCTAAACCGGCGCATAGAGCGTTTATTTTTTCCGCCACCGACGGCACGCTCAATACCGGTCGCTTGCTGAATACCCGATGGCTTTGCGGCGCCTGATTTCTGGATGAATCCCTGACCACGATAAAACGGTGTTGCTCAATCAGTTGCCGGGAGAGCGGCAATGCCGCCTGGGTCAGTTGATGGCCCGGCGCAACGGCGAAAACCCACTCAACCTGCCGAATCTTGTGATATTTAATGCCCTGATTCGGCGTTGGTCCGGCGCCGGCGCCTATGGCCAGATCGGCTCGGTTACTGGTTATCGCTTCTTGCGCGCCGCCCAGCACTTCTTCGTAAATATTGATTTCAATATCCGGCAGTACCTCGTAAAACCTGGCTATAAACGGATAAATGAAATCAAAATCCAAAATTGAATCTATCGCAATATTGAACACAGGTTCCCAGCCGTTATGGGTCTTTTTGGCGGCTATAGCCAGGCGTTCGGTTGCCGCCAGAATTTCCCGGCCTTGATCAAGCAAGACTTTTCCGGCCTCGGTCAATACGGCTTTTCTGCCTTCCTTACGAAACAACACCACATCCAGGTCCTGTTCCAGTTTCTGCACGGTATACGATATTGCCGAAGGGACCCGGAACAGCTCATTAGCCGCGGCGGCAAAACTGCCTTTTCGGACTATCGCATCCAGCACTTCCAGCGCATCGAGGGTGATAGGATATTTCATGCTGTCTGTTCGTGTTTATTGTCGGCTACCCATTGCAAGCCAAACTTGCACTCCGTATGGCCTAGACAGTTCGCAGCGTATCGCCTGAAGTCGGCAGCTTTATTGTTCAAATATTTTGAATCTACCAAGCAAAATTGATCGCTTTTTATTATTCCGGCCAATTCTATAATGATCTCGACATTTCAAATTGTTTAACACTTAAGAGGTTACCATGAAAAATTTAATCAATAAAACACTGGATGCTAACGCAGGTTTGGAAGCCGTTATATTACGGGTGCCAATCGGCTTGATTTTGGCCGCGCATGGCAGCCAAAAATTATTCGCGTGGTTTGGCGGATACGGTTTGGACGGAACAGGGCAATGGATGGCGTCGGTGGGTTTAACGCCAGGGTTTGTGATGGCGTTATTAGCGGGCAGCGCCGAATTTTTTGGCGGTGTTGCGTTGATCCTGGGCTTGCTGACGCGTCCGGCGGCGATGTTTAATGCGCTGACAATGCTGGTGGCGCTGTTTTGGGTGCATTGGGGAAAAGGCTTTTTTATGGATACGCATGGTATTGAATATGCGTTGGCTTTATTATCGGCCACCACGGCGCTGATATTTATCGGCGGTGGACGCTACTCGCTGGATGCTCTGATCGAGACAAAATTATTGGAGGCTAAAGATGAATAAGCAAACACGTCAACTCGCGGCGGTCATCACCGGACAAAACACTTCGGATGGGGCCGGCGTCAAATTGAAACGTATCGTCAGCCAGCAGCAAAAAAACGCTTTCGATCCTTTTATCCTGTTGGATGAGTTCGGTTCGGACGAACCGACCGATTATGTCGGCGGTTTCCCCGATCATCCGCATCGCGGCTTTGAAACAGTGACTTATATGTTGTCAGGCGCGATGCTGCACCGCGATCATCTGGGGCATGAAGGGCATCTGCGTGCCGGCGACGTACAATGGATGACTGCCGCGCACGGCATTATTCATTCGGAAATGCCGGAACAGGAAAACGGCTTGTTACACGGCTTTCAGCTATGGATTAACTTGCCCGCTAAAGAAAAAATGAAGCCGCCGCATTACCAAGAGTTTTCCGCCGCAAGAGTTCCGCAGGTCGCATTGACGGACGGCGGTTACATCAAGGTCATTGCCGGCGACTATGTGACCGAAACAGGAGAAATATCCGGCCCGGTAACCGGCGTGGCGACACAACCGTTGTATTTCGATGTGCTGTTAAGCCCAAGGCAACAGTTGGATATTCCAATAGGCCCGCAACATACGGTGTTAATCTATGTTTACAAAGGCGAGCTGGCTATCGGCGCATCGGATAAGGTATTAAAGGCCGGGCAACTGGGGCAGTTGATTAACGGCGATAATCTACAGTTGGCAACGCAAGATCAGTCGGCGCAATTTCTGGTATTAGCCGCGCTGCCGTTGAAAGAACCGGTGGTGCAATCAGGCCCGTTTGTAATGAACAGCATTGAAGAAATCGAGCAGGCGTTTCGCGATTATCGCGACGGCGTGTTGACGCAGTAAGGCTTAACTTTCGTTAAGGCGAGAAACCTGCCGATATGCAGACCTTCCAGGTTTTAAAAACCTGGAAGGTCTTTCCGAACGGCGAGACATTCGCTTACGTATAACGGTAATCGCTCCGCGTTGGAACGATAAGTTCAGCTTTCAGAGCGTGATTACTGACCCAATCCTAAGCAATTTTTATCCAATCAGACAAAGGTGATAAACATGCAGCAAAAACCTGCAACAACCCAGGTAAAAATTCACGATATTATCCAGGCGCGCTGGAGTCCCAGAGCTTTCGATCCCGACAGAATGGTCAATCATGATGATTTGCTGGCGCTGCTGGAAGCCGCGCATTGGGCGCCGTCTTGTTTTAATGACCAGCCGTGGCGTTTTGTGGTGTGCGATAAAGCCGCCGATGCAACCGGCTGGCAACTTGCGTTTTCAACCTTGGCTGAAAAAAACCGGCGATGGGCCAAGAACGCACCGGTATTGATACTTTCCGTGGCAATGGAAAATTTCAATCATAACGGCCAAGCTAACCGCTGGGCGATGTACGACACCGGCGCCGCCAGCGTCAGTTTGTGTTTGCAGGCTACCGCGTTGGGGATATGCGTGCATCAAATGGGCGGCTTTGATGCCGAAAAAGCCCGCGAGGTGTTTAATCTTCCGGGCGATTGCAGGCCGATGGCCATGATGGCCGTCGGTTATCAAGCCGATGTCGAGGTGCTTGATGACGATTTTAAAGAGGCCGAATTAGCCGCACGGTCCAGAGCCGTATTGACTGAACGGTTTTATGTCGGGCAATGGGGTAAGGGTATCGAATGATTTGTCTCTAGCGCCTGTCCCCGTTGGTTACAGTTTCGTGCAGCCGCGGCAGTTTATATTCAGAAAATCCTGTCTTCTATACGATAGCCGTAATTGACAATCAAACGATTGATTGACACAATATCAATCAATCGTTTGATTTTTTTATGGTAAGCAATTCACTGGGGCGACATGGTCAAAAACGGAAACACCGACATAGAAACGCATGATGCACGCAGCAGGTTGGTCATTTCGGCATTGCGGCTGTTTGCGGAAAAAGGTTTTGAGGCGGCCACCACCCGAGAAATCTGTGAAGCGGCGGGGGCGAATATTTCGGCTATCCGCTACTACTTCGGCGATAAGGCCGGACTTTATCGCGCTGTGTTCACTGAGCCGATCGGCGAGACAAAACGCGATGGCGATATTGCAACGAATTTAGACCTGCCTTTAGCTGAAGCGTTAGCCAGGTTTTTCATGGAATTCCTTGAGCCCCTTAAAAAAGGCGAGGAGATCAGGCTGGTGATGAAGCTGCATTTCCGGGAAATGATCGAGCCGACCGGAGTCCGGCAACAGGAAACGGATTGTAAAATCAAGCCGCAACATGACGCTTTGGCGGCGATCCTTAAAAAACAACTGGGTTTGCAACGCATTGATGCCGATGTGCATCGCCTGGCTTTTGCGATCATCGGCATGGCCGTGCATTTTTATGTCGGGCAAGAGGTTGTTTCGGCTATTTCGCCGCAACTGTTGAGCACCCCCAATGCGATAGATGTCCTGGCGGAACGTCTGGCCGGTTACGCCGCATCGATGATCGAAGGCGAAGCCCGGCGTCGGACACAAGGGGCGTTATGAGCAATAAAAATCTGCGGCCGCTCAGTCTGAGCCTGCTGTCTTTGCTGCTGTCAGCATGCGGCTCCGGCGGTTTGCTGACCACCGTCGGTCCTGATTACCAAACCAAGCCTTTCCAGGCCGCCGCCAACTGGCAAGCGCCTCAGCCGGGCGATCATCATTTAGCGACTGCCCATCAAGGCGACCCGGCCAATCTTAACCGGTGGTGGCGCCGTTTCAATGATCCGGTCCTGAACCGCTTTTTAGCGGCAGCCCAGCAAGAAAGCGCGTCCGTGGCCGATGCCAAGGCTCGCATCGAACAAGCCAGAGCCAACCTGGTCGGCGCCGACGCCGCCTTGTTGCCTACCATAGACGCCAGCATAGGCGCGAAACGCTCTTCTTCTTCCTTTGGGGGAACGCCGTTCGTATGGAACCAATTCCCGGCCGGGCTGCAATCCAGCTGGGAAATCGACTTGTTCGGAGGCTTGGCGCGCCAGGAGCAAGCGGCCCGCAGTCAGCTGGAATCGAGACATGCAGCCTGGCACGATGCCCGTGTCGCGTTGGCGGCGGAAGCCGCCAACGCCTATCTGGCTTATCGTTATTGCGAGGCGCAAGTACATATCGTGCAGGCCGATACCGAGTCGCGCCGGGAATCGGCGCGGCTCTCGGATATCGCAGGTAAAGCCGGATTCCGCGCGCCGGGCGATGTCGCGCTTGCCAACGCCAGTGCTGCGGAAGGCAACAGAACGTTGCTGCAGCAACAAGCGCAGTGCGAACGTTCGGTAAAAAGCCTGGTGGCAATGACCGGCTTACAGGAAGCGGAAGTGCGTAAATTGCTAACTGAAGCACCGGACCGGGTGGCAAAATTACCTAGCCCGCCGGCGTTCCGCATTGATTCCCTGCCTGCCCGCGTGCTATTGCAACGGCCCGACCTGGCCGCCGCCGAGCGCGATGTCGCGGAAGCCAGCGCCAATATCGGCGTCGAGCAGGCTAAGCGCTTTCCGAAGTTGAGCCTGTCCGGCAACATCACGCCGACCTTGCAAAACATGAACGGGGGAGCGTTTATGCTCGCGCAAACCTGGGCGCTCGGTCCGACGCTCAGCTTGCCGCTGTTCGATGCCGGTAAGCGGGCCGCCGATGTGGAAGCGGCGCGAGCCCAATATCAGGCTGCCGAAAGTAAATTCCGCAGCAAGGTGCGCACGGCGGTGAAAGAAGTGGAAGACGCCTTGGTGCGCTTGGACAGCGTTAGCCAACGCTTACCCGAAGGCCGCAAGGCCGTCACCGGTTACCGGGCAAATTTTCTGGCTGTCCGGGAACTTTTTCAGGTCGGTTTAGGCAATTTGATTGATGTCGAAACATCAAGGCGTAACGTCCTGTCCGCTGAAATGGCCCTTAAAGAATTGGAGCAGGAACAAGTCAGCGCCTGGATCGCGCTCTATCGCGCAGCCGGCGGCGGTTGGGAAGGCAACGATCAGCCTCAAAAAGCCGATGCCGTCTCAAGCAACGGCAATCCGGAAAAACCGGATCGCTATTTAAATCATCAAGTCGATTTCAGCGAAGGAAAATCATGACCAAAGGAAAAATAGCCGCTCTGTTGGCCGTCTTAAGCGTACTGGCCGGCGTTGGCATTATCGCCGGACGCAGCCGGCCTGCCGTCGATGCGGTTGTGGCGCCTAAACCCGCGCTCAGCGTTACGGTAATCCAGCCTGCCATGCGCGATATTGCTATGACATTGACCGCCAACGGTTCGATAGCGCCGTGGCAGGAGGCCATTATCGGCGCTGAAGTCAGTGATCTGCATTTGACCGAGGTGAATGTGCAAGTGGGCGAAACCGTAAAGAAAGGCCGGTTGCTGGCGGTTTTTTCCGACGAAAGCGTGTTAGCCGATGTCGCCCAAAGCCGCGCGGCGCTGGCCGAGGCTGAGGCTAATCTGGCCGATGCGCGGGTTAATGCCGAACGGGCCCAACAAATCTCGGCTTCCGGGGCGCTCAGCAGCCAGCAAGTGAACCAATATCTGACCAGCCAAAAAACCGCTAATGCCAAGGTGCAGTCGGCTAAAGCGCAGTTGGATTCGCAATTGTTGCGGCTGAAATATACTAAGGTTTTAGCCGGCGACGATGGCGTTATTTCCTCCCGTAGCGCCACGTTGGGGGCGGTCGCGTCAAAGGGGCAGGAATTGTTTCGCATGATCCGGCAAAACCGGCTGGAATGGCGGGGCGAAGTCACTGCTGCGGAAATGGCGCAACTTAAGCCCGGCATCGCTGTCAGCGTCGAGGTGCCGAACGTCGGCAGCATTAAGGGCACGATTCGCTCGCTGGCGCCGACTCTGGATGTGCAGAGCCGCAATGGCTTGGTCTACGTGGATTTACCCGAAGCCGCCCGGCATGGCTTGCGCGCCGGAATGTTCGGACGCGGCGAATTCCACATCGGTGTCAAGGTCGGTCTCAACGTGCCTCAGGCTGCGCTGTCGCTGCGGGAAGGCTTTAGCTATGTGTTCAAGCTGGGCGAGCAAAACGGCGAACGGGCCAAAGTCTCGCAGGTCAAAGTGCAATTGGGCCGCAGAACCGATGACGGCTGGGAAATACTGTCGGGGCTCCATCCTGAGGATAGGCTGGTCGCCGTCGGCTCCACTTTCCTGGCCGATGGCGATACTGTGCAGGTAGTACAGCCATGAACGTCTCCGCATGGTGCATCCGCAATCCTATTCCGGCGATGATGTTGTTTGTGCTGCTGAGCTTCGGCGGCATGCAGAGTTATCAGTCGATGAAGATTCAGAATATGCCGGATCTGGATTTACCCACGGTGACGGTTTCCGCCTCGCTGCCCGGTGCCTCGCCTTCCCAACTGGAAACCGAGGTGGCCCGTAAAATCGAAAACGCTATCGCCACTTTGCAAGGCCTGAAACACATCACCACGAAAGTGCAGGACGGCAGCGTCACTATTACGGCCTCATTTCGACTGGAAAAACCGGTGCAGGAAGCCGTGGATGACATGCGCTCCGCCGTTTCCAAAGTGCGCTCCGATCTGCCGGCCAATTTGCGCGACCCGATTGTTACCAAGCTGGATTTGGCCAGCGCTCCGATCCTTGCGTTTACCCTCGCATCCCCCCGGCGCGATGATGAGGCCTTGTCCTGGTTTGTCGAAGACACCGTTGCCAGGACGTTGCTCAGTGTGCGCGGTGTTGGCGCGGTTAGCCGGGTGGGCGGCGTTAGCCGTGAAGTGACCATTGCCCTGGACCCGGTCAAACTGCAAGCGTTGGGCGCGACGGCTGCCGATATTTCCCGCCAATTGCGCGAGATACAAAGAGAAAGCGCCGGCGGCCGCATTAATATGGGTAACGGCGAACAACCGGTACGTACCTTGGCCAATGTCGCTTCGGTGGAAGAAATGCGACCGCTGCAAATCTCTTTGGCGGACGGCCGCCGTATTCGGCTCGACCAAGTCGCGACGATCGACGACACCGTGGCCGAACCTCGGTCCCTGGCTATGCTTAACGGCAAATCGGCGGTAGGGTTTGAAGTCACTCGCAGCCGCGGCGCCAGCGACGTGGAGGTAGGCGAGGGCGTGCAAAAAGCGGTAGCGGAATTACGCGCCTCCAACCCGGATATAGAATTTACCGAAGCGTTCAATTTTGTTACCAGGGTACAAGAAGAGTTCCAGGGTTCCATGACCATGCTTTATGAAGGCGCCTTGCTGGCCGTGCTGGTCGTATGGCTGTTTTTAAAAGATTGGCGGGCGACTTTCATCTCCGCCGTAGCCCTGCCGCTGTCGATAATTCCGGCCTTTTTGGGTATGGACTATTTGGGATTTTCCCTGAACGGCATCACTTTATTGGCGCTATCCCTGGTGGTCGGCATTCTGGTGGACGATGCTATCGTCGAGGTGGAAAACATCGTGCGCCACTTGCGGATGGGCAAAACACCCTATCAGGCGGCGATGGAGGCGGCAGACGAAATCGGCCTGGCGGTGGTGGCTACCACCTTTGCGCTGGTTGCGGTATTTCTGCCCACGGCTTTTATGAGCGGGATTGCCGGGCGTTTTTTCAAGCAATTCGGCTGGACCGCAGTACTGGCGGTGCTGGCCTCGTTGGTCGTGGCAAGGATGTTGACACCGATGATGGCGGCTTATCTGTTAAAAGATAGCAAGCACTCCGAACCGCCGGAGGGGCAGGTCATGCAAAACTACATGCAGCTGGCGACCTGGTGTCTTGAACATCGCCGAACCACGATGGCGGCTGCGGCGGCGTTTTTTATCGGCTCCTTGTTGCTGATTCCTTTGCTGCCCACGGGGTTCATTCCGCCGGATGACAATCCGCAAACGCAGGTTTTCATCGAGTTATCGCCCGGCGCTTCTCTTGCCCAAACCAGCGCTTCGGCGGAAGCCGCCCGGCAACTGCTGGCAAACGTACCTTATGTGAAATCGGTTTACGCTACCCTGGGCAGCGGCTCGGCGGGCAACGATCCCCTTGCCGCCTCTCAAGGCGGCGAAGTGCGTAAAGCCACGTTGACAATTCTGCTGGCTAATCGTCAAGACCGGCCGGTGCTTAAGCAAGTCGTCGAGCAGAACATCCGGCAGGCGCTGCTAAGCTTGCCCGGCGTGCGCACCAAAGTGGGCCTCGGCGGATCGGGCGAGAAATACGTGCTGGTG
>DAINRH010000163.1:1337-9165 GCA_036741905.1 Methylobacter sp. | reverse complement strand
TAACCTTTTTCTTGTCCGATCTGTGGCGATTGCACTTATGAGTTGAATCTAAGATCTATTGCTGTATTAATGGCCGCCATCGCTCTTGGCTTAAGCTCGCAGGCTAACGCTACCGAGCATCATACAGCGCAAGCGCTGGAGCATTCGGCTATGGCTACGGCTCATGGACAAGACGGCCATGCCGACCAGTTACTCAAGCATGCTGAAGAAGGTTTAAAACATGCCGAAGCGGCTGAAAAGGAACATGCCGAGGCGCATGTGCATATGACTGATGCGGTTAAGCATTTAAAAGAAGCTATAGCTCACGCTAAACAAGGGCATGCCGATGTCGGTACCCATCATACCGAAGAAGCAATGACCCATATGCGTCAATCCATCGGTCAATAAAAACCGGCATGATAAACGGTGGTTGAGAGCTTTCTTGACCACCGCTTGGCGGTGTAATCATCCCTGATATAAGACCGCCTATTGGAATTCGTTCAAGCCGTTTTAGTAAAAACTAGGCTTTCTGTTTAATCACGCAGTTTGATTTTAACAAATCCACTCGCTGTCTCAACTCTCTGCCGGGTTTGAAATAGGTTGAATATCGGGCCGGAAATTTTAATTCCGCCCCGGTTCTGGGATTTCGGCCTGTAAAAGGCGGATGGTAACGCAGGGAAAAGCTGCCAAAGCCCCGGATTTCTATTCTATCGTTAGCCATCAAGGCCTTACTCATCTGCTCAAGTATACAGCCGACGGCCAATTCCACCGCTTTTCGCTCTAAATGCGGCCGTTTTTTAGCCAATAGGTCGATGAGTTTTGATTTGGTCATGTTAACTCCTGTGTTGAGTTGAAAGGCAGATAGGGTTGTGCGGCATATGACCTATTTTACTGTGTTAAATGCCTTGAAAATTCGACTGGCGATTTGTTAAAACCCAGTATGTATGCGGCTTTGAAGCATTTATATGACGCAAACCTAAATAAAAAGCATGTACCGTGCCAATTTGCGCGGCTTATTGTCGCGCGTCAATCGGTCACATTTTCAAGGTGGGTGGTTGTCGTTAGACTATTTGCAACTCTTGTGATTGCTCCCTTATTCCGGGAATTAGAGTTTATTAGCTATCCTTCCCCTTCAAATGCGGTCAACCCCTGGCCGCATCTTTTTAGCTTACGGGTGAAATCATGAAACGGAATTACCAAACTGATACATCCTATACCATTAACGATCACGATTTGATCAGACAAATAACCTTCCATGAGGCAGGCCACGCTGCCGCTATTTATCTTTACAATAAACAAAAGCAACTGCCGCCGGTGTATTTTCAAATCGCCATTAAGGCTTTGGATCGCCCAAAAGACAGTTCTTCGGATAAGCGCCTGGCTTATGATCATTTTGCTGCCGTCGTGGAAGGGGGCCGCCTGATTCACAGCCTGCCGGTTGCGCTAATTGAAAGCAGTCATTATTTCTCAGCCGCTGAACAAGATGCCTATCAGACCGCTTTTGAAGCGGATATGATTAATTTGCTGATCGGGCCTTTGGCGGAAGCAAAGCATGTGGCGCTTCGCGATGATGAACAGTTTAACGCCCGACTGGTGAACATTGACGCCTTGCATTATTACGGGGGGACATCGGATCTTGAAAAGGTTTACGAGTATCTGGATAGCTTTATCGCGGACGGAAGTCGGCACGAAGAGAAGCTGGCCTTGTTGTTTAACAAGGCTTTCCAGTTCATAAGCTCAGCGACTCATTGGCGGGCTATTGAGCGTCTGGCCGATTATATTCTCAGCAATAGGGAAAATATAATCAGCTGCGAAGAAGCGATTGTTGTGTTGGATGAAAGCGGGATGCCGCGGACGAAACGGTAGTGTTATCGTCCGGGAAGGTCGGCGTAGCGCGGGACCCTGTTAGAAAAAGACAAAGGATTCAAGCGGTATTGACATGCGCTTGCGGCTTACGGTGCTTTCAATTACTAACTGATGTTACGCATGTGCCTAATAAAAAAGCGTAGTCCACGAAAGGCACAAAAAGCACGAAAAAAACCGGGTACAGGAACAATAAGTAAAGCCCATCGTCAAGACCACGTAGCGCTAAGAGATACGCTGGTTCCCAAGCTCCCGCTTGGGAACCCAGTGAGCAAAGCTCCAGCTTTGCGAGCCGGGAAGCTAGAGCTTCCCGTACTGAATTCCCAAGCAGGAGCTTGGGAACTAGCGCGCAACATACGGCTCTCTATTTTTCGTGTCTTTCGTGCTTTTCGTGGACAGTGCGTAACATCAGTTACTAAAAGAGCTATCAGGACGTAACGGGAGTGCAAGCTTTGCTTGCCGGCGCAGGCGAAGCTTCCGCTCCTGCTCACGCCCCTTACCTACATCCATGTAGGCAAAGCCTGCACTCCAGCGACAAGTTAGACCTGGCAGGTTTTAAAAACCTGCCAGGTCTGGGGATAGTGGCGATGCTATTTGCAAAAGTTATTTCATGCCCATTCCTTAGTAACTAAGGTAAAGGAGGGGGGTTATTGTTTAATCTGCAAAACTTCCACCGAACTCCAGACCGCTTCAATAAAATCAGCATCCATTTCGGGCATACCGTTCTGTATCCATTGCACCAGCACTTTGGCGATATTGGGATAGGTGATATGAACGGCATGGTCATCATGCAGCCAGTGTTCAATAGCGGCTATATTCATATCATGCATAACATGTCCGTAGCCCAATTGTTGTAAGGCGGCGGCATTGGAGATTTGTTCCATTTGCGCATGCAGCGGTTTAGCCAGAATTTTTTTGCCCAATTGCAGCGATTCACTGGCCAGTTCAAATCCGGCATTGCTGATAATACCGGCGCAATCGTATAAATCTTTCTGGAAACCTTCGCGCGACAGCGGATTGCAGGTGATGTGGCCGAATTTGGATGGTACCGGTTCCGGCGAATAAAGATGAAAGTCGAAATTCTCGAAAGGCGACAACAGCCGGATGACTTCATTCTGGTCTTCGAAAGGAAGATACACGATGATCTTGTTTTTGATAATGCTTTTTGGCGTTTCCGGCGTATCGATAATAGGCGGCAAAATGGGCTGCCCGAAATGATGCCAGTGCAAACCGACGCCGACATCGGCCGGGGCAAAATACTTCATGACCTGATCGGCGATAGGGTCCGATCCTTCCCTGGGGATTTTATGGTTAAACGCGTATTGATGGCCGATGCCTAAAACCGGCTTCTTTTGGCTTTTTGCCGCCCAGGCGGTGACCGGTTCGAAATCGCTGATTACCAAATCATAGCTGCTTAAATCCAGCGACTTCATATCTTTGATAAAAGTAATGGGTTTGGCGTCCAGCGCTGTTTTCAAATAACTGACTTGGCCTTTTTCGGTATGGAAAGTCAGTCCGGGGCGCGATTGGTAGCCGTTAAAGATTTCCATATCGAAATACTTATCCGCAGGTCGTCCGGTAAACTGAAAGTGAACATCAATGCCGGCGGCATGAAGTTCTTTCGCCATCACCCGAGCGCGAGTGATGTGGCCGTTACCGGTGCCCTGTACGCCGTAAAAAATTCTCATATAACGATTTGTCCCAAACTGAAGAGTGCGGTGCAGATACCCAAAATGACGCCTACCAAGGTATCGGTCGGGAAATGCACGCCCAATACCACGCGGGAGAAGCCGACCAATGCCGCCCAACAATAAAGAAGGATCATCAAGGGAGGTAAGTAATAGCCGAGCAGCGTCGCCATCATGAAAGCGGCGGAGGTATGGCCGGATGGAAAACTGAATTTATCCGATGGCGTAATAGTGCTGCGGAAGTTTTGTAAAGCGGCTTGCGGACGATTGCGCCTCAGGCCGTTTTTGAGTACGAAATAAATCGGTCTTTCGATTAAAAAAGCCAACAGGACAGCGTGTAGAAAAGGGCTTTCAAAACCTTCATGCCAATATAACAGGCCTATGATGACCACATACAACTGGCCGTCGCCGGTTTTCGAGATATAACGGCCGGCCTTGGTCAAGGTGGCATGCATCCTGGCATTGATCAGCCAAGTGAACATGCTTACGTCGTATTTATGGATGGAATAGAGCAGTTTCATATCTTTATCCTCCTGAAGGAAATTCTGCAAAGACTGATTACGGTCTTTTGCAGTGATGAAAAGCCTTGGCTTTCAGGAGCAAAGAGTAAAACTGTTCTGTGACAAAGAAATGAAGGTTTGTTTAAGATTTGGTGACAGCGGAGCAGGGCGCGTAGTGCGCTACGTCTTTTGCCCCGACCACTCTTGCAGTTGCGCCACCACCCATGCGCCGTCATCCAGCGTCAAGTCGTGGCCTGCCCAGAGATGGCGGCGAAGTTCCAGATTCCATTTTTTATGTATCGCCTCTGAACAGATTGGCGACACTAAGCGATCGCCCAATCCGTTTAATAATAAAACCGGCTGTTTCGGTTTTATGTCGCCGGGCCGATAGCTTGCCGCCGCTATAATTTGGCGGAAGCTGTTTTTAAGGCTTATCGGGCGTTTGTTTTGTATATTTTCCCAGATGCGAAGGGTTTGCTTCCGCTGGTTTCGGCGGTTGCTGGTCAAGCGCAAAATGCCCGATTCCCGGTTATGCAGGTCACGCGTCATCGCCAATGCGGCAAAGTCGCTATAACTTTGCCAGCGTAGCCGCTGATAAAAGGGACTCACATCGGCAAAGCTGGTGTTCATCAGGGCCGCGCCGCAGATGTCTTCGGGATAACTGCGCAGCCACTCCCAAGCCACCATCGCTCCCAGCGAAAGCGCCAGAATCGTTGCCGGTTGTTGTATGACGCCCTTGTTGAGTGCATCGCGGCGTACGCTGTCGGTTATCGCTTTGATTGTGCATGGACTGGTTTCCCGATGAAAACAACCGGTGCCGGGCAAGTCCAGCAGCGTTATTTGGGCATCCGGGAATGCCGATTGTAACAACGGAACGAAAGCGCCCCAATGCCCCGATTCGCGCGCCAAGCCTCTCAGCAGTATCCAGTTTTTTCCTGGCGCTTTATTCATACCAAAGACCCGAGGCCTTTTTTTCATAGGCCGCCTTTTGCCGAGGCTTCAGCTGTGTCCATTGTTCCGGATACAAAAGGCTGCGGAATAAGAAATCGAACAGCATGAAATGCCGCCGGAAAATTCGTTGCTGGCGGTGCGGCAGCAACGGATGGAACAAGCCGTGCCGCGAGAACAGGTGCATCGGACTTTTGCGCAGCCAAAGCCATGAGCCCATTTCCAGCGTCAGCGGCAGGAACAAGCGTTCGGCCTCGTAGCGCTGCACAAAATCATCGAACAGGTAATCCCAGAGGTCGCCGTTAATCATATATTCCTGGCAGGTCGGTTCAATCCTGTAGATATGGTGTTGATAGCAACGATCGAACAGTTCTTTTAAGGCCAAGGTTTCGGCAATAAAGGCGAATGGGATCTTGCGCGAGGCGTAGGGAAACCATAGTCGATCCTGAATGCCGAACCCCGAGTGCAAATCCAGGGCGATCGACAACGGAGAATTGAACAGGTGTTGTTGCACTACGCGGCATAAGGCTTGCGCTTCTTTTTCCATTTTGGATTCATCGCCGCGATACCAGGGCAGGCGCGGCGTGATGCGGTGGCCGCTGAAAATACGGGTTGCGCCGATGCCTTCCACAGGCGAGTTGCGCATCAGGTCGACGCCGTTGCCATTAGAGCGCGTGCCCAGATAAACGCCCACCGGATTGACGAGGGGGACAAACACCAGTCGGGATTTTTCTAGCCGGGCCAGGAATTCCTGGTCCCAGTCCAATAACTGACTGATGGTCTGCATATAGGACAGGATCACTTCGGAACCGATCTTCTCCAGTCCGTGTACGCCGCCGAAAAAGGCCAATACCGGCACATCGGGCTGAGTCGATCCCAGGGTAATGCAATGAATGGGGAATTCATGATCCTGGTATTGGATCTTTTCTACGACCTCGGTTTGGGCGCGGTCGCCTAATTGCTCAATAATGCGTTCAAGTTGTTCGAGTTCAGGGAATTTAATGGCAGTCATAAAACCGAAGCAGTCGTTATAGTCAAATGCGGCACTATTCCGCCAAATTCATACCGGCTTGATGCGCGCTCAAGGAGATCAGAATATCCGCGGTAGTGTAAAAGTGGATAGCGGGCTAGCGACAAGGTGATGAAAGTTAACCTTGAGATGATTTTAAGTCCGGAGCATCTGAATTATCCGCCGCTAAATCGCCTGCAATTTTTTCCCATATACGGGCTCTGGTCTCAAGGCTGACGCTATGCCGGTCTTTTCCCGAGCTGTTAATAACAGGAAGAAAACTAAGCCGCACCTCGATTTTATCCAGAGTCAGCATTTTGAGCAAATGCGAAACAAAGTCGTCGTCACCGACAAACGGCGCGTGTTCTTTGGCCGTACCTTGATATTGAAGGGCTACCGGTTGAATAACCGACTTGGTTAACAGGGCGGGCTGAAATAAAGAGGCATGAAAATGCAAGACCTCATCGCCCTTGGTCGTGGTGCCTTCAGGAAAAGCAATGATGCTGCTGTTTTGTTTTAACAGCCAGAGCATTTTCTCGGCGGTGATTTTTATATGCTGTTTGTTGCCGCGACGGATAAAAATAGTGCCGCCCTGTCTGGCCAGGAAACCGATCACCGGCCAGTTTGAAATATCGCTCTTGGCAACAAAATAGGCCGGTAAATATTGGCCGATCACGATGATGTCCAGCCAGGAAATGTGATTGCTGACTAAGAGCGCCCCTTGTTCCGGTAGTTCGCCATCCCTGGCTATTTGCAGCTTAACAATGGCGCTGAACCATTGCAGCCACAGGGTCTTGAGTGCATCTCGCTTGGTTTTGGCATGACCTGTCGAATATAAAAGACTCAGTGCGGGAAAAATGCCTGCGGCGATAATGAGTCCGTTAATGAACAGGATAATGATCAGGAAAAGTCTATAGTACAGCCGTATTTTCGATTTCATTACTCGCCTGGTATCCTCTCATGTAGTGTTTGCTGTAGCGCTCTTGCAGTTGATCGAGCGGTAATAACATGAATAAATCCATGCAGTTAAAATCCTCGTCCCAGCAAGGCTCGCCGCAGACTACGGCGCCGAAACGGAAATAAGCTTTAAGCAAAGGAGGAATGCCCGATTCATCCCGTTCGCATCTTAATTCGCGGGGCACCGGGATGCTGGGGTTGACTTGAAGAGAGGCGGGGGCAATATTTTTGGCATCGATATTCCGGTAAACCGCATCGATGGCAAAGCCGCTGGGGCCTGGAGTAATGCTGGCGCAGCCGAGCAAGTAATTAAACTGTCCTTCAAGCGCGTATTGCACCAATGCCGACCACAGCGTTGTTAATACCGCGCTGCCGCGATAATCGGGATCGACGCAAGTTCGGCCTATTTCTAAAAAGCGGCCGGGTAATGTCAATACCTGATCCAGATTGAATTCGCTTTGAGAATAAAAACGGCCGAGGCGTTCCGCCTGGTCTTGGTTAAGCAAACGGGTGTAGCCGACTATTTTGGTATTGACGTTGTCATAGACAATCAAATGGTCGCAATAACTATCCACTTCATCGTAATCCAGGCCTTCCGATTCGGTTTTAAGCTTGGCGCCCATTTCTTTGGCAAACACACGGAAACGCAATGCCTGAGCTTCCTTGATTAATGTGTCCGAGTCTGCCGCCGCGTCGGCTCCCGGCCGGCCTGAAGCATACACGCCATCCCTGGCGATAACAAAACATTCCAACCGTTTGGCGGGTTTGACCTGTATTGCTGCGTCTGTCTTTTTCATCGGTATCCATAGGGTTAAATAGAGATGCGGATACCTTAATGAATGAAGGTGTCAGTTTCGTGTCGAATTGATGAATATCGAATGACA
>DAINRH010000163.1:0-1237 GCA_036741905.1 Methylobacter sp. | reverse complement strand
GTGGCATTTTATTTGCTAGTTAAGCCCTGAGTACCTGCATTCATCTGATGTGCGTACTTGGTGTTCTTTATTAATAGTGAGGTATTCATTATGTTCGAAGTGACTTTATTGTTCCTGATCATGCTTGTAATTGCGGCATGCGCTTTTTTACCAACGGGTTACAGCAAGCTGTTTGCCCCCCAATCGCCGCAACAATCCGATGCTATCTGTGAGTCCTGCTCGGATTTAGAGCTGAAAACCATCGAAGAGTCGACAAGCAAGCCGAGCTTTCTGACGCATCTGCAAAGTGAAATCGAATCCGCTCTTTTTCCGCGACCTACCGACTCTATTTTGCAGCGCCATTACGATACCTTGGTTAACGCCGAATTGGAGAATCGCCTAGCCGCAATGCCCGATTCGTAACGCGTATCAAGTTAAAACGTTAATGTAAGTTTTCTTGCAACAGCTTGCTGTTTTTGTTGTATTTGTTGCATAACCCACATTGGCTGATTCCCTTCCACTTCTTTTTGTAATTAATTTTCCTACAATTACAAAGGTTTCTTAACCGGCGTTAATCCGGCATAGATGTTGCTCAAGCTATGCGGAGCAGCGTCGGTTAGAGAACTACCGATCTCTGCGTTAGCTTTAAACATAATAACAATAAGCGCTTCCAAGCTGATACAGCGGCGGTCTGCCTGCCTCTGTGTTTTGGAAATGCGGCGCTGAAGAGCGTGCATTCTTTAAAGCGCCTTATAACGCCAGGAGTTCCTGAATGATTGAAACCTTTTACGATGTCATGCGCAGGCAAGGCATCACTCGCCGCAGTTTTCTGAAGTTTTGCAGCCTGACCGCCGCCTCGTTAGGGCTTTCCCCCGCTTTCGCACCCAAAATCGCCCATGCGATGGAAACCAAGCCGCGCATTCCGGTGCTGTGGCTGCATGGGTTGGAATGTACCTGCTGTTCCGAATCGTTTATCCGCTCAGGCCATCCTTTAGCCAAGGATGTGATTTTGTCGATGCTGTCGCTGGATTACGACGACACCATCATGGCGGCGGCAGGCCACAATGCCGAAGCTATCGTCGATGAGATCGTCGAAAAATACAAAGGCAACTACATCCTGGCCGTAGAAGGCAACGCGCCGTTGGCTGAAGACGGCATGTATTGCATCATCGGCGGCAAGCCGTTTGTCGAGCAGCTTAAATATGCGGCCGAAAGCTGCAAGGCGATTATTTCCTGGGGATCTTGCGCATCCTGGGGC
>DAINRH010000162.1:4414-9205 GCA_036741905.1 Methylobacter sp. | reverse complement strand
GGCCCAGCAATTTTTAGGCAAAGTTGTGTAGATACTTATGCCCTTCGGGAGAGGGTGAGGGTGAGGGGGATCTAAAATAAGGAAAATGCTTATTTATATCCCCTCATCCCAACCTTCTCCCTGAGGGAGAAGGAGCAAATGTCGCTATATTAGCTGCGGACTCTATATATTGATAAGCGCTTTAAATTTTAAAGAACAAGGACTGCAATGAAACCCTCTTTTTACCTGCACCCCACCATTTCCTACCGTTCCATTGAAAAAGCAGGAATAAGTCTTGAGCTTTTTATTCAAGTCTATTTCCGCTTTTACGGAATTTCGGCGAAAAGATTTTTCAAGTATTTTGGCACTTTCGTTTATACGGAAGCAGTTATATATCAGATTGATGAAGAATATGAAGAAAATATAAATAATAAAAACTTTAAATCGGAGCATCTACAAATATTATATGATTTTCTTCATGAAAAAAGTTTGTTTGATTCAGAAATTGAACAGGAAATACTCTGTGGTATGCAGTATTACGCATTAGAAAATAAAATGTGTCAAAACGAGTCCTTTTCATTTGAAGAAGTTAAATTGGCAAATCAACACAAATGCTTTGATTTTAGAGTGCTGCATCGATTGCTCTATAAATTAGCAAATGTTCCCTATGATGAAAAACTGATTGCAGCCTTTTGTCCGATTGAAATGTTGGGGAATATATCTGATGATATTATGCAGTACGAAAATGATGAGCAAAGAAATGTTTATAATACATATCGCATGATCATCAAGCTATATCCGAACGATAGCCAAAATAAAATGCAGGAATACATAGAAGAGTTAAAACAAATGTTTTATGACTCGATTAAAATACTGCGCTGGCGATTACGCTTAAAATTGTATCTCTATTACAAAATAGGGTTTATTTTGTACCCAATGCCGAAAATTCCTGATCCAATTCTAAAAACTATCGGTTAAGCCTTATTACCATACCCCGATATTACATTTGAAAACGCAGTAAAATTATTATTAATAGCGGTTTTCGTCTTACCGCGAACTTAACCGGGCAGCTATCCAAATGACACGAGCCGCTATTTTAATTGAGCCTTTGCGAGCTGAACGTTCAGGAGAAGTACAGACGCTTTTGACTCAATGTTTTCCCTGGCAAAAATACCTGCCCCTGGGACAAATCAGCTTGCGCTTCATTTTGCTTAAAGAAAGCTGCGCGCGGATTCGCCCGGAAAAAAAGAAGAGCGTGAAGACAGGAAAATTTTTTTTAGGCCGACTACTGGAAGGCTTTTGTTACCTAGTCGGCATAGAAGACAGCTTTTTTTGGCTGGCCATTTCAAAAGAGTCTAGTCAGGTACTGGGTATTATCGGACTTTACGGCAAAACACCCGATGCGCATGAAGCTTACTGGGTGGACTGGTTTTGTGTCGCTCCCGATGCCCGCTCTCAAGGAGTCGGTGCGCAACTTATTGAGTTTTGTATAGAATACACTCAGCGATCTGGAAAAAAATATCTGCGCCTTGAAACATCAACTGATCCTAACGAGGTTTCAGCTCAGATTTTGTATGAAAAATATGGGCTGTATATCATAGAGGCGAGCCAACCCTGGTATTGGTCTTTGTTAAATATAAGCAGGATTGTAAGAGAGCGCGAGTGTCGCAATACTGTAACCGTAGGAGCGGCAAAAGCTGCGACTGAAGAGCAGGTTTAAGCTTTTCATCGACTATTGCTTAATTCATTTTATAGGGGTTCACAATGCTAGATAACGAAAATGTGATAGACAACGCCAACGCGCATGTAGCTGGAAATTCTGTCAAAACAGATGATTATATTTTGATACCTACGGTTTCGTATTATTCTTTAAAAAAGTCCATGCGTGTTATTCAGGACATGGTGCTCTATTATTTTCCTCTGCATAACCTGGAGTTTAAGGATTGCTTTCGACTTTTGCCGATGCTGATTTTTGCCGAGGCTACCGCTTATCAAAATGATGAAGAATATGAGGCGAATCTGGTTGATCCAAAGTGTTTCTCACCCAGCCTTAACACCCTGGTGCGTATACTGGAACAAGCTTCGTTGTATGATGAACAACTGAGCACTGAACTTCAGCGGGGTATAAAGTATTGGCAAATGGAACGTAAGCTTTGCTCGGATTCCAGCTTTACCGAAGCCGATATTGTCGAAAATACTCGTTTTAAGTGTTGTGACTATCGTTTTTTACACCGCTTGATGTTTCGTTTATTAAATAAACCCTATGATGAAGAATTACTGGATTTGAGCTGGGTCGTTGAACAAATTGGCGAAATCGAGGATGACCTGCTCCAGTATTCGGAAAATGTGGTCGACAATGTTTACAATACCTACCATCTTTATGTGCGGCTTTATGGTGATAATGCACGACAACATTTTCAGGCGCATCTCGATAGCTTATATGCTGAGCTAAATGAACGTGAAACCAGCTTGGCGGCTACCCGCCCCGAATTAGAGCGGCTTTGGCAACAAGTACAGGCTAGATATGCCAAAAACAATCCGGCTCCCGATGTCCCTGCTGCTATAACGGATTCGTCTGTACCCGCCAAAGGGAATTTTCCCTACACTCCCACCGAATTAACCCCAACGCTTTCCTATAAAGCCATTACCAAAGCAATGATCATCGTTGAGGAAATGATCAACTTTTATTTTCCTCTGCATGGACTTGATGAGTCCGATGCTTTTACCTGGCTTACCGAACTCATCTTTGCAGAGGCCATGCTTTATCAAATTGATGAAGAGCATGAAGCCAATATTAACAATCCAGGGTTTGAGTCCGCACAGACTCAAGTGTTACGCAGTGTTTTAAAAACACATGGCTGGTACGATAAATTGCTGGATGCCGAGTTGCAATCAGGGCTGGAGTATTGTCTTCAGGAACAGAAAATGTGTACTGGAGAAAAATTCACTGAAGAAGATGTTATCAAGGCGACCTACTTTAAATGCTGTGATTATCGTTTTTTACATCGTTTACTATTTTTACTTACCAAGAAGCCTTACATCGAAGAGCTGATCACTGTTTGCAGTCTAGTTGAAGAAGCCGGTGAAATTGAAGATGATATAAGGCAATATCACAGCGACATAGAAAGAAATGTTTACAACACCTACCGCATGTTTGTGAAGCTTCACGGCAAAAATGCTCCCAGACATTTAAAACGCCATATTGAGTCGCTGGAAAAAAAAATCGAAGAGCAGTTGGAAGGACTTTACAACATAAATCCTGAATGGATAGAAATAGGGAATACACTACAGGAGGCGTATTATCGACAACATCCATCGCCCGTTATTCCAGCCCCATTGCTGGAAACTTGAAAAGTATATTGACGCGGGATTTTTAAAAAAAGTGACCTAGGAAAGCCGCCACGACTTTGCAGCAGTGTTTTTGGCAAGAGCCTTAAACCGGAAATAACATCAAACAACTCTTCACCAATGCTGCTTTGACGTAACTGGCCGGCAAACAATTTTTGCGTATTATCCCTCGAATGATACGAATGAAAATTTAGCCCAAACTTTATATGAAAAACACGACTTTTTATTTAATATCAACAGCAAAGCCTTGATATTGGCAACCATTCAACGTTCAGACGTTGTGCAGAGAACGTAAGTTATAAACCGTCAAACCCGCCTATTCAACAGTCCTGATGAAAGTGACTTTTATGAAAAAACAAGATTTCCTCGCAGAAACCATAAAACACATCGACATTACCTCGTTTGACGCAACACCTATTATTGATGCCATGCGCAATATGTCATTCTCCGCGCGTGATACCGCTGTTGCTACCGATATTCTAGTGCGCATGATTGCAGACAAAAACTGTACCAATGTCCTAACCTTGGCAGGCAGCACCAGTGCCGCGGGTTGCATGCAGGTTTATGTCGACATGGTTAAATACGGCATGATCGATGTAATTGTCGCTACAGGCGCATCCATCGTGGACATGGATTTTTTTGAAGCGCTAGGTTTTAAACATTATAAAGGCAGTCCTTTTGTCAACGATGCCCAGCTTCGTGAGTTATACATAGACCGCATTTACGATATTTATATTGATGAGCAGCAATTGCAAGAATGCGATGCCGCAATTAAAACCATTGCCGACAGTTTAGAGCCTAAGGCTTATTCATCACGCGAGTTTATTCAGGAAATGGGCAAATACTTAACGCAACACGCGGTGAAAAGCAACTCGCTGGTACAAACCGCTTATGAACACCAAGTACCCATTTTTTGCCCGGCGTTTGTCGATAGTAGTGCGGGCTTTGGCTTGGTAAAGCATCAAGTCGATAATCCGGAACGGCATTTAGTGCTGGATGCCATTAAAGATTTTCATGAATTGACCAAAATCAAAATCGCAGCTGAAAAAACAGGCCTATTCATGATAGGTGGCGGCGTGCCGAAAAATTTTACTCAGGACACCGTTGTATGCGCGGAAATTCTAGGGCACTCCGTGAAAATGCACGAATACGCTGTACAAATTAGCGTAGCCGATGTGCGTGACGGTGCTTGTTCCAGTTCTACTTTAAAAGAAGCGGCATCTTGGGGCAAGGTTGATACCACTTATGAACAAATGGTTTTTGCAGAAGCGACTTCTGTATTACCACTAATGATAAGTTACGCTTATCATCAAGGTGCGTGGAAAAATCGTACTCTCAAAGCTTGGGGTAAATTTTTCGAATGATCAATAGACAAAGTGACTAAGCCTCTCCCATAGAAGTTACGCATTGAAGGTGAGATGCGTTCACCTTTACACTTTATAAACGTGCGCTGCGCCCACAATT
>DAINRH010000162.1:2729-4305 GCA_036741905.1 Methylobacter sp. | reverse complement strand
TTGAAATATACAGGGTACGTCAAATCAGCGTACCCAATTTAAGGATTGCGCTAGGCCAAGGACGGCTACCCCGCTTGACAAAGGAAAGCTATAAGGCTAATTTGATTATAATTCATAGTAGGACTTAAACATGACCACCATTACTTTTGATACGCTTGAGTTGGTAGATAGGCTTAAAACCGCAGGTATTCCTCAAGAGCAAGCTGAAGCTGTTGTCAGGGTGATTGCTGAAGCCCAAGAAACGCTTGTTACCAAAGAATACCTGGATAACAAGTTTGACAATAAACTTGCTCCAATTTATACCGATCTTGCAGTTATTAAATGGATGATGGGTATATTAATTGCAGGAACACTGTCTCTTGTCCTTAAAACTTTTTTTTAAGCTTTATACCCCGACTCGAATACCCGCCAGTAACGATATAGACCACTATGGTCTGCTTATGGTTCGCGTTATCTAATTACTCTATGCGATAATGTTTTTGTGGCTAGGGTTGCTCCCGAATGTCGGTATCAAGTCACTGCCGGCCGCCACTACCTCAAGTGACTTGCTCAACTTGGAGCCAAAATGCACCCAACTCGCATTGAAGCACCTTACAACGGACAAAGCTTTTTTATTGATATTGCCAATGGCAAGATGGAACTGCAAAGCGTAATTTCTCAGACAACAAGGACCGATTTTTAGAAGACAAGCATTTCTATCTTATTGATTCATCTAAAAAGAACGAATTTCGTACTTTTGGAGTTGAAGTGCTAAGCATTTTAAATGTCCGCTCAGCGGACATTTAACCCCTACTCGAATATCCACCTGTAACAATGTGAGCAATACCCCTATCCTTAACATCCTGCCCAACGTCCTGTGCGGACATCGATACTGTCATACTGCGGCTGGAATTACTGGCCAGCGGTTCGATTATCGGCGGCGCTTCGGGAATAGCAGGCGGCGGAGCGAATACCGGCGGCTTTATGGGCGGTGCTGAGGCAACTTGCACCTGGGCGGGATTTGTTACAAACCATGAAAAAAATATTTATTGCAGTAATGCTTTCGCTTGCAGTTCCTGGGATTAGTCAGGCAGATATTTATAAGTTCCAAGATGCAGATGGTAGGATTTATTATTCACCTAAGAAAAAATCGGATTCATATAAGCTCGTTCGTAAGACGCAGATCGAAGCTGAAAAACGAGCAATAAAAAAAGCACACGAGCAAGAATACCGCGAAAGAGTTAGGGCTACAGCTAAGTTTCTTGACGATGTTGAGGCTTTAAGGAAAAAATAAAACCGTAAGGCAGTTGTTCTTGTGCTTAGCGTTGTTCAGCTCTTCATTAAGAGTAAAACTGAAAGCCGGGTAACACCGGCTTTTTTGTGCGTGTTGATAGTCAGTCGTTGCGGCCAATTTAAAAAAAGAATCTTACTTGGCATTACTGGAAAATACTTTAGATTGAGTTTCAAACATGACCCCGCCATGACCCGCAAAAACAGCAGACATAAAAAAAGCCCTACATTTGCATGTAAGGCTTTGTTTTACTTGGCTCCCCCGGACGGGCTCGAACCGCCGACCTAATGATTAACAGTCATCCGC
>DAINRH010000162.1:0-2719 GCA_036741905.1 Methylobacter sp. | reverse complement strand
TTCGAACTCCCGACCGCTCGGTTCGTAGCCGAGTACTCTATCCAGCTGAGCTACAGGCGCCGTACTGAGACGCTTATTATGCTGTTTATGCCCTATCCTGTCAATAATAAATTTACACATTATTTAAAGTATCAGGATAAAAGCATTATTTCCAAGATTCTTAGACTCTTCAATAGCGCTTATTACGGTATTTTTTACGCGTAACTCACGACTTAACCGAAAAAAGAATTTTTCCTATAGCGATTCACTCTCTATAGATGAATAATGGCAGGTTTTTGCATTCCATCAATCCGATGTTGCAAGTATCGAGTTTTCAAAGCTAATGAGCCTGCGCTACCAAATTAACATACGAATTTTGATCTCTTCACTGTGCATCCTGATGCTGGGCGGATCGATAGCTATCCGGCAGGCACGCGATGCGGTGAATAAAGAAGTCGATTCATCCATCAATCTGGCTGTACAGTTGATAACATTCGGTTTCTCACAAGCTTCGCAAACGCCATTTAATGAGACCGATTGGCTGCCTAAGCTTAATTCGATAAACCAAACCCGACATTTAAGCATTCAACTTAAAGAGCCTTCAGGACAAATCGTCAGCTTTGCCCACAAAAACCAACAAACCAATAATAACGAAAAGCCGCCGCAATGGTTTATTAATCGGGTTGCCGTTCACTACCCCAAAGTTGAACATCAAATCACCAGCTTCAAGGGAGAACAAATCACCCTGATTATTGAGGCCAACCCGTTAGATGAAATTACTGAAGTGTGGCAAGAAAGCATTGCCTTTTTCGGCTCACTTTGCTTGCTGACACTATTTACCTTTTTGGCTGTCAACCTGGCTTTTAACAAAGCGCTTAAATCCATTGCCGTGATTGTTAACGCGCTAAAAGTCATTGAAACCGGGCAATACAGCCAAAAACTACCCAATTTTTCCATTCAGGAATATGACAGTATCGCCAAAGCCATCAACCACATGACCGACGAACTGAATGTCGGCCAACAGGAAAACCGGGCATTAACCCAACACACCCTGGAAATACAGGAAGACGAACGACAACGACTCTCGCAGGAATTACACGACGAACTGGGGCAATCGCTGACCGCCATTAAAGTCATGGCGGTGACTGCCGGACGTTGCCAAACCGAAGCTACGGGAACCAGGGCCGACATTAAACACACCACGGATTCTATTGTCACTATCTGCGATCATTTAATGACCGTGGTGCGCTCCATGATGCATCAACTGCACCCCTTGGTATTAACCGAACTGGGACTGAAAGCGACTATGGAGGATCTATTAAACCACTGGTCGATTAGAAACCCTGAGTTAAAGCTCACCATCACCTGTCCTGACGAAGTCGATTTTCTGGAGCAAAAAATCACCATTCAAATATTCAGAATCGTTCAGGAATGCTTAACCAATATTGTCCGTCATGCGCAAGCGAAGCAAGCCTCGATCAGCCTGGAAATAGAGCATCAAGGCAAAACAGGAGCCGCGCTACGGCTACAGGTAACCGACGACGGACAAGGTTGCGCTATTGACAAGATTAAAACCGGTTTTGGATTATTGGGCATGAGAGAAAGAATCAACAGTTTGGGCGGAAAATTCACCATACAGACCCAGCCGCGCCAAGGCATGAGCATCATTGCAACTATCCCACTACCATGAAAGACAAGATAAAAGTCATTCTAGTCGATGACCATGCCGTGGTGCGCGCAGGTTTCAGGATGCTGCTATCGACCGAAGCCGATATTGACGTGATCGCCGAAGCCGAGCGGGGCGAGGCGGCCTGCCAGCTGTATCTGGAACAGCAACCGGATGTCATGGTGCTGGATTTATCGATGCCCGGTATCGGCGGCCTGGAAAGTATTCGCCGCATTTGCAACCGCGACAGTAATGCCAAAATACTGGTATTTAGTGTTCACGACGAAATGGTTTATGTCGATAGAGCCATGAGCGCCGGAGCAAAAGGCTACATCACTAAAAACAGCGCCCCCGGCATTTTGGCAACCGCGATACAAAAAATAGCAGAGGGCGAACTTTATATAGAGCAGGGTTTAATGAAAAACATGCCCCTACAAAATAACGAGGCCGATTACCAAACCATTGTCGATACCCTGTCGCCCAGAGAATTCGATGTATTCCTACTGCTGGCAAAAGGCTTGACCGCCCATAAAATCGCCGACGAACTTTGTCTGGGTTATAAAACCGTCGCCAATTACGGCACGCAAATAAGAAGCAAACTTAAAGTGTCGACCGTCGCCGAGTTGGCGCATATTGCAATGGTTCTGGGGGTAATGAAAAATTAAAACTAACGATAGGGGACTTTGACCCGGCATAATATCAATTGATCGGATGGAGATGACGTTGCCGCTGTCATTCCTCAAGCACCAGCGAAGACATGCCGTTTTTCTGATCCGGAGGTTGAACCCTTATCGCAAAACCTGACCGTACCCTCAGTGCCGTAATAGAGCGTTGTTCAATACCGTCGCGCGCTAATGCCAAATACCACGGCCGCGCTTGGCTTAAATGATAAGACTTAGCTTTCAATCTGCCGTGCCGATTGCACTTATGAGTTGAATCTAAGAATAGTTCATCGTATACTTCAATCCAGCTTACTTGATCAAGCTAGCATAATAATTTAAACACTTCTGGAGGTTTACGATGAAATGGGAAACACCAAGCTACACAGACCTGCGTTTCGGTTTTGAAGTAACA
>DAINRH010000161.1:0-9228 GCA_036741905.1 Methylobacter sp. | reverse complement strand
ATACTGGCCGCTCCGCTGGCACAATTGTCGTGCATAGTTCGGACGACGCCCAGCCTCTCCTGCGTAGAGATAGTGTTCCGTAGTCCCTGTGGGGATCTCATTATTCCCTGGATACTCCACCGCAAGGAACTTTTCCCTGAAACTGCTCACATCTCCGCGCGCTATGAACATTCCGCGCAAGAAGGCAAATATCTCCCGATCATGACTCTCATCTGCTCCTCGGATAAAACCTTCCACGAGTACCCATTCGCCTGCTTGTCCGTTGATCTCCGGAACCATAAGCAACTGATCCCACTTCGGAGTAAAACCGCCTTCGACCCAAGCTTCAGTGGTAACGTTCTGGTCTCCAAACAGGTCTGGAATTGGTGGTGTCCAGTCAGGTGGGCGCTTCGGAAAACTTGGATCTACTCCGCAATCGGACGTTCTCTCTCCGAGACGCCAATCTGGCAGATTTCCGACTGCCTCGCGCTCGCCCCACATTTCGAAATAAGCAACCCACGAGTACTTTTTCCCATACCGATCCACTTTCTCTTGATCACGTGCATTCCATGACGAATTGCCGATCTCACCATCGGCATTTTTGAACCGCTCTTCTCGGTACCCCAGATCAAACATACGTCGTTCGATTTTTGCGCGGACCTGAACATAGTCTGGCTTCTTGTCGTCATAGTTCGCACGGTTGGGAATCATGCGTCCAATCGTGTAGTTGCCAAAATCCATTTGAATGGCATGGCCAATCGCATCCTTCACAGAGGAATCAGGCGTACCGTCACTTGCGAATGTCGAAGGAGTGTTAGGAAACGGCGCTACAAGGTTACGGCTTGCGGTTTTGGGTAGCGCAACACAATTCGCGCGCTGGGCGAGCTTTATTATGCCGAGCGCGTAGTCTCGTATCAGCGTGTGATGGGTTGCGTGGTGCGCATCAGGCCCGAACATCTTTCGATACAGAGTTTTAGCAAACTTCCCTAGCAGAGGTCTAAACGTCGGCGCGTACTCCGAGTCAACTAGGGACATGGTCGTCCCATACGCAGCTGCCAACATGCGTTCTGGCACATACGGATCATTAAACCCAAGGCTCGTCATGACGTGGGTGAAAAGTACATCAGGAAACCTTTCACCTATCAACACTAGTGCCTTTGTCGCTAAGTCGCGATCACTGCGAACGACCGTTGTAAGAACTAGAGAGAGCAGTACAACGAGCTCCGTCGCAGAATGCTGCGTCATGCTCGCCACGCTCAGTTTTTCCGCCCATGTCAGTAGTCGGTGAATAGTGGGCGAAGCGTACCGTCTCCGAAGATACTCAGACCATTGGAGATCGCGGTCTGGCATCGGATATCTCGCCAGGAAATTATATAGCCGCTGGGCGTGGTACGGGTGCTTTGGCTTGGTCGAGACGGCAGCCAAAGCGTCAACCATTTGCTCCCACGACTGCGATCCAGCATTCAGGTATCGATTGATAATGGCTCGCGTACCCTCGGTAAACGCTGAAGGGTTGCGCCAAAATAAACCTTCGATGAACGGGTTGAAATAAGCATTCAAGTTCTGGGAGCGTTTGGGTAACACGAAGAATAGTTCACTCTGTTTGCATGGCAATCGCTTTCCTATACGCTCCGGAAATTCAGTGATTAGCGCCTGTGCCCAGCCCGGCTCCGCGTACTCTTGATAATGGTGTTTGGACATCCTGAAAATACGTGCGAGTGCTGATTTGGACGTGAAGCTTCGCTTAATCGTTGCATCCGAAGAAACATCGAGATACGTCTTCAACAAATGTCGTGCCACCAAGTGGTCGCTGAATCGTTGATAGGGGAGTCGGAATACGATTCGGGACTTGAACCCAGATTTAGATGAATACCAGATAGCATCCTCTTCGATTAGGCCGTTAGTCCGCAGCTCGTCGATGATCTTCTGTCGCAGTGCTGGTCTCATAGAAGGGTAATTGGCTGCGATGATGCGATTGATCTCTGACGGACGAACAAAGCCGCGCAATTTCGCAGCCATACACGGCGCTATCCCTGCAAGCTTTCCATCAGCAATTTGATCGTTTCCCTTCAACAGTTCCCAACACCCATTTGTCTTCAGACCATATTTGCGCTCAATAGGTTTGCCAACACCTTTCACGAATGACTCTAGGACGTAAGTCATTCCTTTTTGACCAGATGCAATGCCTGCAAACCCTTGCTCCAACTTTTTGCCTGTAAGTTTTTGAAGTGACTGGCAGATTAGTTTCAGTGTGAGAGGTCGTGAAAACTCTCTGTCCAACAGTGGTACTTCTGGTAGCGGGAGATTGTAGTATTGAAAAAAGGCTGCCTGAGCGTCGAATTCTTGATCATCGAATCCAAGGTGTATGATTTTATGAAATTTCTCTAAATTTTTCTTGTCGATTGCGATAGGCTCAAACGGCGTTCGGCATGTGACAATCAAACCAATGTTAGAACGGTTCGCAATTAGCGTTTGCAGTGTGTTTACTGCTTCTCGCCATTCACGACGACGACCTTCGTTAACACCATCAAGGATAATGATCGCACGCTCAGTAGCCTCGCTTGCCAATTCTTCTAGTCGGTCGAAAAGCTCAACAGCTGAGCGATCAGCTTGAATCCGAGAACATATTTCTGCTATAACGTTGCCTTCGAAGTTCTTAGCCAGCACAAGAATAGTGGCCTGGCTACGAGCGATTCGGTCTTGGGTAACATCGCATAATAGATGAGTCTTACCTGTACCCCACTCACCGCTTACCAAGAGCTGTGGATCAAACAGGACTTTAAACGCTGCACTCTGTGTGTACTCCTTTTCGTCACGTACAATAGCCAAACAACGACCGATAGAGTTTATGTTCCCAAGGATGGAGTTATGTTCAGAAGAATATCCGCTACCTCCTTTGGCCAGTTGAAGCTTAGCTTCCTCAGCACGCCAGTGCGCAATATCCGCTAATAATTCGGACTCAATGCCAGAGAGTCGACTTGACCACTCTTCTCCCGCCCCTGCGTCGCGAGCGCGCAGGCGATCCATCATAGGTGACAAGAAGGAACGAGCATCGTCCGCTAGTATCTGAATAATGTCAGGCCGTTGGCTATAGTGTTTGGCACGGTCCCAAGCCTCGAAAAACGCATCCAGGATCGTCTGAAATCTCGCAAGAGCGTTCGTTCCACAGGCAACGTTCTCAATCGCGGTGAAAAGTGATTCGATCCTGAGATTCGGCGCTTGATGATCGACCCCTGGGGTATATCTCTGTCCAGCTTGTTGGATCTGGTCTTTGCTGAGAGCAGTCATTGCTGTCAAGAAAGATACATTATCAGAATTCATAGCAAAGCCTCAGAAAAAAGCAGACATCCGACCTACGGATAAAAGTCCGCGAAATTAATTGAACAGAGGCACTATAACTAAATCTGTAAATTAATTCGACATTCCGTTAAAAGCTGACAGTCAGCTATGCGGACATTGCTGTCGGACTGAATTTTTTTATAATTAGCTCGTCTATTCCAATCTAGACAACCAACCTCCGCCCTATCATGACACTGCACCTCAATGTCTTTATAGGATTTATAGTGACTGATCAAACATTGTCTGTCAGATAGAGTCTACCTTAACTGACACCTTAAAATTTTAAGATTAATTGTCAGATGAAGTTAAAATGCTTAAATTTGACAGGATGTAAATGCATGCTATAGATCTTAATAGGCAGTTAACTATTAAGGGGTATAAAATCATGACAGGACAGCAAGTAGGCTATATAAGAGTTTCCAGTATCGACCAAAATACCATAAGGCAACTTGATGGTATCAGTCTTAACAAAACTTTCACTGAAAAATTGTCTGGCAAGGACACTCTGCGCCCTATCCTTCAAGAATGTCTTTCCTATGTCCGGCAAGGCGATACCTTGCATGTACATTCTATTGATCGATTAGCACGCAACGCAAAGGATCTTCTCAATCTAGTTGAACAGATACTGGCAAAAGGAGCTACAGTAAGTTTTAATAAAAACAATCTTACATTTTCTCCAGATTCAAAAGATCATATGGCTAAGCTGCAACTCACTATGCTGGCTGCATTTGCAGAATTTGAGCGTGAGCTCATTCGTGAGCGTCAACTGGAAGGTATCGCGATTGCCAAGGCAGAAGGAAAATATAGAGGCAGACGTAAAGTGACTGATGACATTATTGAAGAAGCAAAAAGTAGAACTAAAAAAGGTGAGTCTTTATCAAGCGTTGCCAAAGATTTAAAAATTTCCAGAGAGACACTTTATAAATATGGCGTTAGATCTGCACTGCCATTCGGCAATCATATTCAAGATTAAGTATGGCAACAAACAGGAAAGTCTTAATCACGGGTATAAATTGCGTGAATTAAATGTTTTATATTTTGAACCTTAAGAACCTATTCAGTTGAAGGTTTTATAGGTTCTAAAGTTACTTTGGACTTCCCAGACTTTGGTAGACATTCAATAATGTCGAAACTGAACTGGAGAGTAGTTAATGAGAGGTACCAGATATACAGCTGAATTTAAGGCTGAAGCAATCAAACAAATCACTGAGCGCGGCCATGGAGTCGTTGAAGTATCAAAGCGCCTAGGTGTTTCAGATAAAAGCCTTTACGCCTGGCTTAAGCAAACCAACAAGACGATCTACCAAACGCAAAAGACCTCGTTACGCTCTATACGTACACGGCTTTTTTCTCTTAATTCCGTCCAGAATTTATTTAGGGCTTCAGCCTGTGCTGACATACTACCTTTACGCACATACTGATATAACTTGTTGGCCGTTGTTGTAACATTCACACCAATTCCACTCGGTTACGTCCTGCCAATTTGGCACGATACATAGCACCATCAGCTCGATTAAATAAACCATCGTAGGTTTCAGCATGAGTTACAGTAGCAATACCAATACTAACGGTAATAGCGATGCTTTCTGGTATCAGCGCCTCAATTTTAAGCCGGAAATCTTCACCTCTGGCAAACGCGTCATCAACCGTCATACCAGGTAACACCACAACAAATTCTTCGCCACCGACCCGTGCAACTAAGTCTTGGTTACGGCAAATTTTCTGCAAAGCCTTGGCCACCTGTTCAATCACACTATCGCCAGTTCTATGCCCATAACTATCGTTAATGTGTTTAAAATGGTCAATATCAACCACCATCATGGACAACGGCTGCCCACTTTTGTGCGCATTATCCATCAAGCCTGGAACAGCTTCTTGCAGATAGTGCCTATTGTAAAGTGAAGTGAGTTGATCGCGCATGGCAAGGTCTTTCATTGCGTCATGCTGAGATTCAAGTCTACTCATCAACCTGCGGATATTGAGTAGATTAAAGACACGGACTTCCAACTCTTCCGCCACCACAGGCTTGGCTACAAAATCGTTAGCACCATTACGTAAAATCTCCACCTTACGCACCATATCGTCAGAAGATGAAATCGCTAAAATAGGCGTTGTAGATTTTTTTCCCACGGCATCACGTACTGCACGAATCACTGTGAAGCCTGTTCCCCTACCGGCCAAAAAGTAATCGGTTACCACTAAGTCATAGCTATTAGCAGTAAACTTTACAATGGCATCTTCAGCACTCTGGGAGATATCTACTACCAACCCTAGCCGCTCTAGCATTTGTCGATAAAATAGCGCGGTTGTAGCACTATCCTCTACCAACAACACTTTGCCGCTAATGCGTGTGTGATTGCTAGCAGAAAACTGTTTAACAAACTGTTCCAGTTGCTCAAGGTTATTCTTAGAAATGCAATCCGTGACCCCTGCTTCCAATGCTTGACTAGTAATCAACCGGCTGTGGGTCGAGGTAAACATTAACCCTGGTTGTTGGTGTAATAGCTTCTGTGACTTTGCAGAGACAAAGAACTCAATGCCATTCATGTCACCAAGCTCATAGGAAAAACACAGTATATCTACCGATAAGTTTTCTAACATGTAGAGCGCTTCATGCCCACTCTTTGCCACCTGTGTATTAATGCAAAACTTGCCAAACAGAGACGACAAGGTATAAGCTACCGTACTAGATGGATCTACAATCAATGCCTTCATTTCAATCGTTACCTAAACCCTAATTAAGTTCATTTTTCTGTCGCACTGCGTTCTATGTCTTTGTTCTATTTAACTTTTAATTCGAATCCCGCCCCTAACCCGTAGAGTACGTTGCTCGCTGCCTATTAGTTAGGTGCTCTCTCCAAATTTGTTTACATTGCTTTCGGTTAAACACTATTTGCCGATAACTTCATAGCACTGGCCAGTAGCTGGAAGTTCTACCCATGCAGCACGTACATCATCAGTGAAAGCTTAGCCTATGCCCTGCTCAAGCGCCTTTATCAGCGCTACACCAACAGTATCATAATGAACACTCTGCACGCCGTAAGCTGCATACCGGAGTCCAAGTTGCTGCACATTTGTATATGCATACAGCCATGTTTATTGGTACAAGCCTTTTGCACGAATGATACTTTCCCATCAACATTCCTCATATCGTCACTCCTGCGAGACCATAAAGGTCTCGCAGGAGTGACTTTTGTGCAAAAGTTTCAGTACGTAAGAACCTCAAAATATTCAAGCACACACCGTTTACAACTTACCCACATTCGGGAAAGAATCTCAGTCTGAAATATGCTGTTACTCATTATTTACTCCTGCCAGCACTGCCATTTCATCCAATGACAACACATGATTAACGTTTAGAATAATGACAAACTTACCTCCCACCTTACCCATACCCTGTATAAAGTCTGCACGGATATTGGCGCCAAAGTTAGGCGCAGGTTCAATTTGATTTGGCATGATGTCCAACACTTCATTGACAGCATCGACCATGACACCAACCACCTGCTGCCCGCCCTCGTGCTCTACTTCAATAATCACAATACAGGTGCGACGACTAATGCTGGCGACTTGTTTGCCAAATCGTGCGCCTAGATCAATCACAGAGACCACCGCACCACGTAGATTAATCACGCCTCGGATAAAATCTGGCATGCGTGGCACTTCGGTCAGTTGACCGTACTCTATAATTTCTTTAATGCTGAGAATACCAATAGCGAACGTTTCACCGCCCAGCATAAAGGTAAGGTATTGCTGTAACTCTTCACGGATGACTTCTATCATCTGTGTGTTGCTTGATGTAACCAGTGCGCCCATTACGCTTCCTTCCTGTCGATTGTTCGTGATTGGCAGGTAGTGTGTCATCGATAATTCTAATCACACACTACCTGCGTTACATTTAAAACTTCACAAACTCACTTTCATTAACCTCTGTATTGGCACGCGCGACATTGCTCTTAGCTGGCTTGAATGCTTTTTTTCCAGTCTGTTTAGCTGGAGTAACTTGCTTAACTTGACTGACCGCTCCTTCATCCACCCTAAAAAAGCTCATGAGCCCTTGTAGCTGCTCTGCGCTGGCGCTCATCTCTTCAGCCGTAGCCGCTAGCTCTTCTGAGCTTGAGGCATTTTGCTGGGTGATTTGGTTAAGCTGGTTCATGGCGCTGGTAATCTGCCCGGCTCCTGTACTTTGCTCTTCAGAGGCTGCTGTAATTTCTTGCACTAGGTCGCTGGTTTTGTTGATATTCGGCACCATTTCTTCTAACAATTGACCAGCTTTCTCTGCAAGGCCTACGCTATTCTTGGCCACTTCACCAATTTCTTGTGCAGCTACTTGGCTACGTTCAGCTAACTTACGTACTTCAGCAGCCACCACCGCAAACCCCCTGCCGTGTTCACCTGCTCTCGCGGCTTCAATTGCAGCGTTAAGTGCAAGTAAGTTGGTTTGGTAGGCAATATCGTCAATGATGCTGATTTTATCGGCAATGCTCTTCATCGCTACCACAGTTTGGCTCACCGCTTCTCCTCCTTCATTGGCATCTTTTGCGGCGTTCGCTGCGATGCCCTCAGTGACTTTGGCGTTCTCTGTGTTTTGGTTGATGCTAGCGCCCATTTCTTCTACGGCAGCGCTAGTTTGTTCTACAGATGCAGCTTGCTCATTAGTGGCTTGGCTCATGCTTTGTGCAGTTGAGCTCACTTCTTCGGAAGCACTGGCAATGTTAGTGGCCGCGCTGTTAACTTCGCTGATGATGCTGGAGAGCTTGGCAATAGTGTTATTCACTGAGCTCTTCAACCCATCAAAAGCGCCTTGATATTCTTTGTCTATGCTCTGTGTCAAATCACCCTGCTCCATACCGCTAAGAACACGCAACACATCATCAAGGGCATTCTCACTCGCACCTACAATTTGGTTCATACCTTCTGCCACTTGTTTGTAGAAGCCATCCTTGCCTTCAACTACAACACGGTCTGAGAAGTCGCCAGCTGCTGCTGCCCCAACCAGTTTGGCAATCTCCTGCTCAGCAGCAACTTCTGCTGTACGATCTATCCATTCAAGCACGCTACCCAATCGTTCACCCTTATCGTCAAAAATAGGGCTGGCACTAAGCTTAAATATCATATCTGCAACTTGAATCTGGGTAGCGTAAGTATTACGCAATTGCGCCAGCATATTGCGCTGGTGGCTAGGATTCTTATGGAAAATATCAAAGTTTGCACCGATAATATTAGCAGCACTGAAGTTAGGTAGCACCTTGCGCATGTTAGACTCAGCACGCTGCATTAACGCTGCCGTAGATTTATTCATATAACGGATAATGCCGTCATTGTCCGCCATCATCACGTTAACAGCCGCGTTATCTAGTGTGATTTTCACACGCACAGCTTCGCGCGCTGCAATATCAGCCTCATGTAAAACACCACTCATCTGCTTCATCGCGGCCATCAAGCTTTGGTTATCCCCCTGTTTCAGGGCTATCTGTGTACTAAAGTCACCAGACGCAATCTTGTTGGCAACCTCTGCCGCCATGTTAGGCTCACCGCCTAGCTGCCTCATCAGATTGCGAGTAATAAGAAACCCAACGACCCCCATACCAAACAACACAACAAATGCAATGAGTTGCAACATGCTAATAGCACTTTCTTTAACGACCACCGCTTCTTCTGCACTTTTTGTTGCAAGCTCGTTATTATAATTGCGGTGTATAGTCAATGCGTCAGATGCCTTGCTAATCACACTCTGATTAGCCATCATCAAATCTCGCGCCTCAACCTTTTTGCTCGCTCGTGACAACTCAAGCGCCTTAAGACGCGCTGCATCGTAGGCGGCTAGTGCTGCGCGGTCATCTGCTAGCAATTGCTTATCATGATCATCGGAAACAAAGTTCTCGAATTTCTTCAACGCGGCATCAACTT